>JBEIHU010000108.1:0-13383 GCA_040381175.1 Burkholderiaceae bacterium
CGGTTGCCGGCGCCTTTGATGCAGGGCGTTCCCCAGCCGCTACAGCCCTGAGAGAACACGCGAACCACACCGGGTTGGCCGGCCACCGTCTCGAACTGCAACACGAAGACGGGAGTGGCATTGACGCCGCCCGGTGCGGCCAGCGCCGGGTCTCCGGCTGCCGGGCAGCTGCAGGTCCAGCCGGCATTGCCGCGTACGCAGCTCGGTCGCAGCGGCGCGGGCGTTCCGGCATCGACCCAGGTGCGCGCCAGGATCTGGCCGTTGGCAGCGGGCACCTCGAGGTAACGCTCGCGAAAGCCATCGCGCGCGGGGTCGACGCTGGGCGTGCAGGCATCGTCCATGCGCCCGCCGTTGAGCATGGCCAGCGCCCATTCGAGGCCGGCTTCGGCGGCCTCGAAGGCCTGCGTCGAGCGGTAGTTGTTGGCCGAGGTGCGCTGCTCGAAGATCAGGTTGCGGCTGGCATAGGCTGCCACCAGCGACATGATGAAGAACAGCACCATCACCACGGCGAGCGCAGCCGCTCCTTGGGGCGCTTTTCCGTGGACGGGCGTTCTGCGCAGCATGGCCAGGGCTCAGGGCGGGCAGGCGCCGCCGGTGATGTCGTTGCGCAGGCGCACGCTTTCGCGCACGCTGCGCACCACCGCCGGGTCGGCCACGGCGCGGCCTTCGATGTCCACGGTGAAGCGCCGCACTGCCTGGGCCGGCCAGCAGGCGGTGCCACCGCCGGGGCATTCGTTGAAGCAGGCCTGCTGAGCGGTCTGTTCAATCAGGTTGACGTCGAAGCGGGTGACTTCGAGCACGTTGCCGTCGGTCAGCGCCTGCCAGGCGCCGCCCAGGCGCATGCGGATCACGCCGCCGTCGAGCCTGAAGCCGAAACGCTCGCGGTCGTCGTCGACGGCGCCGTCTTCGGCGCCTGCTGGATCACGTGAATAGGCGAAGGTCACTTCGCTGACGGCGTCTTCTTCAGCAGCATTGGGGTTGGTGTTGCGATACGGGTTGGGTGCGATGGTTGGAACGTCGCCTTGCCAAATGCCGGATTCGGCCGCACCCCAGTAGCCGGCGCGGCGCAGGTCGCGTGCCACCATGTCAGCCGCGGCACGCAGGTCCTGCTGGACCTGCGTTTCCAGCAGCAGCCGGCGGTTGTCGCTGATCTGGTTGACGGCCACGAAGCTGGCGCCGGCCACGACCATCAGGCCGACGGCGATGCCGACCATCAGCTCCACCAGCGACAACCCGCGCAGCGCGCGGCGGCGGCTTATTCCGGGCATCGCGGCACTCCGCCGAAGGATCCGTCAGGGGTGCACACCTGCGGGCGGCCGGTGATGCCGGTCGAGGTACGCAGCTTACCGCTGAGCGTGCTCTCGACGCCAATGCGAAAATCCTGCCAGTTGGCCACGTAGTCGGCATCCGTGACCAGGTGGCCGGACCAAAATGCCAGCCCCTGGTTGCTCGAGAACCCCAGCCGGCTGGCCGGCCAGGGCAGGTGCTGTAACCCGACAGTGGTGTCGCTGAGCACCTGGACGGTCTTGATTTCGACCAGGTCGACCGCCGCGTCGCAGGCGGTGCCCAACGGCTTGCGGCAGTCGCAGTTGCCCACGACGCCAAGGGTGTGGATCGTGTAGCAGCTCATCGGCGGCGAGCCGGCCCGCGGTGCGCTGCGGAAGGACAGGTAGACCTCGCGGTTTCGCGCCACCGCCTCCGAGCGCGCGAACTGCAGGTCGGTCACCAGTTCGGCATTGACCGCGGCCACCCGCTGGCGCGCCAGGAACTCGCGCAGCGACGGCACTGCCAGCGCCAGGATCACGCCGACCACCACCACGACCACCATCAGCTCGATGACGGTCAGGCCGCGCGCGGCGCGGCATGGCTGGCGACAGGGCGCGCGTCGCGTCAGCGGGCCCAGCATCGTTTGGAGTCGGACGCGTCGGCGCTGCCGCCGCCATCGACCGAGCTGTAGAAGACATTGCCGCCGGCCAGGCGCAGCACCAGCTTCTGGCAGGCGCTGTCCGAGGCCTGAAACGTGCCGCTCTTGGCGGTGGCGGTGACGGTGTAGCCGGCGGCGCTCACGTCGCTGAGCGACAGCGTGTAGTAGCCGTTGCTGCTGGTGGCGTCGATGCCCAGGCCGTCCGGCGGGGCGGTGCTGAGCTCGGTTTCGTCGGCATAGCTGCCCCGGTTGGCGCGCCAGCGTTCCTGGGACTGCTGCACCTGGGTCAGTGCGGCCACCGCGTCGGCGCGGCGTCCCTTGCGGATCGAGTCCAGGAAGGCCGGCAACGCCACCGCGGCGAGCACGGCGATGATGACGACGACGATCATCAGCTCGATCAGCGTGAAGCCCGGCTGGCGGCGCCGGCAGCGTTGCAATGGCAAGGGCGGGACCATGAAAGGAAATTATCGAGCCTGCGCCCAGGCCGTATGGGCCGTGCCGGTGCCGCCCGTCGTGCCGCGCGTGCCGCTCGTCGGCGCGCGACTCAGCACTTCTTGTAGCCGGCGAGCGCCGGCGCCGGCGAACAGCTGCGCACGCGGCCCGTGATGTTCACCACCTGGTGGATGGCGCCGGCGTTGCGGCTGGCCAGTTGCAGCGTGGCGCCGGGCGTGCTGGTGCCGCGAACCGGGTCGAACAGCACCGAGCGCACGTTGGCCCTCAGGCTCAAGCCGGCCGCGCCGGCGAAGTGCACGCTGCGTTCGGCCGCCGCGCCACCCTCGCACACCGCGGCGCCGGCGGCGTTGCAGCTGCACTGGTTGGCCGCGCCGCTGTGGATCACGTAGCAGCTGCCTGCCGTGCCGGCCTGGAAGCTGATGCGCAGCGGCGCGTTGCGCGCCACCGCCAGCATGCGGGTGTGGTGGATGTCGGTGGCCAGCTGCGCGGCGGCGCCTTCCAGGTGGCGGCGCTGCAGGGCCTTGTCGAAGCTCGGCGCCGCGAGACCGGTGAGGATCGCGGCCACCGACAGCGCCATTGTCGTTTCGACCAGCGTCATGCCGCGTTGCGCGTGGCGAGTGGAGGCGTGTTGCATGGGGTGTTCCTGGCAGCGATCGGGTGGGATTCACTGTAGGAAAACGCCTGCCCGCACGCGCCCCCTGCGCGGGGGTGTGGCGCGCCGGATTTGGAGGGCCCCCGCACGTCCCCCATCGGGGGGGTGAGGCCTGCGCCTGCCTGCACGCAGGCGCCGCGGCGCGCGCGGGCGAGACGCCGCCGGCGGCTCAGATATCGCGGATCAGCTGCCGGAACTCGTCCACGTCCTCGAAGCTGCGGTACACCGACGCAAAGCGCACGTAGGCCACCTTGTCGATGCGCTTTAGCTCGCGCATCAGCAGCTCTCCCAGCCGGGCGCTGGGCACTTCCCGGGCGCCGCTGGCCAGCAGCTTGTCCTGGATGCGCTCCAGCGCGGCGTCCACCTGCTCGATGCTGACCGGCCGCTTGCGCAGCGCCAGCAGCATCGACGCGCGCAGCTTGGCGCCGTCGAAGTCCACCCGCGAGCCGTCCTTCTTGACGACCGCCGGCATGGCGATCTCGGCGCGCTCATAGGTGGTGAAGCGCTTGTCGCAGCGCTGGCAGCGGCGGCGCCGGCGGATTGCGCCGCCCTCGTCGGCCTCGCGCGTCTCGACGACCTGGGTGTCGTCGTGACCGCAGTAGGGGCAGCGCATCGCCGGGCCTTAACGCTCAGCGGTAGACCGGGAAGGCCCGGGTCAGCGCCGCCACCTTGGCGCGCACCTCCGTGATACGGCCTGCGTCGTCGGGCTTGTCCAGCACGTCGGCAATCAGGTGGGCGGTCTGCCGCGCCTGCTCCTCCTTGAAGCCGCGCGTGGTCATCGCCGGCGTGCCCAGTCGGATGCCGCTGGTGACCATCGGCTTTTGCGGGTCGTTCGGGATGCCGTTCTTGTTGCAGGTCATGTGGGCGCGGCCCAGCAGGTCCTCGGCCGCCTTGCCTGTCAGGCCCTTGGGCCGCAGGTCGACCAGCATCACGTGGCTCTGCGTGCCGCCGGAGACGATGCGCAGCCCGCGCTCGATCAGCGTGCGCGCCAGCACGTCGGCGTTCTTCACGACTTGCGCCTGGTAGGCCTTGAAGTCCGGCGACAGCGCCTCCTTGAAGGCCACCGCCTTGCCCGCGATCACGTGCATCAGCGGCCCGCCCTGGATGCCCGGAAAGATGGCGCTGTTGACCGCCTTGGCCACCGCGTCCTTCATCAGGATGATGCCGCCGCGCGGGCCGCGCAGGCTCTTGTGGGTGGTGCTGGTCACCACGTCGGCATGAGGCACCGGGTTGGGGTATACGCCGGCAGCGATCAGCCCGGCGTAATGCGCCATGTCGACCAGGAAGTACGCGCCGACCGCCTTGGCCACCTTGGCAAAGCGCTCGAAGTCGATGTGCAGGCTGTAGGCGCTGGCGCCGGCGATGATCAGCTTCGGCTTGTGCTCGTGGGCCAGCCGCTCCATCGCTTCGTAGTCGATGGCTTCCCGGGCATCCAGCCCGTAGGACACCACCTTGAACCACTTGCCGCTCATGTTCAGCGGCATGCCATGCGTCAGGTGGCCGCCTTCGGCCAGGCTCATGCCCATGAGGGTGTCGCCGGGCTGCAGCAGGCCGAAGAACACCGCCTGGTTGGCCTGCGAGCCGGAATTCGGCTGCACGTTGGCATGCTCGGCGCCGAACAGTTGCTTCAGCCGGTCGATGGCCAGTTGCTCGACCACGTCGACGTTCTCGCAGCCGCCGTAGTAGCGCTTGCCGGGGTAGCCTTCCGCGTACTTGTTGGTCAGCTGCGAGCCCTGCGCGGCCATCACCGCCGGGCTGGTGTAGTTCTCCGACGCGATCAGCTCGATGTGCTCTTCCTGGCGGCGGTTCTCGGCCTCGATCGCGGCCCAGACTTCGGGGTCGACTTGGGCGATGGTGGATTGGGAACGGTCGAACATGGCAGTCCTCTTCGCGCGTGAAGCTCGGCCGGCACGACGCCACGGCCCTGCCAGGCAGGGGCGGCGGTGCAGGGCTGCCCAGGCGAACGGCTGACTGACGCGACGCGGGGCCGGTCACCGCGCTCCACGGTGGTTGTTCCACCTCGGCGCCCGCCCAGGGCCGCCTCATCGCCAGTTGCGCAGGCCCCCAGTGTAGCGGCTCGGCTGCGGTGCCGTCATTCCGGTGCCGTCAGTCCTACCGTCAGTCCTGCCGTCAGTCCGCCAGCGCCACCTGCTCGCCAGCCTGCGCGGGCTCGGGCGGCGGCGCGGCGGCCTCCTGAGCCGGGGGCGCGAGCCTGGGCGTGCGCTGGATCGGCGCATTTGCCGGCACCGGGCTGCCGCTGGCCACGCGCTTCATGTGGCCCTGCTCGCTGAGCACCTTGCTCAGGTAGCCGCCGTCGTCGGCCGAGTTGGCGGCGCCAACGTACCAGCGCAGCCCGGCCTCCAGGCCGCCCGCGCGCGCGATGCACTCGCGCAGCACCTGCACGCCCACCTTGAGGTTGGCAATCGGATCGAAGGCGGCATGGGTGCCGCCGAAGGGCTCGTACTTGTCCACGTGCACCCGGGTCATTACCTGCATCAGGCCTTGCGCGCCCATGGCGCTCTGCGCAAAGGGGTTGAATCGGGACTCAATGGCGGCAATGGCCAGGATCAACGTCGGGTCCAGGCCGACGGCATGGCCGATGGTCCAGGCTTCCTGGACCAGCCGGCCGACCGGCTCGAGTGCGACGTTGTAGCGGCGCGAGATCCACTTTGCCAGCGCCACCTGCTGCTGCGTCAACTCGCTCGGATGGACGGCAGTGGCACGGGCCACGGCGTCTGGCTCGGCCCCGACCACGCGCAGGTCTCCGGCCTCGCCGCCTTCGTTGCGGATCTCGTGCCGTTCCTGCAGCCAGCCCAGCGCCCAGGTTTCGGTCTGCTGGCGCAGCTCGGGCCGGCCGGCGACGAATACCGAGACCACCACCACCGCCAGGCCCAGCAGCGCCAGGCTGTTATGGCTGATCTCGAGCAAGCCGTTGCCCACATCGCGCATGAACAGGCCAGCGCAGCGCACCGTCGATTGCTGCGCGGCTCGAAGCCGGTGCAATTTCTTCATGTGAGTCCTCTCCTCTTGAGCCGGCGGCTGACCGCCGGCCACCTTATCCCCGGCTCGCGTGGCGGCGCGGGGCGACAGTGATAATCGAACCGAAAGGGATTCAGCCACCGTTCGACGCCGTCCAGGCGCGGGTACTGCCCATGGTCGACGTCCCAGGAGCCTTGCCAGCAGCCAAAGGGTTTACCCTGCACGACGTCAACGAGTCGCAGATCCTAAGGATCGATGTATATCAAGTCAAGCATATTAATTGTTTTGTTAATTTCTTTGAGTTATGATTTATAGGGACCTGCGGGACTTCATCCGGCAGCTCGAAGAGCTCAAGAAGCTCGTGCGGGTGCCCGAAATGGTGTCTGCGCACCTGGAAATGACGGCAATCAGCGATGCCGTGCTGCGATCCGGTGGCCCGGCACTGCTTTTCGAAAAGCCCGTCGGTTACAAGATTGCCTGCCTGACGAACCTCTTCGGTACCGCTGAACGGGTGGCCCTGGGCATGGGCAGCGAGTCGGTGCAGGAACTGCGCGACATTGGCCGCATGCTTGCCAGCCTGAAGGAGCCGGAGCCGCCGCGCGGCCTCAAGGACGCCGGCAAGCTGCTCGAGATGGCCAAGTCGCTGTGGGACATGAAGCCCTCGGTGCAGCGACGAGCTCCTTGCCAGGAGGTTGTCCTGCAGGACGATGACGTCGACCTGGGCCGTCTGCCGTTGCAGACCTGCTGGCCCGGCGACGCTGGGCCGCTGCTCACCTGGGGCCTGGTGGTCACGCGCGGCCCGCAGTCGCTCGCCAGGCCACGCCTGCGCCAGAACCTTGGAATCTATCGCCAGCAGTTGATCGGGCCGCGCCGCCTGATCATGCGCTGGCTGGCGCACCGCGGTGGCGCGCTGGACTTCCGCGACTTCAGCCGTGCCAACCCGGGCCAGCCCTTCCCGATCGCGGTGGCACTGGGTGCCGACCCGGCCACCATCCTGGGCGCGGTGACGCCGGTGCCAGACAGCTTGTCGGAGTACCAGTTCGCCGGCTTGCTGCGCGGTCGCCGTACCGAACTGGTCCACGCCAGCGTGGGCGAAGGCGAGCTGCTGCTGCAGGTGCCGGCCAGCTCCGAGATCGTGCTCGAAGGCCACATCCCGGCCGCGCCCGACGGCTTCAGCGGACACAGCGAGATGGGCGTGCCGCTGCGCGAACGGAACGGCTACCTGCACGCGCTGGAAGGTCCCTTCGGCGACCACACCGGCTACTACAACGAGCAGGACTGGTTTCCGGTGTTCCAGGTGTCGCGGCTGACGCACCGCCGCGACCCGATCTACCACTCCACCTACACCGGCAAGCCGCCCGACGAGCCGGCGGTGCTGGGCGTGGCGCTGAACGAGGTGTTCGTGCCGATCCTGCAGAAGCAGTTTCCGGAGATCGTCGACTTCTACCTGCCGCCCGAAGGCTGCAGCTACCGCCTGGCGGTGATCTCCATCCGGAAGGCCTATCCGGGCCATGCCAAGCGCGTGATGTTCGGCCTGTGGAGCTTCCTGCGCCAGTTCATGTATACCAAGTTCATCATCGTCACCGACGAAGACGTCGACGTGCGCGACTGGAAAGAAGTGATCTGGGCCCTGACCACGCGCATGGACCCGGTGCGCGACACCACGCTGGTCGAGCACACGCCGATCGACTACCTGGATTTCGCCTCGCCAGTCAGCGGCCTGGGCGGCAAGGTCGGGCTGGACGCCACCAACAAGTGGCCGGGCGAGACGGCGCGCGAGTGGGGCAGGCCGATCTCGATGGACGCGCAGGTGACGCAGCGCGTATCGGGCCTGGTGGAGCGGCTGCTCGCTGCGCAATGAGCCGGCCTGCGCCCAAGATGGCTGGTCGCCCGGCGCCGCCCTTGCCCGGGTGCCGGCTTTGCCTTAACCTTCAGCTGCCTGTCATCAGGCATATGTGATGGCGTAGTCTCTGCGCATCAGGAGCCCCGGACCTGATTTCTCCGGAGCCCCGCAGGCGGTCCTGCCGCCAGCCCCCCGCGCCGCAAGGCCCGGGGGGTTTCAGTTTGGTGCCTCGGTTCAGCCGAAGCTGCCGGCGTCCCCCAGGGCGCCCAGTCGGCGCGTGATTGCGCGGAACTGGGCCACGGTGTCGTCGATGATGGCCTGCACCGACTTCACCTCGTGGATCAAACCGGCGGACTGGCCGGCCAGCGCCGGCGCGGCTTCCATGTCGCCGTCGAAGTAAACCGAGCGGATGCCCTTGAAGGTGTCCGCAGGCATCAGGCCCTGCTCGTGTATCGTGGCGGTGAACGGCGTCTTCAGCGCGCGGATGCAAGGCGTGGACTTCTTGTTCAGCACCCAGGTGCCGGTGGCGTCGGCCTGCACGATGGCGCGCTTGTAGTTGGCGTGCACCGGGCTTTCCTCGCAGCTGACGAAGCGCGTGCCCATCTGGATGGCCTCCGCGCCCAGCGCGAAGGCGGCGGCCATGCCGCGGCCGTCGCAGATGCCGCCGGCGGCGATCAACGGCACCTCGACGCGTTCGCGCACCGCCTGCAGCAGCACCATCGTTGACACCTCCTCAGGGTTCTTGAAGCCGCCGCCTTCGCTGCCTTCGACCACCAGGCCGTCGACGCCGGCATCCACACTCTTCAGCGCCGCCGCGAGCGTGGGCACCGCGTGGTAGACGACGATGCCGGCGGCGTGCAGCGGGGCAATGAACTTGGCCGGGCTGCCGGCCGAGGTGGTGACGAAGCGGATGCCCGATTCGCAGACGAAGCGCAGCATCGCATCGTCCTTCAGGAAGCGGATCGGCAGGTTCACGCCGAACGGCAGCCCCAGCGCCAGCATCTTGCGGATCTCGGCCTGGCAGGCCTCGGTCTCGCCGGAGGAGGTCTCGACGATGCCCAGGGCGCCGGCCCGCGACACCGCACCGGCCAGCGCGCTGCGCGCGATCCAGCCCATCGGGGCCTGGACGATGGGGACTCGGGCGCCGCAATGGGCGAGGACTCGGTTCATGGGCACGCAATCTTCGGCTGGGTCTTCAATGCCGTGCATTCTGCGCCCTGGACGTGGCCGCCGGCCTCAGGCGCCCGCCAGCAGGCCCAGGTACTCGCGCAGCGCGTTACGCGTGGCGCTGAAGCCGTCGTTGCTGGGCAGCCAGCGCAGCGCGCCGGCCGATTCGGAGCGCGCCAGGCCCATCGGCGCCGCCTGCAACGAGATGCCGCCGCCGCTGGCCGCGATGGCCTGCTCGAACGCGCGCAGGCTGCGCCGCATGTGCCAGCCATGGGTCACCAGCACGATGCGCGTCACCCCGGCTGCGCGCAGCGCCGCCACGCTGGCGGCGGCGTTCTCGCGGGTGTCGCGAGACGCGGACTCGACCCACTTCAGCGGACGGTTGAAGTCGCGGGCGGCGATCAGCGCAGCCACTTCGGCCTCGGCCGGGCCGTCGGCCTGCGCATGCCCGATGCCGCCGCTGAAGGCCAGCGGCAACGAGGTCTCGCGCGCCAGCCACAGGCCGTAGCGCAAGCGTTCCATGCCCATTGGCGTCAGGTTGTGCGCGCCGTACTCCGGTGAATAGCCCTCGCGTCCGGCGCCCAGCACGACGATCGCCGCCGCCGGCGGCCCGGCCGTGCGCCGCTGCGCCTGCAATTGCTGCAGGTCCTGAAGGGTGAGTGCACGCGACGGATGCAGCAACTGGCGCTGCAGCCGCTCGCCCACTGCGGCCGTGCTGCCGAACCAGATGCCGGCGGCGCCGGCCAGCAGCAGCAGCCCGCCCCAGACCGCCCGGCGCCGCACCAGCGCTGCGCCGAGCAGCATCAAGAACAGCATTGGCACCGGGGGCAGGGCCAGCGCGGTCAGCACCGGCTTCCAGCCCACCCAGCCTTGCTGAGCAAACAGATCGTTCAACACCGGTTCATGTTCCGCTGGAGGCGCCGGCAGCCACCGACCCGACTGCTACGATTGTGCAGGAGCGGGACACGCCCGCGCGGCCGGCGCGAGGGGCTCCCGGGCAAGGGGATTGATTTGCTGAAGTCGCGCGCACTGCGGCTGTTGGGGTGGGCCACGCTGGCACTGGTGCTGCTGTGGGCCGCGGCTTGGCTGGCGCTGCCTCCGCTGCTGAAGTGGCAGCTGCAGACGCGCGGCTCCGAACTGCTCGGGCGGGAGCTGCGGGTCGGCCAGCTGCAGTTCGCGCCCACCTCGCTGGCCCTGACGCTGCGAGACCTGTCGCTCGGCGCTGCCCCGGGCGACCCGGACTCCAGCCCGCAGTTGCGCGTCGAACGGCTGTTCGTCGACATCGACGCACGTTCGCTGCTGCGCCTGGCGCCGGTGATCTCGGGCCTGGAGATCGACGCGCCCCAGCTGCGCCTGGCGCGGCTGGGCCCTGGCCGTTACGACATTGACGACCTGCTGCAGCGCTTGGCCCCGAAGCCGGCCGATCCGCCCGCCGAGCCGGCGCGCTTCGCGCTGTTCAACCTGCGCCTGGCCGATGGCCAGGTCAAGCTGGAAGACCGCCCGGTCGAGCGCAGCCATGTGCTGAGCAAGCTCAGGCTGGACTTGCCCTTCATCTCCAACCTTCCCGCCGATGTACAGGTCAAGGTCGAGCCGAGGCTGGCCTTCGAGCTCAACGGCACGGCCTTCGACAACCAGGGCCGCACGACGCCCTTTGCCGAAGGGCGGGCTTCGGAATTCAGGTTCCGCTTCGATCCGCTCGAGCTGAAGCCGATGTGGGCCTACCTGCCGGCGACGCTGCCGGTGCGGCCGCTGGGCGGGCGCCTCGGCGGCGACCTGACGCTGCGCTTCGAGCAGCCGCGCGGCGGCGTTGCGCGTGTTGAACTGCTGGGGCAGATCGGGCTGGAGGACTTCAAGCTTCAGCCGCCCGGCAACCTGCCGTTGCTGTCATGGCAGCGCCTGCACCTGCAGCTGGCCAACGTGCGACCGCTGCAGCGCAGCGTAGTGCTCGATGCGCTGCGGCTCGACGGGCTGGAGCTGCATCTGCGCCGCGATGCGTCGGGCCGGCTGGAGCTGCAGCGCCTGGCAGAGGCAGCGGCCGCCGCGCCCGCGCCTGCCGCTGCCGCGGCCAGCGCGCCCGCTGCGCCGGCGGCCGAGCCCGGCTGGCAGCTGCAGCTGGCGCTGCTGGAGCTGAAGGATGCACGCGTGCACTGGATCGACGCCACGCTGCAGCCGGCGGCCGAGATCCAGCTCGACGGCATCCAGCTGCAGCTGCAGCAGCTGCAGTGGCCCTTCGAGTCCGATGCCCGGCTGAGCGTCGGCGCGCAGCTGCAGGCGCAAGGCAAGGCCCAGGGCGCGGTGCAGCTCGAGGGCACGCTCAGCGACCGCCAGGCCCGGCTGGCCCTGCAGCTGCAGGAGATCGACCTGGGCCTGGCCGAGCCCTACCTGCGCCAGTTACTGCGTCCGCGGGTCAGCGCCAGGCTGAATGCCGCCGCGGCCATCGACTGGGCGGGCGGCGACGCGCCGCGGTTCAAGCTTGGCTTGTCGACGCTGCGCATCGACGATCTGCGCCTGGCCGAGCCGCAGGCCGCACGCCAGGCGTCGCGGCCCGGCCCCGCCTTGGTGCAGCTGGCCCGGCTGGAGCTGGGCGATGTTCAGGCCGAACTGCTGCAGCGGCGCGTGGGCATCGGCTCGCTGAGCCTGCAGCGCCCGTCGATCGAGCTGTCGCGCGACGCCGCGGGGGTACTGAACATCGAAAGCTGGCGGGTGGGCGGCGCCGTGCCCGCCGCCGAGCCCAAAGCCGTGGCCTCACCGCCGTGGCAGCTGACGCTGCGCGAATTCAAGCTCGACGGCGGCCGCGCCCGCTTTGCCGATGCGGCATTGCCGGCCGGTGCGCTGCAGCTGAGCGCGCTGCGCGCCGGCGCCCAGGGCCTGGCCTGGCCGGCCAGGGCGCCGGTGCAGACTCAGCTGTCGGCAAACCTGGCGCTCGAAGGCGTGGGGGGCAGCGCCGATGTGGCACCTGCGCGCATCGACTGGCGCGGGCGCATCTCGGTCGAACCGCCTGGCGCAGACGGCCAACTGCGGCTGGAGCGCTTGCCGGTGCATGTCTTCGAGCCGTACTTCGCCGCGGCGCTGCCGGTGACGCTGAGCCGGCTGGAAGCCGGCTATCAGGGCCAGGTGGAACTGCAGATGCAGCCCCAGGGCCCGTCGGCGCGGCTGCGCGGCGATGCGCTGCTGGCCGACCTGCGCGTGCTGGCCGCACAGGCCCCGTCGGCAGCCGCGCCCGCCAGGCCGGGCGAGGTGGCGGCGGACGAGCTGCTGAGCTGGAACGCGCTGAACCTCAACCGTCTGGACTTCAGGCTGCTGCCAGGCAGCAAGCCGCGTGTCGAGATCGGCGAGCTGCGCCTGGCGGACTTTTTCTCGCGGCTGGAGATCAGCGAAGAAGGGCGCTTCAACCTGCAAAACGTGGCCGCGGCCCCGCCTGGCGCGGCCGCATCGCCGGCCGTGGCGGCCGTGGTGCCGGCAGAACCGGCCGCCAGCGCCCCTGAGCCGTCGGCCAGCGCGCCGGATTCGGTGCTGAGCCGCCTGCCGATCGAGCTGCTGATCGAATCGATGCAGTTCAGCAACGGCCGCATCGACTTCAATGACCGCTTCGTCCGGCCGAACTACCGCGCCGACCTGAGCGAACTGAAGGGCAGCGTCGGCCGGCTCGACAGCCGCTCGCGCGACATGGCGCAGCTGCAGTTCAGCGGCCGCGTCGCCGGCACCGGGCTGCTGGAGATCGGCGGCGCGCTGAACCCCACCGTCGTCCCGCCGGCGCTGGACATCAAGGCCAAGGCGCACGACATCGAGCTGCCCGGCCTGACGCCGTACTCGTCCAAGTACGCCGGCTACCCGATCGAGCGCGGCAAGCTGAGCGTGGACGTGGCCTACAAGATCGAGCCCGACGGCAAGCTCGAAGCCAGCAACCAGGTCATCGTCAACCAGCTGACCTTCGGTCCCCGGAGCGACAGTCCGGATGCAACCAAGCTTCCGGTGCCCTTCATCGTGGCGCTGCTGCAGGACCGCCATGGTGTCATCGATCTGGACCTGCCGCTCACCGGCTCGGTCAACGACCCGCAGTTCAGCCTGGGCGCGTTGATCTGGAAGGTGGTCGTCAACCTGTTCACCAAGATCATCACCTCTCCCTTTGCCGCCATCGGCGGCGGCGGCAAGGACCTGAGTCATGTGGACTTCCAGCCGGGCACCACGCTCATCGTTGACAGCAGCCAGGACGTCATTGCCCGGGTGGCGAAGGCACTGGACGACCGCCCGCAGCTGAAGCTTGGCATCGTGGCGATGGCCGACCCGGTGGCCGAGGCCGACGCGATGCGCCGCGCTGCCTTCGAGGCGCGCCTGCTCGGCGAGCAGCGCCGCGAGCGCGGCCGC
>JBEIHU010000109.1:0-13338 GCA_040381175.1 Burkholderiaceae bacterium
AGTGCTGCAGGCGGTTCGGGTTCTCGCCGTAGCGGCCGTCCTTCGGGCGCCGGCTGGGCTGCACGTAGGCCGCCTTCCAGGGCTCGGGGCCCAGCGCGCGCAGGAAGGTGGCGGTGTGGCTGGTACCGGCCCCGACTTCCATGTCGTAGGGCTGCAGCAGCGCGCAGCCCTGGCGGTCCCAGTAGTCCTGGAGCGTGAGGATGATCTGCTGGAAGCTGCGCATTGGAGGCGGTTCGAGAAGCGACTTGAGTCTGCGATTCTACGAAGCACCCCTCATGCCAGCCGCGGGCGACGCGGCGAGCGCCGCCGCGGCCGGGTCAGCGCGGCGCGCCGGGGCCTGCGGGGTTGCGCGGCAGGCCGAGGCACAGCCCGATCACCGCGCCGGCCAGCAGCAGCCACGGCCACAGCCCGAAACGCGCACTCCACCAGGCAAAGGGCGTCAGGCCCTCGCGCCCTTGCACCCGGCCTTCGAGCACGCCCTGAGTGAAGGGCGGCAGCTGCGCCAGCACCTGGGCGCGGTGATCGATGATGGCGGTGGCGCCGGTGTTGGTGGCGCGCAGCATCGGGCGCTGGAACTCCAGCGTGCGCATGCGCGAGATATGCAGGTGCTGGTCCACCGCGATGGTGTCGCCGAACCAGCCGATGTTGCTGACGTTGGCGAAGATCGTCGGGGCAGTGGCCGGGTCGATGAAGCGCTGCGCCAGCTCGGTGCCGAACAGGTCTTCGTAGCAGATGTTGGGGGCGATGCGCTCGCCACCCACAGCGAAGGACGGCGCGTTGGGCGGCCCGCGCGCGAAATCGCCCAGCGGGATGTTCATCAGCTGCGTGAACCAGCGAAACCCGGTGGGGATGAACTCACCGAAGGGCACCAGGTGCACCTTGTCGTAGCGATAGGGCGTGGCGCCGCGGGTGGCAGCCGACAGGCCGACCACCGAATTGGTGTAGCCGCTGTGGTAGTCGCCCAGCGGCACACCGATCAACGCGGACTGGGCCGAGCTCTCGAAGCGCAGGCGCAGCGCCGGCCAGTAGTCGGGCACCAGCTCGGCCAGCTGCTCGGGCAGCAGCGGCACGGCCGTCTCCGGCGCCACCACCAGATCGCCGCGCGCGTCCTGCAGCGACTGCGCCATCCAGGCCAGTGCCTGGGGCACATGGTCCATCGAAAACTTCTGGTCCTGCGGCACGTTACCCTGCAGCAGGCTCACGCCGAGTTCGCCGCCCGGGCGGCTGAATTCGCGGGCGCCGAGCGCTGCCGACAGCGCCGGCACCGCCAAGGCCAGCGCCAGCGCGGGCAGCGCGCTTCGCGGCCGGCTGCGCCGGTGCCAGGCGGCCGCCAACAGCGCCGAAAGCGCCGCGGCGAGCGCACCGATGCCGCTGACGCCGATCCACGGCGCCCAGGCGGCCAGCGGGCCGTCGACCTGCGCATAGCCGCTGGCCAGCCACGGGAAGCCGGTGAAGATCACCGTACGCGCCAGCTCGGCCAGCAGCCACAGGGCAGCGAACAGCGCCACATCGGGCACCGTGCGGCCGCGCCGACAACGGGCGAACAGCGCCATGGCCATGGCCAGGTACAGCGCCAGGCCCATGCACAGCAACGCCACCGCCAGCACGGCCAGCCAGGCCGGCAAGCCGCCGTAGCGGTGCAAGCTGATGAACAGCCACCACACGCCTGCGCCCAGCCAGGCACTGCCGTACAACCAGCCGAGCAGCGCCGCCTGGCGCGCACCGGCGCGCCAGGCCAGCGCCGCCAGCGCCGCCGTGCACAGCAGCGGCAGCCACCACAGCGCGGTATGGACGAAGGCCAGGGTCTGCAGCGCGCCCAGCGACACCGCGCACAGCGCCTGCAGCGCTGGCGCTGCCGCCCGGGCGGGGGTGCTCAAGCGCCTTCGCTCGGGGGCCGGCGGTCGGGCAGGCGAGCCACGCGAAACCAGCGCACGGCGCCGCCGCGCGCCAGCATCACCGCGAAGCGCAGGCCGCCGAACTCCACCGTCTCGCCGCGCCGCGGCACGCGGCCAAGCTCGTGCGCGACCAGCCCGCCGATGGTGTCGAAGTCGGTCTCCGGCAGCTGCAGGCCGAAGGCTTGGTTGACCGAAGCGATCGAGGTGTCGCCGGCGACACGGTGCGTGCCATCGGCCAGCGTGTAAACGCCGCTCTCCTGGTCATGGTCGTCGAACTCGTCCTCGATCTCGCCCACGATCTCCTCGAGCACGTCCTCGATGGTAATCAACCCGGCGGTCTGGCCGAACTCGTCGATGACGATGGCAAGGTGATTGCGGTTGGAGCGGAAGTCGCGCAGCAACTCGTTCAGGCGCTTGGATTCGGGCACGAACACCGCCGGGCGCAGCAGAGTGCGCAGGTTCAGCTCAGGCGCACGCTGCAGCTTGAGCAGATCCTTGGCCATCAAGATGCCGATGATGTTGTCGCGCCGCCCGTCGTACACCGGAAAGCGCGAGTGCGCGGTTTCGATGACCACGCCAAGCAACTCGTCGTAAGGCGCGTCGATGTCCAGCAGGTCCATGCGCGGCGCCGCCACCATCACGTCGCCGGCGCTGAGGTCGGCCATGCGCAACACGCCTTCGAGCATCTGGCGCGACTCCGGCTCGATCAGCTCCCGCTGCTCGGCATCGGCCAGCGTGGCCATCAGTTCGGCACGCGAGTCAGGGCCCGGTGAGATGAATCCGAACAGCCGGTCGAAGAAAGAGCGTTTGTCCTCGGCAGGACGCAGTTGCCGCGAGGGCGGTGGGTCTGACAACTTGGAACTGGCGGGAAGTGGATCCACCCGAAGAATACCGCAGCGGGCGTCGGCAGGGTCGGCCGAGCGGCCACGCCGGGTGATGCGCCGCCAGGGCCTGAAGCCGGTCGTACGGCTCTTGGGTATATTGGTTATTCTCCCGCACCGCAGCAACAAGGCTCTCCCATGTCCCAAGGCCTGATTCCCGCCACCATCCTCACCGGCTTCTTGGGCTCGGGCAAGACCACTTTGCTCAAGCGTGTGCTGAGCGAGTCACACGGGCAGAAGATTGCCGTCATCGAGAACGAGTTCGGCTCGGAGAATATCGACAACGACATCCTTGTGCAGGACAGCCGCGAGGAGATCATCCAGCTGAACAACGGCTGCGTGTGCTGCTCGATCCGCGAGGACCTGCGCACCACGTTGTCGGACCTGGCCGAGAAGAAGCGCAAGGGCGAGCTCGATTTCGAGCGCGTCGTCATCGAGACCACTGGCTTGGCCGACCCCGGCCCGGTGGCGCAGACCTTTTTCATGGACGATGAGATCGCCGAGGTCTACCTTCTCGATTCGATCCTTACGCTGGTCGACGCCAAGCACGCCGACAGCCAGCTCGACACACGACAGGAGGCGCGCCGCCAGGTGGGGTTCGCCGACCAGATCTTCATCAGCAAGTCGGACTTGGTTGGCGAGGACGAGGTCAAGGCGCTGGTGCATCGCCTCAGGCACATGAACCCGCGCGCGCCTCAGCGCAAGGTGCACTTCGGCGAGGTACCGATCGCCGAGGTCTTCGATCTTCGTGGCTTCAACCTGAATGCCAAGCTGGACATCGACCCGGAGTTCCTCGCTGCCAGCGGCAGCCACGGGCACCACGACCATGATCACGACCATGAGCATGGCGAGCACTGCGACCACCCGCACCACCATCATCACGACGACGACGTCAAGTCCTTTGTCTTTCATGCCGAACGGCCGCTCAACCCTGCCAAGCTGGAGGATTTCCTGGGCGCGATCGTGCAGGTCTACGGCCCGAAGATGCTGCGCTACAAAGGCGTGCTGCATATGCAAGGCAGCGAGCGCAAGGTCATTTTCCAGGGCGTGCACCAGCTGATGGGCAGCGACTTGGGCCCCAAATGGGCGCCGGGCGAGAAGAAGAGCAGCAAGATGGTCTTCATCGGCATCGATCTGCCCAGAGACATCCTGCTGCAGGGCCTGGAGCAATGTGTGTCCTGAGCAGCATTTCACGGCGCCCTGACGGGCTCCGCCAGGGCGCCGTCCGCGCAGCCATAGGCACACGCATCATGATGGCTACAATCCGCGCGCTCGAACCCGCTGGATGTGCCGCCGAGGCGGTGCCGCCCCCAGGGGCGCGGTGAGTGTTTTTCCGAGATTTCCGGCAAGGAGACCGCAATTGAACAAGACGCTGGCCAAGAGCGCCGTGACCGCCGCAAAGAAGGTCCCCGCCAAGGTCGCGCCCGGAAAACCTGCCTTGGCGCCGCCTCCGGCCAAACCGAATTTGAAGCCCGCCCCGCCAGCCGCTGGCAAGCCTGCCGGGCGCTCCTCAAAGGCTCGAGCCATGCCTGAGCCGGCCCCCGCCCCGATCACCAACCGCTTCACCGACCGCTTTGCACCAGCGCGCGCACCGGTGCGCGGCCATGACGAACCCGACGTTTTCAAGCCCCTGGCCAAACCCGACCCCAAGCTGGCCAACGCCTGGAAGTCAAAGGCAGCCCGCGACCTGACCGAAGCCGAGCTGCTGGCCATGCCGGACAGCGAGTACATGAACGAGAAGCAACGCGAGTTCTTCCGCCTGCGCCTGCAGGCGCAGAAGGATGACCTGCTGTCCAACGCCGGCGAGACCACCGAGCACCTGCGCGAGGACACCTCGATCGTTCCCGATCCAGCCGATCGCGCCACTATCGAGGAAGAGCACGCGCTGGAGTTGCGCACCCGCGACCGCGAGCGAAAGTTGCTGAAGAAGATCGGCCAGTCGCTGGCGCGCGTCGAATCGGGCGACTATGGCTATTGCGATGAAACCGGCGAGCCCATCGGTCTGGCCCGGCTGCTGGCCCGGCCGACTGCCACGCTGTCGCTCGAAGCCCAGCAGCGACGCGAGATGAAGCAGAAGATGTTCGGCGACTGACCGCGCATCCATCAGGCGCTTTGATGGCGGAAAATAAGGACGGCGAGAGCTTCTTCCGCAAGGTGGTCCGCTTCGTGGCCAATCCGGCCACGGACTGGGCCGACCTGGGCACCAGGGCGGAGGACAGCCGCGAACTGGACCTCGAGAAGTCCGAGCTCAAGGCGATGGTCGAGCGCAAGCGCCGTAACGATTTCGTGCGCAAGCGCGAGTTCGACATGCTTCGCAAGGTGCGCCGCGAGGGACTGTCGCCTGAACAGCTGGCCACGCTTGGTGGTTCGTCGCGGCTTGACGATTCCGAAGCGCGTCAGTCCGAAAGCGCCAGCGCCCGTCCTGAAGGCGGCGTGAAGGCCAAGATCGACGAGATCGAGCAGCAGATGGTCGGCAGCAGTTTTTCTCCCTCCGGCCGACGCCACACGGGCTTCTTCAATGCGCCGTCCGAGTCGGCGGTGCTGGCCCGCTCTGGCCTGCCGCCGCCATCGGCCGGCGTGCCGCTGGACGCCCAGCAGGAGGTGCTGGCGGCGCTACCGCCGCTGCCCGACCTGGACATGGCGCCGCAGGTGGCGCAGGCTCCGGCCTTCAACGCCCCGGGGCTGCCGCCGCTGGCGCCGCTTTCGTTGGCCACCGCCGTCGACACGGGCGGCTTCGAGCACCGCTTCGGGGTGGAAGTCAGCGAGGTCGTGCATGACCCAGACCTGGACGAGGCCGTGATCGCCTTCGCCAACGCCGATTTCAGCAATTGCGAACAAGCGCTGCTGCAGATCACCGGCCCTGGCGGGGCGCGTTCGCAGCACGCCGAGACCTGGCTGGTGCTGTTCGACCTTTACCGTGCCACCGGCCAGCAGCAGCATTTCGAGGCGTTGGCGGGCGACTATGCGCACCAGTTCGGCTGGTCGGCGCCGCAGTGGTTCTCGCTGCCCAAGCTGGTCGCCGACGCCGTCGCCGACGCCGCCCAGGCCGAGCGGGGCAGCAGCCCGATGGGCGGCGACGTCGGCTGGATTTGCCCCGAGTTGCTGGACATCGATGCCGTGGCGAGGCTGCGCTCGCAAACGCTGCAGATGCCGCTGCCCTGGGTCTTCGACTGGGCGGCTCTGCGCAATGTCGATGCGGAGGCGGCGACACAGTTGTCATCGCTTTTCCGCCACTGGAGCAAACAGCAGTTGGAGATGCGCTGGATCTCGGGCGAAAACCTGTTCCACACGCTGCAGGAGGCGGCGCCGACCGGAGTGCGTGATGCAGATCCGGCGTTCTGGCAGGCGCGACTGGATGCGCTGCGCCTGGCCAACCGGGCCGACCAGTTCGACGAGGCCGCCATCGATTACTGCGTCACCTACGAAGTCTCGCCGCCGTCGTGGGAACGCACGCGCTGCAACGTGCGCATCAGCGGTTCGGGCATGAACACGCACACCCCGCCGCTTTCGATGGTCAGCGAGGTGTCCACCGGATTCATGGAGTCCGGCCTGATCGAAGACGCCGTCGGCGGATCGCAGGTGGCGAGCATCGAACTGTCGGGCCAACTGGTCGGCGATATCAGCGAGACCTTGGCGCGGCTGAACGCACAGCTAGGCAAGTCGAACGTGGTCAGCGTGTCCTGCGCCAAGTTGATCCGCGTCGACTTCATCGCGGCCGGGGACTTGCTGAACTGGGTGCTGGTCAAACGCGGCGAGAAGCGCATCGTGAATTTCGTCGACGCGCATCGGCTGGTGGCGCTGTTCTTCGGCGCCATGGGCATCAACGAGCATGCCAAGGTGCAGGTTCGCAAGGTCTGAGCTGCGCTCGGCGCGACAATCGCGCCATTCCCAGCGGCTACTCTCGCCAGTTCATGTCCGTCCCTTCCCCTGATCAAGCTGCAGTGTTTCACGGTACCACCATCGTCAGTGTGCGCCGCGGCAAGGCCGTGGCCCTGGGCGGCGATGGCCAGGTGACGCTGGGCAACATCGTCGTCAAGTCGAGCGC
Organism: Burkholderiaceae bacterium; assembly: GCA_040381175.1. Lineage (GTDB taxonomy): Bacteria > Pseudomonadota > Gammaproteobacteria > Burkholderiales > Burkholderiaceae_C > Rubrivivax. The sequence goes on from JBEIHU010000109.1 coordinate 6,822, forward strand.
GCGCAAGGTGCGCAAGCTGTACCGCGACCAGGTGCTGGCCGGCTTTGCCGGCGCCACGGCCGATGCGTTCACGCTGTTCGAGCGTTTCGAAGCCAAGCTGGAGAAGCACCAAGGCCACCTGGTGCGCGCCGCCATCGAACTCACCAAGGACTGGCGTACCGACCGCGTGCTACGCCGGCTGGAGGCAATGCTGGCCGTGGCAGACCGCGAGGCTTCGTTGATCATCACCGGCAACGGCGACGTGCTCGAACCCGAGCACGGCATCATTGCTATCGGCTCTGGCGGAGCCTACGCGCAGGCGGCAGCGCGCGCGCTGCTGGCGCACACCGAGATGGCGCCGGCTGAAATGGTGAAGAAGTCGCTGGAGATTGCCGGTGACATCTGCATCTATACCAACCAGAGCCACACCATCGAGACCCTGGAATGAGCCAGATGACGCCGCAGGAGATCGTCTCCGAGCTTGACCGTCATATCGTTGGCCAGGCCGCGGCCAAGCGTGCCGTGGCCATCGCGCTGCGCAACCGCTGGCGCCGGCAGCAGGTGGCCGAGCCGATGCGCGGCGAGATCACGCCGAAGAACATCCTGATGATCGGGCCCACGGGCGTGGGCAAGACCGAGATCGCGCGACGGCTGGCGCGGCTGGCCGACGCCCCTTTCATCAAGGTGGAGGCCACGAAGTTCACCGAGGTCGGCTATGTCGGCAAGGACGTGGACAGCATCATCCGCGACTTGCTGGAAGTGGCCGTCAAGCAGGAGCGCGAGTTGCAGATGAAGCGCAGGCGCGCCCAGGCCGAAGATGCCGCCGAGGAGCGCGTGCTCGATATCCTGGTGCCGCAGCCGCGTGCCGAGTTCGGGGTCGCGGCCGCGCCCAGCCCGGACAACACGGCACGCCAGGTGATGCGCAAACGGCTGCGCGAAGGCACGCTGGACGAGCGCGAGATAGAGGTCGACCTGGCCGAGGTCAAGCCTTCGCTGGAGATCATGGGGCCGCAGGGCATGGAGGAGATGGCCGAGCAGTTGAAGGGGCTGTTCTCACAGCTGGGACAGGGCAAGCGCAAGACGCGCAAGCTGAAGATCGGCGACGCACTCAGGCTGCTGATCGACGAAGAGGCGGGCAAGCTGGTCAACGAAGAGGAGATCCGGTCCGCTGCGCTGGCCCAAGCCGAGAACAACGGCATTGTCTTCATCGACGAGATCGACAAGGTGGCCTCGCGCAGCGAGCACGGCGGGGCCGAAGTCTCGCGCCAGGGCGTGCAGCGCGACCTGCTGCCGCTGGTCGAAGGCACCTCGGTAAGCACCAAGTACGGCATGGTCAAGACCGATCACATCCTGTTCATTGCCTCCGGCGCCTTCCATCTGGCCAAGCCGAGCGACCTGATCCCTGAACTGCAGGGGCGCTTTCCGATCCGGGTGGAACTGGGTTCGCTGAGCGTGTCCGATTTCGAGGCCATTCTCACCAGCACCCACGCCAGCCTGGTGAAGCAGTACCAGGCTTTGCTGGCCACAGAAGGGGTCACGCTGGAAGTCTCGTCCGAGGGCGTGCGCCGTCTGGCGCAGATTGCATTCGAAGTGAACGAAAACACCGAGAACATCGGCGCACGCCGCCTGGCCACGGTGATGGAGCGGCTGCTCGACGAGATCAGCTTCGACGCACCCAGACGCCAAGGACAGACCGTGCATGTCGACGCTGCGCTGGTCAACGAGCGGCTGTCCGACCTGGCGAAGAACGAGGACCTGTCGCGCTACATCCTGTAGCGCGCCGGCTCAGGTTGCCGATCGCAGCGACTGGATCTGCAACAGCCCGTCGAAGATCAGCGAGTCGACGGTCTCGAACGCCAGATCGGTGATGGGCGCCAACTTCACCGCTGCTCCTCCAGTCATGAACAACGCAGGCGGCTGGCCGGTGCGCTTGAGCAGCTTGCGATGCTGGCGCTCGATGGCACCGGCAATCGCGTTGGCTCCGCCGCTCATCAGCGCGTCGCTGGTATTGGTGGGGAAATCCACCACCTCGCCGGTTGGGAACTTCAAGCCGGCGGTGCCCATTTCGAGCGCCTTGAGCATCAGCCCGAAGCCGGGCAGTATCAGCCCGCCGAGGAAGCGGCCTTCGGCATCGATGGCATCCACAGTGGCCGCGGTGCCGATCATCACCACCAGCGCCGGCCGTGGCGGCCCCGATGCCAGCAGCCGCGCGCGTGCGCCGATCAGCGCCACCCAGCGATCGGCACCGAGCCGGTTGGGATGGTCGTAGCCGTTGACGAGACCAGCTTCGCGATCGGACGGTACCACCCAGTGTGCTGCCGTGTCCCACAGCTCCATCTGTTCTTCGACGCGGCGTCGCACGGCGTCGCCGGCAACCACGCAGCCGAGCATGCTGTTCGGCGCGGGCAGGTGCTTCCAGTCGGTCTCGGCCAAAGTGTCGATGGTCTCGAGAAAGATCGCCCCCTGGGACAGCATCGGGGCGCCAGGCCTGGGTTCGGCGTACTGCGCCCACTTCAGGCGCGTGTTGCCGATATCAACTGCAAGAAAGCTCATGCGGTTCGGCCAACGGCCGGGGTGGCAGGAGGCGCGAGCCTAGCAGGCGCAAGCGCCCCGCGCGCATCGCCAGTCCTGCCGAGGTGCACGGACTCGGGTAAACCATGACGATGCGCCGCCGAGCGTTCAGCACCGCGTCGACCGGCAGTGCCATGATTCAAAATCGACAATGCATGCTGGCGCGCTTGGCGCCGCGCACTCCGCAACTCCGACCACCACCGCCATGACCGAACTGTCCGCCGAATACAAGGCCCTGGCCGAATACCGTCCCACGCACAAGGTCCGCTTCGTGACGGCTGCGTCACTGTTCGACGGGCACGATGCGGCGATCAACATCATGCGGCGCATCCTGCAGGGCATGGGCGCAGAAGTCATCCACCTGGGACACAACCGCTCCGTTGACGAGGTGGTCACCGCCGCCTTGTAGGAGGATGTGCAAGGCATCGCCATCAGCAGCTACCAGGGCGGCCATGTCGAATACTTCAAGTACATGGTCGAGCTGCTGCGCCAGCGCGGCGGTGCGCATATCAAGGTGTTCGGTGGCGGCGGCGGCGTCATCGTACCGGCGGAGATCCAGGAACTGCAGTCCAGCGGTGTCACCCGCATCTACAGCCCCGAAGACGGCCAGCGCATGGGCCTGGGCGGCATGATCGGCGAGATGCTGATGATGAGTGACACCGACTTGTCGATACATGCGCCAAAGAGTCTGGCCGCGATCCGCGGGCATGGGGCAAGGCGCGCGCTGGCACAACTGATCACGGCGCTGGAAAACGACCGGGTATCCGACAGCCTGAAGGCCGAGCTGCTCGACTCGGCCAAGACCGTCAGGACCCCGGTGATCGGCATCACCGGCACAGGGGGCGCCGGCAAGAGCAGTCTGACCGACGAGCTCATCCGCCGCCTGCGTCTGGACCAGGACGACCGGCTGCACATTGCGTGCATCAGCATCGACCCCAGCCGGCGCAAGAGCGGAGGCGCGTTGCTGGGTGACCGCATCCGCATGAATGCCATCGGCCCATGGCGGCCGGCCAGCGCCAATGACGACAGATCGCGCGTTTACATGCGCAGTCTGGCCACCCGCGACTTCGGCAGCGAGATCAGCCAAGCCCTTCCCGAGGTGCTGGCCGCATGCAAGGTGGCTGGCTTCGACCTGATCGTCGTCGAGACCTCCGGCATTGGGCAGGGGGACGCTGCCATCGTGCCGATGGTGGATATCCCGATATACGTCATGACGCCGGAGTTCGGCGCTGCCAGCCAGCTCGAGAAGATCGACATGCTCGACTTCGCCGAGTTTGTGGCGATCAACAAGTTCGACCGCAAAGGTGCGCCTGACGCTCTGCGAGACGTCGCCAAGCAGGTGCAGCGCAACCGCGAAGCCTTCAAGCAGCCGCCCGAATCCATGCCGGTGTTCGGCACCATGGCCAGCCGCTTCAACGATGACGGCGTCACCGCGCTGTACCAGGCGCTCAAGCCACGGCTGGCCTCGCTGGGACTGGCGCTGGCAGATGGCCGACTCAGCCAGGTGTCGACGCGGTACAGCACGCATCAGGTCGCCATCGTTCCTGGCGCTCGGGTGCGCTATCTGGCCGACATTGCCGACACGGTGCGCGGCTACAAACGCCGCGCGCGCGAGCAGGCGCGCCTGGCCCGCGAAGTGCAGCAACTCAAGGCCAGCGCCGCCATGCTGCAGACCGACAAGCCTGACCGCCATCGTGCGGTGGAAGCAGTGCTCGATCTGGCGCAGTCCCGCGAGGCGGCTCTTGACGCGCACTCGAAGAAGCTGCTGTCGATGTGGCCCGACATGCAGAAAGCCTATGCCGGCGACGAATACGTGGTGAAGATCCGCGACAAGGAAATCCGCACCGGACTCGTGTACACCACGCTGTCGGGCAACAAGATCCGCAAGGTGGCGCTACCGGCCTTTGAATGCCACGGCGAACTGTTGAAATGGCTGCTGCTGGACAACGTGCCGGGCAGCTTCCCGTACACCGCGGGCACTTTCGCCTTCAAACGCGAGAACGAGGACCCTACGCGTATGTTCGCCGGCGAGGGCGACGCCTTTCGCACCAACCGGCGCTTCAAGCTGCTGAGCGAGGACATGCCGGCCAAGCGGCTGTCCACCGCCTTCGATTCGGTCACGCTGTATGGCAACGACCCGGACCTGCGGCCCGACATCTATGGCAAGGTCGGCAATTCAGGAGTGTCCATTGCCACGCTGGACGACATGAAGGTGCTGTATTCCGGCTTCGACCTGACGCACCCGGCGACAAGCGTGAGCATGACGATCAACGGCCCGGCGCCGACGATTCTGGCGATGTTCATGAACACGGCTATCGACCAGAAGCTGGACAAGTTCCGCGCCGACAACGGCCGCGAGCCCACCGACGAGGAAGGGGCGAAGATCGCGGCGTGGGTCAAGGAGAACGTGCGCGGCACGGTTCAGGCAGACATACTCAAGGAGGACCAGGGGCAGAACACCTGCATCTTCTCGACCGAGTTCAGCCTGAAGGTGATGGGGGATATCGCCGAATACTTTGTGCATCACGGCGTTCGCAACTTCTACTCGGTGAGCATCTCCGGATACCACATCGCCGAGGCGGGGGCCAATCCGATCAGCCAGTTGGCCTTCACGCTGAGCAATGGCTTCACTTTCGTCGAGGCGTATCTGGCGCGCGGCATGCACATTGACGATTTCGCGCCGAACCTGAGTTTCTTCTTCAGCAACGGAATGGACCCGGAGTACACGGTGATGGGCCGGGTGGCGCGGCGCATTTGGGCCACGGCATTGCGTGACCGCTACGGAGCCAACGAGCGCAGCCAGAAGCTGAAGTATCACGTGCAGACGAGCGGTCGCTCGCTTCACGCACAGGAGATCCAGTTCAACGACATCCGCACCACGTTGCAGGCGCTGATCGCGGTCTACGACAACTGCAACAGCCTGCACACCAATGCATTCGACGAGGCCATCACCACCCCGACCGAGGACAGCGTGCGGCGCGCAATGGCCATACAACTCATCATCAACCGCGAATGGGGTCTGGCGAAGAACGAGAATCCGAATCAGGGGGCATTCATCATCGACGAGTTGACCGAGTTGGTCGAGGAAGCGGTGCTGGCCGAATTCGAAAGGATCGCTGAACGCGGCGGTGTGCTGGGCGCGATGGAGACGGGCTACCAGCGCGGCAAGATACAAGAAGAGAGCATGCACTACGAGATGCTGAAGCACACGGGCGAGTATCCGATCGTCGGCGTGAACACCTTCCGCAACCCTCATGGCGATCCGCAGGCGCGTTCGCTGGAACTGGCGCGCTCTACCGAGCAAGAGAAGCGGTCGCAACTTGAGCGGCTGGGCGACTTTCACGCGCGCCACGCGACCGAAGCGCCAGTGATGCTGAAGAAGCTTCAGGCGACCGTGATCGAAAACGGAAATGTCTTCGAGGTGCTCATGCAAGCAGTTCGGAAGTGCTCGCTCGGACAGATCACCAACGCGCTCTTCGAGGTGGGCGGTCAGTATCGGCGCAACATGTAGACCGAATTTGCTGCACGAGAGCCCATCACGGCAAAAGGGCCCGGTTCAATCCTGAACCGGGCCCTTTCCTGTTATTAGCCTGACAATGTCCTACTTTCACACGGGAACCCGCACTATCATCGGCGCTGAGGCGTTTCACTGTCCTGTTCGGGATGGGAAGGAGTGGGACCACCTCGCTATGGTCATCAGGCTTAACCTTTTATCACCCCGAACTACGTCGCGGCGACCAATTCATAGAATCGTAATCAGCAGATTGCGTTCAACTGGCATAACCCGCATTGACTTCACGTCAAAGTTATAGGGTCAAGCCTCACGAGCAATTAGTATCGGTTAGCTCAACGCATTACTGCGCTTCCACACCCGACCTATCAACGTCCTGGTCTCGAACGACTCTTCAGGGGGCTCAAGGCCCCGGCAAGACTCATCTTGAGACGAGTTTCCCGCTTAGATGCTTTC
>JBEIHU010000110.1:0-13249 GCA_040381175.1 Burkholderiaceae bacterium
GCGGGCGCTACTTCGCAACGGTCTCGCTCTAGACCACCGGGTCCAGCACATAGAGGTAGCGCGAGGCATCGGCCGGCACCTGCTGGCGCTGGTAGCGCTTGACGCGCAGCACGTTGCGCACGCCCGGCGTGTGGGTATAGCCGTCGATGACGCCATAGAGCGCGCGCCATTCGCCGGGAGGCTCGACGCGCAGGCCCTGCTTGTCGAAGCGGCGGTCGCGCACCTGCAGGCACTGCGTCGGCGCGCCGGCGCCTGGCTGGCAGGGCACCGTCTGCGCCGCCACTTCGAGGAAGATGATCGCCGGCTTGCCGTGCAGGCTTTCCATCGTCGGCTGGCCATTCAGCGCCAGGGTCTGCCGGCTTGGCGACACCAGCCGCAGGCTGGGCGCGGGGCCGCCTTGCAATTGCACATCCAGATGTTGGGCCAGCACGGCCGACAGCGCCGCGTCGGCCTTCATCAGCGCCGGCTCGCAGGCCTTCATCGTGGCGGCCAGCCGGCCCACCATCAGCTGCCCCTGCGGACTGAGCCGCCAGCTGCCGGTCATGTTGTTGCAGCCTCCGCTCACCGCCAGGCGCGCTCCGTCGAAACGCAACTGGAAGGCCTGGCCCGGCACCGCCAGCCCGTCGATCGGTTGGCCCGAGGCCTCGCTGGCCGACTGCAGCGTCCAGACGTTGCCCTGCAGGCTGCGCACCAGCGCCGGGTCGGCGGCGCGGCGGTTGGGCGTGGGCTCGGATGCGGCGTGCGCGTCCAGGGCGGGCAGAGCGAAGGCCAACGCCGCCAGAAACGGCACGGTAAGCGAGACAAGAGAGATGCTCATGGAGACTATCCTGGCTGCAGCCGCGTCAGGGACCTGTATGGCGAATCCCAGGGCGGCGCGCTGCCGTCGGGGTTGATCTGCAGCAGCCGGCCTTCCCCTACGCGAAAGCGCTGGCCCTTGCCGGAGTCGTCCAGGGTGATGGTGCCGCCAGCCGTGTCCCAGGAGAAGCGACCTCGGGCCGTCTGAGCCGCAGTCTGGCGCTCCAGCGCTTGTGTACTCAGCTCGAACCGGCCATCGGATTGCAGCACCAGCCGCGTCTTGATGCCCGGGCAGTCGGGACAGGGCAGCACACCCTCATAGGTACCGGCCCAGTCGAGCGCGTTGCGGCTGTTGTGCATGTCGGGCGCCTTTGCCGATGGCCCCTCGGCACGCGGTGCGCATGCAGCCAGGCCGGCAGCCAGCAGCAGCGCGAGGCACAGTTGCTTCATGTCGGCCTCACTTCGGCAGCAGATCGATGCCGCTGTTGCTGACGCGCACGCGGTCGCCGATGCGCAGCGCCGGGGCGGTGGTCTGCTGCACGGTGGCCACGCTGCCGTCGTCGTAGCGCACGCCGATGCGCCAGACGAAGGTCTGGCTGCGCTGCGCGGCCTGGCTGCCCAGGTAAGCGCCGCCGACCGCGCCGACGACGGTGGCCACGGTCTTGCCCGAACCGCCGCCGAACAGGCTGCCGATGCCGCCGCCGATGAGCGCGCCGCCGACGCCGCCGACGCCGGTATTGACGTTCTGCACCGAGTCCTGCGTGATCGAGATCACCGTGCCGACGCGCGCCGTCGGCTCCGACACCTTGAACGCCGGCGGCGTGCTGCACGCCGACAGCAGCAGCAGGACGGCTGCGCCGCAGAGCGCGGCTGTCCGGCGCCAGACATTGCCTTGGTTCATGGTCCTCTCCCTTTCGTCTAGTCCGGAATGGCGTTGAGCAGGAACATCGCTGCCAGCAGCCCCGTCGGCCGGCCCAGCTTGCCCAGCCACCGCTCGAAGATGGTTTCGATTTCGCCGCTGACATAGACCCGGGTCAGGGCGCGGTTGACTTCCAGGCGAAGGGCCGAATCGTTGCGCGGCAGCGCCAGCGCATAGGGCTCATAGGACAGGTCCTCGATCACCAGCGCCATGCGCGCTGGCTCCCGGGAGCGCAGCGCCAGCTCGGCGAGCTTGACCTTGTCGCCGGCATAGGCGTCGACGCTACCCGCTTCCAGCAGCGACAGGCCGACGCCCGCATCGTCGATCGGCAGCACCGTGGCCTGGATGTTGCGCAGCCGCAGCGCGTCGGCCAGGCGGGTCTGCGTGGTCGTGCCCTTGAGCACCGCCACGCGCTTGCCCGCCAGGTCGGCAATGCGCTCGATCGGCGAACTTGCCGTCACCAGCAGGCCGCCGCCGTCGATGAAGATCAGGTTGGAGAAGTCCACGCTGGCCAGCCGCGTCTGCGTCTGCGTGGTGTTGGCGCAGTCCATATCGGCGCGGCCGCCGGCCACCATCTGCAAGCGCTCGGCCACTGGCGCGGCCAGCCAGTTGATCTTGAGCTGGGGTTCGCCTACCGCACTGGCGATCTGTTCCACCACCCGCTTGCACAGGTCGATCGAATAGCCGACCGGCGCCCCACCGGACTCGGCCGAGGAGAACGGCGCCGAATCGGGCGAATAAGCCACATTGATGGACTTGGCGGCCTTGATCTTGGCCAGGGAGGGGCTCGCGACCTGCGCCATGGCAGGGCCGGCAGCCGTTGCGGCGGCCAGGCACAAGGCGGCCAGCACGGTCTTCAACATGGGGATCCTCCGATTTCGGTTTGCGTCCGCTGCGCCCGCGGCAACACCAGGAGGGAGGCAGTCTACAACGCGCGCTGCGGCCGGCCGAGCCATCGGGCAAACTCTGCGCGTCCCAGGCCCACACAAACCGCCGACATGGAAAGACTTCGCGCCGTGGTGCACGGCACCGTGCTGCTGCTGATCATCGGCTGGGTGCTGGCCGCGGGCAAGGCGATCTTCGTGCCCGCGGTGCTCGGCGCGGTCATCGTCTATGTCATCGTCGGCCTGGCCCAGGTGCTTGGCCGCATGCCCGTGGCGGGCCGCTGGCTGCCGCTGCAGCTGCGCTACCTGGTGTCGATCGGGGTGATCGGCATGGCCTTCCTGCTGCTGGCCTATCTGATCGCCGCCAACAAGGAACGGGCTCTGCTGCTGGCGCCGCAGTACCAGCAGTCGCTGCTGGCCGCGATCCAGTCGATCGCGGTGCACTTTGGCTTCGAGACCGAGCCCACCTGGGCCACGCTGCGCCAGGAGCTGATGGCGCTGATCAACCTGCAGCAGCTGTTCGGGTCGCTGCTCGCGTCGCTGGGTTCGGTCCTGGTGACCTCGGTCGTCGTCCTGCTCTACGCCATCTTCCTGCTGGTCGAGCGTGCGGGCTTCGAGACCAAGCTGGCCAACCTTTCGGACGACCCGAAGCGGGTGACGCGCATCCGCGAGGTCATCGGGACCATCAACCGGCGCATCGGCTCGTACCTGGCGCTGAAGACGCTGCTCAGCATCCTGCTGGGCGCCGTCAGCTGGATGGTGATGGCGCTGTACGGGCTGGAGTTCGCGCTGCTGTGGGCGGTGCTCGCCGCCTTCCTGAATTTCGTGCCCTACATCGGCTCGGTGCTGGGCGTAGTGTTCCCGGTGCTGATGGCGGTGGTGCAGTTCCAGGAACCTGGCGTCATCCTGACGCTGCTGCTGGCGCTGACGGCAGTGCAGTTCGCGATCGGCAATTTTCTCGACCCCTACGTGATGGGCAATTCGCTGAACCTCAGCCCTTTTGCCATCCTCATCAGCCTGGCGGTGTGGTCCGAGCTGTGGGGCATCCCCGGGGCCTTCCTGGCAGTGCCGATCACCGCCATCGTGGCCATCGTGTTCTCCGCGTTTCCGGGCACGCGGCCCATTGCCGTGCTGCTGTCGAAGAGCGGACGCATCTGAGTGAGAAGGCTCGCCACTGCGGTTGCCGCGCTGTTCAGGGACGCGGCGCTGAACTGGGTCAGGGACTATGCGCAGAGCATGGGCGCGGCGCTGGCGTTCTACACCATCTTCGCCATCGCGCCGCTGCTGCTGATCGTGATCGCCGTCGCGGGCTTCTTCTTTGGCGAGGACGCGGCCCGCGGTGAGATCTACCAGCAGCTGCAGGGCATGCTCGGCTCGCACGGCGCGCTGGCGGTGCAGGAGCTGCTGGACAGTGCGGGTCCCCGCGCCGAGAGGCTGCCCGCGGCGGTTTTCGGCGCGTTGCTGCTGTTCGTCGGCGCGACCTCGGTGTTCGCCGAGCTGCAGGACGCTCTGGACCGCATCTGGCGAGTGGCGCCGCGCCAGCGCCGCGCCGGCCTGTGGAGCCTGCTGCGCACGCGGCTGCTGTCCTTCGGCATGATCCTGGGCATCGGCTTCCTGCTCGTTGTCTCGCTGGCGCTGAGCGCGGCGCTGCGCGCTCTGAGCCGCTGGTGGGACCCGGACTCGGAAAGCTTCGCCACCTTCAGCGGCTACACCGAGCTCGGCCTGAGCCTGCTGCTGGTGACCACGGTGTTCGCGTTGATCTACAAGACCATGCCGCATGCACGCATCGCGTGGCGCGACGTCTGGATCGGTGCGGCCGTCACCGCCACGCTGTTCCTGCTGGGCAAAGGGTTGATTGGGCTGTACATCGGCCGCAGCGGCGTCACCACGCTGTTCGGCGCTGCCGCATCGCTGGTGGTGGTGCTGCTGTGGGTGTACTACTCGGCGCAGATCTTCCTGTTCGGCGCCGAGTTCACCTGGGTCTATTCGCACCGCCACGGCTCGCGCAAGGGGCAGGCGCAGGCCGCCGCGGCATCGTGCGCCGGCGGTGCGCCCTGAAGAAGTCCGGGGGGCCCGGCCGGCCGGGCCGGACTGGGCTACGACGAGAGCTCCGCGGCGAGCACGCCGCGCGGCAGCACCGACAACGCCATGTCTTCGGCCACGCCATGGATGCGCCGCAGCCGGTCGACGAGCTCCAGCTGAAGGCGGTGCTTGGCCAGGCGCTTCGGGTCGTCCAGGGCCAGGCGCGCGGCCTGCAGGCGCAGCAGCTCGGCAGTCAGGTCGAGGATTTCGCCGCGCTTGGCGATCACCGACTGCGCCGCCGGCTCGTCGTGCTCGACCAGCGCCCGCAGGCCGCACAGCGTCGTGTGCTGGATCGTCTGCAGCAGCCGCTGCAGCAGTGCCGCCGTGTCCGGCGACGGAGTCAGATCAGCGCCGGTCAGGGCCCGGACCAACGGCGCCAATTCGCGCCCGACGGCCGTGCTCATGGCGTCGATCTCGCCTGCGGCGCCGACCAGCCGCACGTACTCCGCGGATTCGCTGTCGCTCAACCCGCTGCGACCCACGTGTCTCAGGTAGTCGAGCACGGCATCGCGCAACACCCGCACCTGGTCTGCCTGCCGCGACAGCTCGCACGCCTCGCCGGACTCGAAGGCCGATCGGGCCTGGACCAGCATGTCCCCGGTCAGCCCGGCCATGTGGCCCAGCTCCAGCCGGGCCCGCTCCAAGGCCATCGCCGGCACCTGGATCGCCTGGTCGTCCAGAAACCTGGGCCGGATCAGCTCCTTCGGCTCGACCGCGCGGTCCGGAACGAGCCGCGTCGCCAGCGTCGCGAAGCCCGCGGCGAAGGGCAGGAAGATCACCGTGTTGGCGACTGCCCAGATCGTGGCAGCATTGGCAATCTGCCGCGGCACCTCGGCGGCGAGCCGTTCGACCGCCTGCAGATCGGCCGCGAGCGGCGACACCGCCTGGGCGATCGAGGCCAGCTGCGGGATGAACGGCAGCCACAGCGCAGCCCCCAGCAGATTGAACAGCACGTGCACGGCGGCGGCGCGCTTGGCATCGGGCGGCTTGCCGATGCCGGCCAGCACGGCAGTGATGCCGGTGCCGATCTTCGCGCCGAACAGGATCGCGATGCCGGCCGGCAGCGACAGCAGCCCCTGGGTGGCCATGACCACGGCCAGGCCGATCGTGGCTGACGACGACTGCACCAGGGCGGTGAACACCGCTCCGGCCAGCATGCCCAGCAACGGGTTCTGCAGCGACTGCAGCAGCTCGGCGAAGCCCTGGTGCGTGCGCAGCGGGGACATCGCCTCGCCCATCGCGCCCATGCCGTAGAACAGCAGGCCCAGCCCCATCGTCATCGCGCCGCAGTGGCGCGCCACGCCGTCCTTCCAGACGAAGCCCGTCACGAAGCCGATGGCGATCAGCGGCATGGCCAGCGCGGTCGTGTTGAAGGCCACGATCTGCGCAGTCACTGTCGTGCCCACGTTGGCGCCGAAGATCACGCCGACCGCTTGCACCAGCGTCATCAGACCGGCACTGACGAAGCCCACGACGAGCACGGTGGTCACCGATGACGACTGGATCACCGCGGTCACGATCGCGCCGGTGAAGGCACCGAGCAGGCGGTTGCCCGTCAGCTTGGCCAGCAGCGTGTTCATCTGCTGGCCGGCGGCGGCCTTCAAGCCGTCGGTCATCTTCTCCATGCCGTAGAGGAACAGCGCCAGCCCGCCGAGCAGCTGGACGGTCATGGCCCAGGGGGCGAGTTCAGTCACGTTCGGCCTCGCTGGCTGATGGACTCGGGACGCTTGAGGCGCGCGGGAGCCGCGCGCCTCGAGGACATCCTGCCATGGCGTGGTCCATGACGCGCCTAGCTTGGCTTGCGCCGCCAGCGCGCAAAGCGAGCCCTGCCTGAGCTTCGGCGCTGCCGTGCCGCGGCGCTGGCTTCAGTTCAGGTTGAGCGGCGTGATGCGGCTGCCGCCGAGGCTGACGTTGCCCATCAGGCCGCTGTTCGTCAGCACGAAGCCCACCACCGGTTGCTGCGCCGTGCGCCCGGTGATGCTGGCATCCGCGCCCACCGTCAGCAGTGCCACCGACGCGTCGGCGCCGACGGTCCAGCCGTTGCTGGCCTTGAAGCGGCTCAGCGCGTCATCGGTCATGAACAGGATGAAAACCGCCTGCGACTGCGCGCCAGCCAGCAGGCCGACCGAGCCTTCGGTCATGCGGTGGTAGCTGACGGTCTTGCCGGCCTCACGCAGCACGCCCTGGCCGGACGCGCCGCCGATGATGAAGCCGGCGGAGATGAAGTTGGGGAACACCAGCACGCCGCGCGCCTGCTTGATTAGGGCTTCGGAGTCGCGCGCCTCCCGGTACAGCCGAGCGAGCGCGTTGTCGGTCTGGGCATTCAGGGCCTGGCGTTGCGCAGCCGCGTCGCCGGAGGCGCCACTGGTGGTGGTGCAGCCGGAGCTCAGCACGGCCAGCGCCGCCATCGTCAGGCCGCCGGCAATCAGGTTTCGCTTGTTCATGGTTGTTCCTTGGAGGTGTTGGACCGGCCGGTCACTTTCGGGCCTCGGCGCACGCCCGCTGCGCACCGCGGGTGATCGGCCGATCACCGCCGGTGATGCCCCGCTGCACTCAGGCCAGCGCCTTGGCCTTGAGCTTTTCGAACTCGGCCTGGCTGATCGTGCCCGCATCCAGCAGCGCCTTGGCCTCGGCGATGTGCTGCGCCGGCGACTTGCCCGCCACCTCCTTGATGTAGGCGTCGGTCTCGGCCTTGGCCTTCTGCAGGCTGGCCTGCTGGCGCCCGGCCATGCCCTTGCCCCGCGCAACGATGTAGATGATGGCGGTGAGCACGGGGATGAAGATCAGCCCCAGCACCCAAAGCACCTTGGAACCGCCGCCAAGCTCGTGGTCCCTGAACAGGTCGACCACGATCTGGAACATGATGATCAGGTAGGCCACGAAGAAGAAGGTCGAGATCATCAACCAGACGACGTCCCAGAAGTTGCTCATGCGAAGGCTCCGTACTTGAAAACGAACTCGTCCTGCGTGCGCCCGCACTGCAGGTCATGGGGGCGGGATTGTCGCCGCGGCCGCCGGGCCGTCAACCGGCCGAGCGGGCTTTACACAGCCAACGGCGCTTGCAGGACAGGCGCATCTGCTGTAGGCGACTGCGGCACCAGCGCGCGGACATGGCCCAGAAGCAGCCGGGCCAGCGGGCTCGGCTCGTGCGAGGCCAGGCTGACCGCGGCCACCACCGTGGTCGTCAGCGGCAGCTCGAACGGCAGTCGGACGATGAACTCCTTGCCTGGCGCGAAGCTCGCCTGCGAGCGCATGCCAAAGCCCAGCATGCCGGCATGCAGCACCATCGAGAACTGCAACTGGATCGACATCGCCTCGACCGCATGCCGGGGCATCGGCATCTGCAGCCGGTCCAGCGAGCGCTGCACATGCTCGTAGAAGTAACAGTCGGCCGGGGGCAGCACCCAGCGCTGTTGCAGCAGCTCGGCCCACTGCAGCTTGCCGCGCGCCGCCAGCGGATGGGTCCGCGCCGCCAACACACACAGTTGCTCATCGAAAATCCGGTCCACGCGCAGGTCGTCTTCCGGGTCCACCAGGGCCAGGCGCAGAAACGCCAGCTCGATGTCGCGCTTGCGCAGGCGGTCCAGCAGTTCGGTCTCGCGCTCCTCGACCAGCGACACCAGGATGTCCGGGTGCTTGTCGAGCAGCCGGTTCAGCGCCAGCGGCAGGAAAGGGATGGCGGGCATCGGCACCGTGCCGACGCGCAGGCTGCCGATGGTGCCGCTGGACACCATCGCCAGGTCCTGTGCGGCGCGGCGCAGCTCATCGAAGACGGCCACGGCACGGGGCGCGAAGCTGCGGCCGTGCACGGTGGGCTCGACGCCGCTGGCCACGCGATCGAAAAGCTTGACGCCCAGCGTGTCTTCCAGGCCGGCGACTGCCTTGGTCACGGCCGGCTGCGTCAGGTGCAGCACCGCTGCGGCCTTGCGGAAACTGCGGTGTTCGAGCACCGCCACGAAGACGCGCAATTCCCCCATCTTCAGGTGACGCGGCAGTCGATGGATCAGGCCATTGCCGTGTGAGTCGGGCTGCGGGAACTTGGACACTGCCGGAGACGCTCTTTCGGGATTTCAGGGCTCATGCTCGAACCTGAATCTTATCGCCATATGAATTTTCGTATCGAACCAGACCAGCGAAGCCACGGGACCCGCTGCTAGAGTTTCCGGTGTGCCGGAGGGTCCCCGCCTGGCATCGACGGTCTGAATGTTGGTTTGGACCGGTTTGCGGGATGACCGGCAGCACGGGATCGGGCGTTTCTGAACATGCCAACCTCACTGCCTTGCTTGGATCGTTTGCCGTCCATCCGCTGGTCCGCCGCACGTTCCCGCAGGCCTTGGCAGCGTGCCTTGCTGGCTGTGCTCTTGTTGGGCCAAGGTTTGGTTGTGGCTGCCGCGGTCGACCTGTCCCGCGCCCGCCAGCTCGTCGGCGAGGGCCGCTACCAAGACGCCTATGAGTTGCTGCAGCCCTTCGAAGCCTCGAGCAAGGGCGACGGCGCTTTCAATCTGCTGTTAGGCGAGGCGGCGCTGCGCACCGGGCGGCCGCAGCAGGCCAAGGCACTGTTCGAGCGCAGCCTGGCGCTGAGTCCCGATTCGGTCGATGCCCACCTGGGCCTGGGCCGCGCCTATGTGGCGCTGGGGGACTACGCACGCGCCAAGATCGAGTTCGAGACGGTGCTGCGCTTTGACGACCTTCCGCCCGACCTGCAGCGCCAGGCCGAGATCTATGCCGCGGCGGCGCTGGCCTATGCCGATGGCCGGCGTGTGCTGACCTCTGGCTACGCCATCGTCGGCTACGGCAACTACCGCACCGGAGCCACCGGTGGCGGGCCGAAGAACGAGGGCTTCTTCGCGGCCCGCGTCGGAGCCAATCTCAACTACGAGCTGAGTGACGGTTATTCGCTCGATGGCAGCCTGGACTATCGCTTTCGCGACTACGATTCCCAAGACCGCCGCAACGACTCGGACCTGCGCTGGACTGGCGCCGTCAGCCGCACCGTCGGCGAAGCCAACTGGGCCGTTGGGCTGCGTGGCCGGGTCAGCTACCGCGGCGACAGCATCTATCGCAACGACTTCGTTCTTTACGGGAACTACCGCTTGCGCCTCGACCCGGAAAACCAGGTGGAGGTGGGTGCGGAAGTCGCCCAACGCCGTTATCCCAGCAACAGTCGCCTGCGCGAGCGCACGCGCAACCTCGCGGGGGTCACCGGCAGCTGGACGCGTGCGCTGCTGGACGGCAAGGCCAGCTTCAAGCTGGACGGATTTGCAGGGCGTGAGTTCAACACCGAGCGGCCCGACGGCGATGCCAACTTCTTCGGCCTGTCGCCGACGTTGAGCTTCACCATCACCGACAAGCTGGGCGGCTTCGTCTTCGGCTGGTGGCAGAACGACCGCTACAACGTCGAACGCCTGGGCGCCGACGGCGACCGCCTGGCAGGCATCGGCACTCGCAACGACAACCTTTACGAAGTGGGCGGCGGACTCACGTGGCAGTTTGCGCCAAGCTGGTCTTTGAACCCCGAGATCCTCTACGTCCGCGACCAGAGCAACATCCTCGCCAACAACTACAGCTCGACCGAGATATGGGTGACGCTTCGTTGGGACTTCTGATGCACGCTCGTCGAGCGACAGGAGTGGCCTGCCGTGTGGAGGGCGCCTTGGTCATTGCATGTGTCAGGGCAAGGGCACCGTTTCATCGCTGCGCTGTCATACTCACCGAATACTGGAGGCAAGACGGATGAAAATCGCGATCACTGGGGCAAGCGTGGTCGCGGTGTGTCTTGGCCTCGCGACACCTCTCGGCGCACAGACGCCGCCCGCGGCTTCGACGCTCTTCCAGAACGTCCGCATCTTCGATGGCTCAGGCCGGCCGCTCTCCGCGCCGGCCCATGTCCTCGTGCGCGGGAACAAGATCGAGCGCATCTCGACGACGCCTATCGTGAGCGACCGGCCCGCGGACACCGTTGTGATCGATGGCGGTGGGCGCACGCTGATGCCCGGGCTGATCGACAACCATTGGCACGTGATGATGGTGCGCCCCACGCCGGCAATGCTGCTGACGGGTGACATGGGCTACGTGAACCTGCTCGCGGGTGCCGAGGCTACAGCCACGCTGATGCGCGGGTTCACGTCCGTGCGCGACATGGGCGGGCCGGCGTTCGGTTTGAAGCGAGCCATCGACGATGGAATCGTCGCCGGCCCTCGCATCTACCCCTCCGGCGCGATCATCTCTGTCACCAGCGGCCACGGGGACTTCCGGCAGCCGTCGGAGCTGCCGCGCACGCTCGGTGCGCCGCAGACGCGCGGCGAGCAGATCGGCGCCGCGATGATCGCGGACAGTCCGGACGAAGTGCGTGTGCGCGTACGCGAACAGCTCCTGCAGGGAGCGTCCCAGATCAAGCTGACGGCAGGCGGAGGCGTGTCCTCGCCGCACAGTCCGCTGGACGCCTCCACCTTCACCGAGGCCGAGCTGCGCGCGGCCGTCGAAGCGGCGGAGAACTGGGGCACCTACGTGGCGGTGCACGCGTACACGCCCGTGTCTATCCAACGCTCGATCGCGGCGGGCGTCAAGGTCATCGAGCACGCTCACCTGATGGACGATACGACGGCCAAGCTGATCGCCGACCGCGGTGTCTGGCTGAGTACGCAGGCGTTTCCCGACGACATCGTCGACGTCTATCCCCCCGGCTCGGTGGAGCGCGCGAAGGCGCAGATGATTCTCACGGGTCTGGACAGGGCCTTCACGCTGGCGAAGAAGTACCGCATCAAGGTCGCCTTCGGCACGGACATCCTCTTCTCCGCAGAGCAGGCCAAGAACCAGGGGGCGCTGCTGGTCAAGACGACTCGCTGGTACAGCGCTGGGGAAGCGCTCGCCTCGGCTACCGGGGTCGGCGCGCAGTTGCTGGCTCTGTCCGGCGAGCGCAATCCTTACCCGGGCAAGTTAGGCGTGGTCGAGGAGGGCGCGCTGGCCGACCTGCTCCTCGTCGATGGCGACCCGATCGAGAACATCAAGCTCGTTGCGGACCCGGCGAAGAGCTTCCTGGTGATCATGAAGGACGGAAAGATCTACAAGAGCACGCTTCCGAAGGCAATCTAGGTTTGGCCACACGGCGTCTAGGTTGTCAATGCACTGGAACAATTTCATCAACAGGCTTTGCCCCTTTTCGCGGCCCGTTGAGCTTCATTGAATGGCCTCAGCAGGTTTCTTGCGGGGCTGCGATGCGACCCCAACTGCCGACACGGCAGAGAAACAGGAGATGAGATGGCCAACGAACAGAAAATGTCGCGCCTGGCGCTGACCGCGATGGTGGTCGGCGGCATGGTCGGCGCAGGGATCTTCTCTCTGCCCCGCACCTTTGCCAACGCCACCGGACCGCTTGGCGCCGTCATCGCCTGGGTCATCGCCGGCACCGGCATGTACATGCTGGCGCGCGTGTTCCAGGCACTGGCCGAGCGCAAGCCCGACCTGGATGCCGGCGTCTTCGCCTACGCCAAGGCCGGCTTCGGCGACTATCCCGGCCACCTGTCGGCCTTCGGCTACTGGATCGGCAGCTGCATCGGCAACGTCTCGTACTGGGTGCTGATCAAATCCACGCTGGGCGCCTTCTTCCCGGTGTTCGGCGAAGGCAACACGGTGGTGGCCATCGTCGTCGCGTCGGTCGGCATATGGTTGTTCCATTTTCTGATCCTGCGCGGCGTGCAGCAGGCGGCCTTCATCAACAGCATCGTCACGGTGGCCAAGATCATCCCGATCCTGACGTTCATCGTTCTTCTGTTCTTTGCCTTCAAGCTGGACCTGTTCAGCTACAACCTTTACGGCGGCGACCTGACCACCGGCCTGTTCGAGCAGGTGCAGGCGACGATGCTGGTGACGGTGTTCGTGTTTATCGGCATCGAGGGTGCGAGCGTGTACTCGCGCTACGCCAAGGAGCGCAAGGACGTCGGCTGGGCCACCATCGCCGGCTTCATCGGCGTCACCGGGCTGATGGTGCTGGTCACGCTGCTGCCCTATGCGGTGCTGCAGCGTGCCGAGATCGCCGGCATGCGCCAGCCGTCGATGGCTGGGGTGCTGGAGGCGGTCGTCGGGCCCTGGGGAGCGGTGTTCGTCAGCGTCGGCCTGCTGGTGTCGGTGCTGGGCGCCTACCTGGCCTGGGCGTTGATCTGCGCCGAGGTGATGTTCGCCGCCGGCAAGTCCAAGGACATGCCCAAGGCCTTCGCCAAGACCAACGCCAACGGCGTGCCGGTGACGGCGATGTGGTGGACGAGCATCATCATCCAGATCATCGTCATCACCACCTACTGGTCGCGCGACGCGTTCTCGCTGATGCTCAACCTGACCAGCGCGACGACGCTGATCCCGTACTTCCTGGTCGCCGCCTACGGCTTCATGATCGCCAAGCGCGGCGAGACCTACCAGCTCCGCCCCGAAGAACGGCAGCGCGACCTGGTGCTGGGCGGCATCGCCGTGGTTTACACGCTGTTCATGCTCTGGGCCGGCGGGCTCAAGTACATCCTGCTTGCCGCCATTCTGTTTGCTCCCGGAACGGTGATGTACTACATCGCGCGACGCGAGC
>JBEIHU010000111.1:0-13173 GCA_040381175.1 Burkholderiaceae bacterium
CAAACCAATTCCCCACTGAGGAAATCTCGGGCGGTTGCTTCTGCTGCAGGTTCAATTCCCTGATCGACGCTGCCCAGCAACTCACCGAAGACACCCGCCCCGACGTGATCATCTCAGAGCCCGTCGGCAGTTGCACCGATCTCGTGGCCACGGTGAGCCTCCCTTTGCAACAAATCTACGGCGAGCAATTCGAGATCGCCCCTCTTTCGGTCGTGGTTGATCCCATCCGCGCCCGACGTGTGCTCGGGCTCGACACTGGAAAAAAATTCTCCGCCAACGTCACCTACATTTACAAAAAACAGCTCGAAGAAGCCGGGGTCATCGTCATTAACAAAACCGACCTCGTCTCCGCTGAAGAACTTCAAGAACTCAGCGATGCGTTAGAAAAAGGTTCATGGGCACGCTGAAGCTGTGGCACTGGATCGAGCAAGGCCGCGGCGTGCACGGCCACGCCGGGCAGAAGCACGAAGCCACCGACCAGCAGAAGCTGTCCAACCGCCAGCAGGAGCAGCGCCTGCGCGAGCAGTTCATCAGCCCGCGGCGCGTGCGCGAATGGCGCGACATCCACAGCCAGCTGCACACCGTGGTGGCCGAGCACGGCTGGCGCCTCAACGGCACCCCGGCCACCTACGAGCAGATCCACCTGTCGATGCTGGCCGGATTGCTGGGCAACATTGGCTGCAAGGCCGACGACGACGAGTGGTACCTGGGCGCGCGCGGCATCCGCTTTTGGCGCCATCCGGGCGTGAACCTGAGCAAGCGGCCCGGCCGCTGGATCGTCGCGGCCGAGCTGGTGGAGACCACGCGGCTCTACGGCCGCGGCCTGGCCGCCATCGAGCCGCACTGGCTGCCGCTGATCGGCGGCCACCTGCTCAAGAAGCAGCTGCTCGAGCCGCACTGGGAACGCAAGGCCGCCGAGGTGGTGGCGCTGGAGCGGGCCACGCTGTACGGGCTGGTGGTGTATGCCAACAGAAAAGTCAACTTTGGCCGGGTGGACCCTGCCGCGGCGCGCGAGATCTTCATCCGCCACGCGCTGGTGGATGGCGACTGGGAAACGAAGCTGCCCTTCCTGGCGCACAACCGCAAGTTGATCGCACAGGTGCAGGAGCTGGAGCACAAGAGCCGCCGCCAGGACGTGCTGGTGGATGACGCGCTGATCTTCGCCTTCTACGACCAGCAGCTGCCGGCCGACGTGTGCTCGGGCGCCAGCCTGGAGCGCTGGTTTCGCGAAGAGGTGAAGCGGCAGCCGAAGCTGCTGCAGCTGTCGCGCGAGGAGCTGATGCGCCACGAGGCCGCCGGCATCACCACCGAGGCCTTTCCGAAGCTGGTGCGGCTGGGCGGCGTCGATTGCGCAGCCAGCTACCTGCACGAGCCCGGCGACGAGCGCGACGGCCTGACGGTGACGGTGCCGATCTACGCGCTGAACCAAGTGGCCGACGAACGCTGCGAATGGCTGGTGCCCGGCATGCTGGCACCGAAGGTGCTGGCGCTGATCAAAAGCCTGCCGGGCAAACCGCGTGCGCGGCTGCAGCCGCTGGCCGATGCGGCCGAGGGCTTCGTGAGCGAGGCGTCCTTCGGCCGGGGCTCGCTGACCGATGCGCTGCTGGAGGCCGTGCGCGCGCGCACCCAGCTGCCGCTGCAGCGCGCCGACTTCAAGCTGGACATGGTGCCGGCGCACCTGTTCATGAACCTGCGCATCGTCGACGAGCATGGCCGCCAGCTCGGCATGGGCCGGCATCTGGCGGCGCTGAAGGCCGAGCTGGGAGCACAGGCGCGCTCGGCCTTCCAGGCGCTGGCCGCGCTGAAGCGGCCGGCACCGGCGGCACTGGCGCCGGGCCAGGCGGGCGAAGGGGGCGTGCAAGCCACGGTGGCCGTGCGGGTGCCGAAGGCCTCGGCGCCGTCCGAGGTCAAGGCGCCCGAGCGTTATACCGCCTGGAGCTTCGGCGAACTGCCCGAGCTGATGGAGCTGCGCCAGGGAGCGCAGACGTTGATCGGCTTCCCGGCGCTGATCGACAAGGGCACACATGTCGAGATCGAGGTTTTCGACGAGCCCGAGGTGGCCGCCGCCTGGCACCGCGCGGGCCTGCGCCGGTTGGTGGCGCTGCAGATCAGGGAGCCGCTGAAGTACCTGGAGAAGAATATCCCCGACCTGCAGCGCCTGGGCGCGCTGTACATGGGCCTGGGTACGCTGGAAGAACTGCGCCAGCAGATCGTCGACGTGGCGCTGGACCGTGCCTTCGTGGTCGATCCGCTGCCGACCGACGCACCCGGCTTCGAGGCCCGCGCGGACGAAGGCCGCACGCGGCTGAACCTGATCGCGCAGGAGGTGGCGCGCGCCGTGGCTGCGGTGCTGGCCGAGTACGCCGCGGCCAGCCGCAAGCTGAAGGATGCGCGAGCCCCGAAGGAAGTGGCCGACGACATCGCGGCGCAGCTGCAGCGGCTGGTGGGCAAGCGCTTCGTCGTCGACACGCCCTACGCGCAGCTGCAGCACCTGCCACGCTACCTGAAGGGCATCACGCTGCGGCTGGACAAGCTGAAGGCCGACCCGGCCCGCGATGCGGCGCGCATGGCCGAAGCCCGCCTCGCCGAGTCGCGCTGGCTGAAGCGGGTGGTGGAGATGAAGGGCCGCCGCGATGCACGTCTGGACGAATACCGCTGGCTGCTGGAGGAGCTGCGCGTCAGCCTGTTCGCGCAAGAGCTGCGAACGCCACAGCCGGTAAGTAGCAAGCGGCTGGACAAGGCCTGGAGTCAGCTTTCAAGCTGACTCCAGGCCTTGCGGTGAAGGCTGACATCTGCCCGAAGGGCACGCCATGCAGGAACCACAAGAACCCCTGGACTCAGCTTTCAAGCTGAACCCAGGCCGGGAGCCTCAGGCCGGCACCGACGGCAGCCCCGCCAGTGCCATCGCCAGCTCGGCTTCGTCGTAGGACTGGTCGCTTAGCTTGCCGGCGAAGTAGTTCTGGTAGGCCGTCATGTCGAAGTGACCGTGGCCGCACAGGTTGAACAGGATCGTCTCGCTGCGGCCTTCGGCCTTGCAGCGCAGCGCCTCGACGATCGCGCCCTTGACGGCGTGGTTGGCTTCCGGCGCCGGCACGATGCCCTCGGCGCGGGCGAACATCACGCCGGCCTCGAAGCAGGCGTTCTGGTGGTAGGCGGTGGCCTCGATCAGGTTCAGCTCTTTCAGGTGGCTGACCAGCGGCGCCATGCCGTGGTAGCGCAGCCCGCCAGCATGGAAGCCCGGCGGCGTGAAGGTGCTGCCCAGCGTGTGCATTTTGGTCAGCGGCGTCAGGTGCGCCGTGTCGCCGAAGTCGTAGGCGAACTTGCCGCGCGTCAGGCTCGGGCAGGCCGCCGGCTCCACAGCGACGATGCGGCGCTTCTTGCCGCCGCGCAGCTGCTGGCCGATGAACGGGAAGCTGATGCCCGCGAAGTTGCTGCCGCCGCCGGTGCAGCCGACGATCACGTCCGGGTCGTCGCCTGCCATCTCCAGCTGCAGCATCGCCTCCTGGCCGACGATGGTCTGGTGCAGCAGCACATGGTTCAGCACCGAGCCCAACGCGTACTTGGTGTCGTCGTTCGTCGCCGCCACCTCCACCGCCTCGCTGATGGCGATGCCCAGCGAGCCCGGATGGTCGGCGCGTTGCGCCAGGATGGCCCGGCCGGCGTTGGTCTCGTTGGACGGGCTCGCCACGCAGGTGGCGCCGTAGGTTTCCATCAGCGCGCGGCGGTAGGGCTTCTGGTCGTAGGACACACGCACCTGGAACACCTTGACCTGCAGCCCGAACAGGTTGCCGGCGAAGGCCAGCGAGCTGCCCCACTGGCCGGCGCCGGTTTCGGTGCTGAGCTTCTTCACGCCGGCCTGGGCGTTGTACCAGGCCTGCGGCACGGCGGTGTTGGGCTTGTGGCTGCCGGCGGGCGAGACGCCCTCGTACTTGTAGTAGATCTTCGCCGGCGTCCCAAGCAGCTTTTCCAGCCGGTGGGCGCGCACCAGCGGACTCGGCCGCCACAGCTTGAAGACCTCGCGCACAGGCTCCGGGATGGGGATCTCGCGCTCGGTGGAC
The DNA here is from genome assembly GCA_040381175.1 of Burkholderiaceae bacterium. Lineage (GTDB taxonomy): Bacteria > Pseudomonadota > Gammaproteobacteria > Burkholderiales > Burkholderiaceae_C > Rubrivivax. The sequence continues at coordinate 4,059 of JBEIHU010000111.1, forward strand.
ACCTCCTGCAGGATCAGCTCCATCGGGAACAGCGGTGCCAGGTCGGCCGGGCCCACCGGCTGCATCGTGCCGGGGTGCAGCACTGGCGCCGGCGGCACCGGCAGGTCGGCGGAGATGTTGTACCAGTGCTTCGGCATCTTGCTTTCGTCGAGCACGAACTTGGTGGGCGAACTCATGGCGGGGTCTCCTCTTTGGGGTCAGTCGGCAAGGCGGATGCTAAGCCGCGTCGGCCCGCGAGCGGAAGAGGGGAATCGAAGGCGTTGACGCGGCGCAACCCGACTGGCGCCGCTGCAGCCCAGAATCGGCCCATGGCAAAGACTTCCCCGCACCGTTGGCTTGCGTTGCTGGCCTTGCTGGCCCTGCTGACAATCGGGCGGCCGGCGCCGGCCCAGCTTCGCGAGATGCCGATGCCGGGCGACTTCGTCGTCATCGACGGCCGTGTCGACCCCGGCACCTATGCCGGCTGGAAGCTGTTCCACACCGCCTGCTATGTCTGCCACGGCGTCGGCGGCACGGGTACCGATGTCGCGCCCAACCTGGTCGAACGCATCGGCAACTACACGCCGCGCGGCTTCGCCGCCAAGGTGCTCAGCAGCTACCGCATCGTGCCCATGCCCGATGGCCCGCTGGCCGACCGGGATGCCGAGCGCGAGGCGCTGCTCGAATTGCTGATGAAGCGCGAGCGCCAGTTGCAGGGCCAGCCGCTGATGCCCGCCTGGGACGTGGATGACGAGGTGGCGCCCCACGTGCTGGACTTGTACGCCTACCTGAACGCCCGCGCAGCCGGCGTGCTCGGCCCCGGCAGGCCCAAGCGCTTGCAGGCGCCGCGGCGCTGAGCCGCTGAGCCGCTGGCACTTCAGCGCAGCAGTTCGAGCGCGCGGTCCATGCCGCCCGACATGATCGAAATCAGCGCCTTCTGCCGCACCGCCGGCTTGGGGTGGTAGGCGATCGACAGGCCGGCCGCCATCATCATCGGCAGGTCGTTGGCACCGTCGCCCACGGCGATGGCCTGTTCCGTGGAAATGCCCATCAGCTCGCAGACCTCGAGCAGCACGCGCTTTTTCTCGGCGCCGTCGACGATGTCGCCCCAGGGCCGGTCGAACAGCGTGCCGGTGAGGCGGCCATTGAACACCCCCAAAGTATTGGCGCGGGCGAAGTCCAGCTTCAGATGCTGGCGGATGCGCTCGCTGAAGAAGCTGAAGCCGCCGCTGATCAGCAGCGTCTTCAACCCGGCCGCCTGGCAGGCGCGAACGAACTCCGGCACGCCCGGGTTCAATTGCAGGCGTTCGTCGTAGACCTTCTGCAGCGCGCTGTCGGGCACGCCTGCCAGCATGGCCACGCGGCGGCGCAGGCTGTCCTTGTAGTCGGCGATCTCCCCGCGCATCGCCGCTTCGGTGATTTCGGCCACCTCGGGGCCGCGGCCGGCCACTGCGGCGATCTCGTCGATGCATTCGATGCTGATCAGCGTCGAATCCATGTCGAAGGCCACCAGCTTGTAGTCCGCCAGCCGCAGCGGCGGCTTCAGGCCGCGGATCCACAGGCCGCCGGCGTATTCGGTGGCGTTCATCGTGGTTGAAGCTCCGCCTGGGCGGCCGGTTTGCCCAGGCTGCGCAGCAGGTCGCGAACGAAGGCGGCGCGTTGCACGGGCTCGGCAATCTCGCGCTCGATGCGCAGCTTGTCGTTGCTGGCCAGCTTGATGTGCCGGTTCTTCTGCACCAGTGTGATGATGGCCATCGGGTCCACCGGCGGGTTGGGGCGGAAGCTCAGGCTCATGAGTTTCGGGCCGGCGTCGATCTTGGCCACGCCGTAGGGCTTGGCCAGCACGCGCAGGCGGTGGGTGTCGAACAGCGTCTGGCCCTGCACCGGCAGCTTGCCGAAGCGGTCGGTGATCTCTTCCAGCAGCGCGTCGATCTGTTCGGCCTTCTCCGCCGTGGCCAGCCGCTTGTACAGGCTCAGGCGCGTGTGCACGTCGCCGCAGTAGGCATCGGGCAGCAGCGCCGGGGCATGCAGGTTGATTTCGGTGGTCTTGCCAGTGGGGCTCATCAGGTCGGGTAGATCGGGCTGACGGCCGGCCTTCAGCGCGCTCACCGCCTCGGCCAGCATGTCGTTGTACAGCTGGAAGCCGACTTCCATCATGTTGCCGCTCTGGCTTTCGCCCAGCACCTCGCCGGCACCGCGGATCTCCAGGTCGTGCATCGCCAGGTAAAAGCCCGAGCCCAGCTCTTCCATCTGCTGGATCGCATCGAGCCGCTGCGCGGCCTGCTTGGTCAGGCCCTGCAGGTCGGGCACCAGCAAGTAGGCATAGGCCTGGTGGTGGCTGCGGCCGACGCGGCCGCGCAACTGGTGCAGCTGCGCCAGCCCGAACTTGTCGGCCCGGCTCATGACGATGGTGTTCGCAGTGGGTACGTCGATGCCGGTCTCGATGATGGTCGAGCACAGCAGCAGGTTGTATCGCTGCGCGATGAACTCGCGCATCACCCGCTCCAGCTCGCGCTCGGGCAGCTGGCCGTGGGCCACCGCGATGCGAGCCTCCGGCAGCAGTGCCTCGAGCTGGCGCGCACGGTTCTGGATGGTCTCGACCTCGTTGTGCAGGAAGTACACCTGCCCGCCGCGCTTGAGCTCGCGCAGCACCGCCTCGCGGATCACCGAGTTGCCTTCACTGCGCACGAAGGTCTTGATCGCCAGGCGACGCTGCGGCGCGGTGGCGATCACGGAGAGATCCCGCAGGCCCTCCAGCGCCATGCCCAGCGTGCGCGGGATCGGCGTGGCGGTCAGCGTCAGCACATCCACTTCGGCGCGCAGCGCCTTCATCGCCTCCTTGTGGCGCACGCCGAAGCGGTGCTCCTCATCGATGACCAGCAGGCCCAGGCGCTTGAACTTCACCGTCTGGCTCAGCAGCTTGTGCGTGCCGACGACGATGTCCACCGTGCCGTCCTCGATGCCCTGCATGGCGGCAGCCACCTCCTTGGCCGAGCGGAAGCGCGACATCTCCGCCACCTTCACCGGCCACTTGCCGAAGCGGTCCACCAGCGTCTGGTAATGCTGCTCGGCCAGCAGCGTGGTCGGCGCCAGGATGGCCACCTGCTTGCCGCCGTGCACCGCGACAAAGGCGGCGCGCAGCGCCACCTCGGTCTTGCCGAAGCCGACGTCGCCGCAGACCAGCCGGTCCATCGGCTTGGGTGACACCATGTCCTGGACCACGGCGTGGATCGCGGCGCGCTGGTCGGCCGTCTCCTCGAAGCCGAAGCTGGCGGCAAAGGCCTCGTAGTCGTGCGGGCTGAAGCGGTGGGCGAAGCCTTCGCGCGCGGCGCGCCGGGCAGACAGGTTCAGCAGCTCGGCGGCGGTGTCGCGCACCTGCTCGGCGGCCTTGCGCCGCGCCTTGTCCCACTGGCCGCTGCCCAGCCGGTGCAGCGGCGCTTCGTCGGCGCTGACGCCGGTGTAGCGGCTGATCAGGTGCAGCTGGCTTACCGGCACGTACAGCGTGGCCTTGTCGGCGTATTCCAGGTGCAGGAACTCGCTGGCTCCGCCTTCGCCCGCGCCCAGGTCGATGTGGATCAGCCCCTGGTAGCGGCCGATGCCGTGGTTGGCATGCACCACCGGGTCGCCGATCTTCAGCTCGGACAGGTCCTTGATCAGCGCATCGACGCTGCTGGTCTGCTCCTGCTTGCGGCGGCGCCGTGCCTGCGGCGTGGTGGCGAAGAGCTCGGTCTCGGTGATGAACTGGATCGAGATGCCGGCATCCGGCTCGTGCCAGTGGAAGCCGGCCGCCAGCGGCGCGGCGGCGATGGCCACCTTCTCGTCGCCGGCTTCGAACTCGGCCAGCGTGGCCACGCTGGGCACGTCGATGCGGTGGTCGCGCAGCAGCTCGAGCAGGCTCTCGCGCCGGCCTTCGCTCTCAGCCACCAGCAGCACGCGGTGCGCGGCGGTGTCGATGTGCCGCTCCAGCGCAGCCAGCGGCTCGGTGGCGCCACGGTCCACGCTGACCGCCGGCAGCGGCCGCGCCCAGTCCAGCTCGCCGGCACCGCGCAGCACCAGCGTGGCATGCGCGTTGGCGCGGGCAAAGAAATCCTCGCTGCGCAGGAACAGCTCTTCGGGCGCCAGCAGCGGACGCTCGGGGTCGTGCTGCAGGAAGCGATGGCGCTCGCGCGTGTCGGCCCAGAAGTGCTGCAGCGCCTCGTCCAGCTCGCCATGCAGCACCAGCGCGGCGTTCTCTCCGATGTAGTCGAAGATCGTCGCCGTCTGCTCGAAGAACAGCGGCAGGTAGTACTCGATGCCGGCGGTGGCCAGCCCGGCGCCGATGTCCTTGTAGATGCGCGAGCGGCTTGGATCGCCTTCGATCTTTTCGCGCCAGCGCGCGCGGAAGGCGTTGCGCGCCGCCTCGTCCATCGGGAACTCGCGTCCGGGCAGCAGCCGCACCTCGGGCACCGGGTACAGGCTGCGCTGGGTGTCGGGGTCGAAGGTGCGGATCGAGTCCACCTCGTCGCCGAACAGGTCCACCCGGTAGGGCACCGGCGAGCCCATCGGAAACAGGTCGATCAGCCCGCCGCGCACCGCGTACTCGCCCGGCGACACCACCTGGCTGACGTGGCTGTAGCCGGCGAGGGTGAGTTGGGCCTTGAGCGCGGCCTCGTCCAGTCTCATCTTCTGCTTGAAGTGGAAGGTGTAGCCGGCCATGAAGCCGGGCGGCGCCAGCCGTGTCAGCGCGGTGGTGGCGGGCAGCAGCACCGCGTCGAGATCACGCGAGCGCACGCTCCATAGCGTGGCCAGGCGCTCGGAGATCAGGTCCTGGTGCGGGCTGAAGCTGTCGTAGGGCAGCGTTTCCCAATCGGGGAACAAGGCCGCGCGCAGCCCCGGCGCGAAGAACGGCAGTTCCTCCAGCAGGCGCTGTGCATCGGCGGGCTCGGCGGCGACGATGCACAACAGCTGGCCGGCGGCCTTGCGCTCCAGGGCATGGCGCGCCAGCAGCAACGCGTCGGCAGAGCCTGTAGGACGCGGCAGCACGAAGCGCTTGCCGCCGGCGATCGAGGGGATCAGCATGGTCGGTGCGGAAACACAAAAGCCCCACAACGGTGATTGCGGGGCGAACTGTCGATTGTAGGCAGCCGCTCCCGCTACCATTGCCGCGTGAGTCCAGCCCCATGTTCCGCGCGCTGCTTTGCGCTGGTGCCCTGTGCGGGCATTGGGGAGCGTGCCGGTCTGGGCGGGCCCAAGCAGTACGCGTTGCTGGCCGGCCGTGCGCTCGTGGCGCACACGCTGGCCGCGCTGCAGCGGGTGTCGCGTCTGCAGGCCACCTTGGTCGTGCTGGCGGCCGGCGACACGCAGTTCGCTGCGCTGACTGGCATGCCCCAAGCGGGCGGCTGCTGGGTCGGGCACTGCGGCGGCGCCACGCGCGCCGCCACTGTGGCCAACGGACTGGCCGAGCTGCAACGCCGCGGCGCGATGGCCGACGACTGGGTGCTGGTGCACGACGCGGCGCGCTGCCTGTTGCAGCCTGCCTGGGTGGACCGGCTGATCGATGCCTGCCTTGGCGATGCGGTCGGCGGCCTGCTGGCGCTGCCACTGGCCGACACGCTGAAGCAGGCCGAAGGCGGCCGCGCGAAGCGCACGCTGCCGCGAGGCGGCAAATGGGTGGCGCAGACGCCGCAGATGTTCCGCCTGGGGCTGCTGCAGCACGCGCTGGCGCAGGCCGGCGACGCGGTCACCGACGAAGCCAGTGCCGTCGAGGCGCTGGGCAGGGCGCCGCTGCTGGTGCCGGGCGAACTGGAGAACTTCAAGGTCACCTGGCCGCAGGACTTGGTGCTGGCCGAGCGCCTGCTGGCCGCGCGGGGAGCCGCGGCATGACGCTGCGCATCGGCGAAGGCTGGGACACCCATGCGCTGGTGGCGGGACGACCGCTGATCCTGGGCGGCGTGCGCATCGAGCACAGCCACGGGCTGCTCGGTCATTCGGATGCCGATGCGCTGCTGCATGCCATCACCGACGCAGTGCTCGGCGCGGCCGGCCTGGGCGACATCGGGCGGCACTTTCCGGACACCGACCCGGCCTTCAAGGGCGCTGACTCGGCCGCGCTGCTGGCCGAGGCCGCCCGCCGGGTGCGCGGCGCGGGCTGGGAGATTGCCAACGTCGACAGCACCATCGTGGCGCAGGCGCCGAAGATGGCGCCGCACATTCCGGCGATGTGCGCGGCCATTGCCGCTGCGCTGTGCATCGAGGTCGGCAACGTCAACGTCAAGGCCAAGACCGCCGAGAAGATGGGCCCGGTGGGCGAGGGCCGTGCCATCGAGGCGCGGGCCGTGTGCCTGCTGAAGCGCCCGAGCACCGCTTAGGCTTGGCGTCAGGAGCCGGCGTACCGCCGCCCGCGTTCCTAGGTGGCCGGCGCCTGCTTCAGCCGCAGCCGCACCACCAGCCCGCCCTCCGGTGCGTTGGCCAGTTCCAACGTGCCGCCCATGCGCTGCAATGACTTCTCTACGATGGCCAGGCCAAGGCCGGCGCCGCTGGCTGCGGTGCGCGCCGCGTCGCCGCGGAAAAAGGGCGTGGTCAGCTGACCCAGCTTCTCGGGGGCGACCCCGGGGCCCTGATCGCGCACGGTGACGATGACCCAGGGGCCGGTCTTGGCGTAGCCGACGGTGACTGTGGCAACGCCGGTGTCGGTGCTGCGGCCGTAGCGGCGCGCGTTCTCGAACAGGTTCGCGAACACCCTGCCCAGCTCGGTGTCGTCGGCCATCACCGCCAGGTCGATGGCCACACGCGCATTGATGCGGATCTCCCTCGGGTCGCGAAAGGGCAGGGCCTCACGTTCGATCAGCTGGGCCAGATGCACCGGGCGCAGCTCGGTTTCGCCCGGACGCGCGTAGTCCATGAACTTGTCGATGATGGCGTCCAGCTGTTCGATGTCCAACGCCATGTTGCGCTTGGCCTCGTCGTTGCTCACGCTCATCTCGGTTTCCAGGCGCAGCCTCGCCAGCGGCGTGCGCAGGTCGTGCGAGATGCCGGCCAGCATCACGGCGCGGTCTTCCTCCACCTTGGCCAGCTCCCGTGCCATGCGGTTGAAGCCGCGGTTGACTTCGCGGATTTCGCTCGTCAGCGTGTTCTCGTCCAGGCGCGAGTCGAGATCGCCCTCGCGGATGCGGCTGGCAGCGAAGGACAGGTCGCGCAGCGGGCGGTTGATCAGCCTAGCGATCACCGCCGAGCCGAGCAGCGTGGCCAGCAGCGCGATGCCGACCCAGACGAACCAGGTGCTGCTGGTCAGCGGGCCGGCGTGGTTGGCGTCGGTGTGCAGCCAGAAGCGGTCCTTGTCGATGGTGAAGCCAACCCACATGCCGGCCTTGCCGTTGACGCTGCGCGCCACCACCGCGTCGGGCCCGAGCCGGGACTTCAGCTCGGCGGTGACGTTCTGGCTGAAGCGGTCGGTGGCATAGCTTTCCCAGGTGTCGCCGGGCTCGCGCGGCACGACCCTCACGCTGTCGCGCCCGCCCATGGTCTTGACCAGCGTCACGCGGTTGATCGCATCGACGCTGCGAAGCGCGGTGCGCGACAGGTTCACCAGTTCGGCCGTCTGCTGCGCGGCGAGCACCGCGCGCGGCTCGAACTCCAGCGCGCGCAGCGTCTGCACCCAGGCGAAGATGCCGCCGGCCAGCAGCAGCGCGAGCAGGAAGAAGGTGCGCCAGAACAGGCTCAGTTCGACCGGTTGGCGGGCCATGTCGGCACCTAAGGGCATGGGCGGCGGGCGCCGGGCACCGAGCTGGCCCGGGCGGCAAGCCCCCGATCAGCCGACCCTGCGGTGGCTGGACCGCGCCACGCGCACCCCGGCCCGCCCGGCGACAGCATGCCGATCAGTTGTGTGCACCGTCCGGCACGAACACGTAGCCCACGCCCCATACCGTCTGAATGTAGCGCGGTTGCGCCGGGTCGGGCTCGAGCATCTTGCGCAGGCGGCTGATTTGCACGTCCAGGCTGCGGTCGAAGGGCTCGAACTCGCGGCCGCGCGCCAGCTGCGCCAGCTTGTCGCGCGACAGCGGCTGGCGCGGATGACGCACCAGCGCCTTGAGCATCGAGAACTCGCCTGTGGTCAGAGAGATCTGTTCGCCGTTCTTCGACAGGCGGCGCAGGGACAGGTCGAATTCGAAGGGGCCGAAGGTGACGGTCTGCGCCTCCTGCGAGGGCGCGCCGGGCGCTTCCATCGCCGGGCGGCGGCGCAGCACCGCATGGATGCGCGCCAGCAGCTCGCGCGGGTTGAAGGGCTTGGGCAGGTAGTCGTCGGCCCCGACCTCCAGTCCGACGATACGGTCCACGTCCTCCACTTTGGCGGTGAGCATGATGATCGGCGTGGTGTCCTTGGCTGCGCGCAGCCGCCGGCAGATGGTCAGCCCGTCTTCGCCGGGCAGCATCAGATCGAGAACGATCAGGTCGACGGTCTCGCGCGTCAGCAGCCGGTTCAGCGCCTTTGCATCCTCGGCCAGCAGCACGTCGAAGCCCTCCTGGGCGAGGTAGCGCCGAAGCAGATCACGAATGCGCGCATCGTCATCGACAATCACCACCCGATGGGGCCGCGCGTTCGGTGGCTGGGTCATTGGGAACTCCAAATTTGTAACAACGGCATTTTGCTAGGCTTCTGAAGCCAGCTTTCGGCCCTTTTCACCAACGGTTACAGCTCTTTTTGTGCTGATTTTTCGCGCTCGCGTCAACCCGTGACGGATGCCACGCGCTGAAGAAGGCGCCGCTGCTCGAATGACCTGCCGATGAACAACACGTCCCGATTCCGCCTGCCGCTCGCAATGGTCTTGATCGGGCTGACGTCGGCCTGTTTCAATGCGCAGGCCGACGCGGCGCCGCCGGTGGCCAACCAGCTGTCGCTGTCGGCATCCGCCAGCATCGAGGTCACCAATGACATCCTGGTCATCGTCTTCTCCACTCAACGTGAGGGTGCCGACCCCGCCGCGGTGCAGGCGCAGCTGACGCAGGCACTCAACGCGGCGCTGACCGAGGCCCGCAAGGCCGCTCAGCCGGGTCAGCTCGAGCTCAGCACGGGCAGCTTCTCGGTGCAGCCGCGCTACGCGCCGAAGGGCGAGCCGACGAGGTGGCAGGGCGCGGCCGAACTGCGCGCCGAGGGCCGGGA
>JBEIHU010000112.1:0-13096 GCA_040381175.1 Burkholderiaceae bacterium
CCGCCCCCGGCTGCGCCCGCAGCCGCGGCCCCGGCCGTGGCGCCGCGGCGCTGGCAGGCGCTGCGCAGCCTGGCTTTCAGCTTCTCACACTACCTGTTCGGTCTGGCGGCCACGGCGGCCTTGGTGCTGGGCGCCTTCTGGTGGCTGCTGTACACCGAAAGCGGCGCGCAGTGGCTGCTGCCACGCATTCCCGGCCTGCAGGTCAGCGGCATCAGCGGCCGCCTGCTCGGTCCCTTCGCGGCGCAGCGGGTCGAACTGGCGCTGCCCGCCCTTGGCGCTGGCGCCGGCCTTCGCCTGCAGGAGCTGAGCTGGAGCCCGCTGCGGCTGCGGCCGGCCACAGGGCCGCTGTGGCTGCGCGTCGAGCTCGACGAACTGCGCGCCGCGCGCCTGGACCTGAGGCTGTCGGACGAGCCCGGCGGTGACAGCGAACCGCCGCAGAACCTGGAACTGCCGTTCGGCCTGGACATCACCGGGCTGCGCATCGACGCAGTGCACGTCGAGGGGCTGGACACCCCCGTGCGCGAGCTGCGCGCCCGGCTCCAACTTGGCGCCGAAGACGGCTCCAGGCACATGCTGGACGGCCTGCAGCTGCACTGGGACCGGCTGTACCTGGCGGGTCGCGCGCAGGTGGCCACGCGCGATGACCTGGTCGTCGATGCCCGGCTGGCACTGACCCGGCAGCCTGCGGGCGACGGTGACTGGCAGGCCGCGCTGCAGCTGGCCGGCCCGCTGGCTGCGCCGCAGCTTCAGGCCACGCTGCGCGCCCGTGCCGCAGCGTCGCGCCCGGCGCAAACCCTGGACGTCAGCGCCACGCTGCACCCCTTTGCCGCATGGCCGCTGGGGGACCTGCAAGCCAGCGCCCGCGCCCTGGACCTGTCGGCGCTGCATGGCGATGCGCCGCGCACCGCGCTCGACCTGGACGCCACGGCGCGCACGCAGGGCCTGAACCAGCCCGCGGCGCTGCAGCTGTCGCTGAACAATCGGGCCGCCGCGCGCTGGAACGAGGGACGGCTGCCGCTGCGCTCGCTGAACCTGCAGCTCAGCGCCCGACCCGACGACCCGAGCCGGCTCCAGGTGCGGGCCTTCGACGCCGAGCTCGGCAGCGCGCGCGCCGGCGCCGGGCGCGTCAGCGGCAGCGGGCAATGGAATCCGGCCGGCTGGCGCTTCGAGGCGCGGCTGTCCGCGCTGCAGCCAGCACTGCTGGACGCGCGCGCCCCCGACATGCGGCTCGACGGCCGGCTGCAGCTCGACGGCAGCGGCTTCGACGGCAGGGCGCCGCACAGCGCGCAGATCCAGCTGCGCGGTAACCTCGACGGGCGGCTGCTGTCGCATGGGCCGGCACAGCCGGTGCAGTTGCGCGTGGACGCGCGGCTGAACAAGCTGCACATCGAGCTGCGCGAACTGCTGGCACGCAGCGGCGATGCCGAGGCAAGCCTGAACGGCCGCTTGACGAGGCCCTCGCCCGCGGCCGGCTGGACCGCGCGCGGCCAGGCCATGCTGCACGATTTCGATCCGCTGCCCTGGTGGCCTGGTCCCGAGGATTCGCCCTGGCGACGGGGCCCGCACCGACTCAACGCCGCGGCCGACTTCGACCTGGCGCTGCCCGCCGCAGGCGGCTCGGTGATGCAGACGCTGGCGCAGCTGCGCGGGCGCGCGCAGCTGCAGCTTCAGCCCAGCCACCTGGCCGGCGTGCCGTTGAGCGGCAGCCTGGCCGTGCAGACCGCCGAAGGCGGCCAGACCAGCGGCCAACTGCTGCTCGATGCCGACGGCAACCGCCTGCGCGGCGACGCCCGGGTGGACGCGCGGGCCGACGGCAGCGCCGACCACTGGGACCTGAAGGCCGAGCTGCCGTCTCTGAAGAAGCTGCAGCCGCTGTGGAAGCTCGTGTCCGATGCCGGCAGCGATACCCGGCTGGACGGCAAGCTGCGCGCCGAGGCCCGCATCGATGGCCGTTGGCCGATGCTGAGCACGCAGGGACGGCTCGACGCCAGCGCCCTGCAGTTCGGCGCGCTGCAGGTCAAGCGTGCCGATGCGCGCTGGACGCTCGGCACACGTGCCGACGCGCCGCTGGACGCGCAGCTGGAGCTGGGGCCGCTGAGACTGGGCGCGCCCTCGGCAGAGCTGCTGAAGCTGCAGCTCAAGGGCACGCTCGCGGCCCACACGCTGCAGCTGCAGGCCGAATCGAAGGCCCTGCCGCCGGCCTGGGTCGAAGCGATGCAGAACGCACCGGCCGGCACCACCGCCAAGCGCACGCTGGCGCAACTGCGCCTGCAAGGCGGCGCGCTCGGCGCCGGCGCGGGCGGGCTGAAGGGCTGGCGCGGGAAGGTGCAGAAACTGGAAGTGCGCGGCGACGCCGCGGCTGCTCCCGCCTGGCTGGAAATGGCTGGGTTCGGCTTCGAGATGAGCTGGGCCGACGGCCCGCTGCGCCTGAAGGCCGAGGCCGGCCGCGCCGAGCTGCTGGGAGCCGTGCTGGGCTGGAAGCGGCTGGCCTGGTCTGCGGCCGGGCCCGGCGGTGCACCCGCCCGGCTCGACGCCGAGGCACAGCTCGAGCCGCTGGACGTGGTTCCGCTGCTCAAGCGCATGCAGCCAGGCTTCGGCTGGGGAGGCGACCTGCGCCTGGGCGGCCAGCTGCTGGTGCAGAGCTCGCCGAGCTTCAGCGCCGATGTCGTGGTCGAGCGCGTGTCGGGGGACCTCAGCGTCACCGACGATTCGGGCACGCGCACGTTGGGCATGACCGACCTGCGCGTCGGGCTGAGCGCGCGCGACGGGCTGTGGAGCTTCAGCACCGGCCTGGCCGGGCAGAAACTGGGCCGCGCCGCCGGCGCCGTGGTCGTGCGCAGCACGCCCAAGGCCACCTGGCCAGCCGCCGACGCACCGCTGAACGGCGTGCTCGAACTGCAGATCGCCGACCTGGGCGTATGGGGGCCGTGGTTGCCGGCCGGCTGGCGACTGACCGGCGGCTTGCACGCCAACGCGGCCATTGGCGGCCGCTTCGGCGCGCCAAGCTACGAGGGGGAGCTCAGCGGCAGCGGCATCGGCGTGCGCAACGTGCTGCAGGGCGTGGACGTGCGCGACGGCGAAGTCAACATCAGCTTGCTTGGCGACAGCGCGCGCATCGAGAAGTTCGCCGCCAGCGCCGGCAAGGGCCGGCTGAGCCTGCGCGGCGACGCCAGCCTGGGCGCCAGCCCGCGCGCCGAGCTGGTCCTGGCGCTGGAGCAGTTCCAGCTGCTCGGCCGCGTCGACCGGCGCGTCGTCGCCAGCGGCGGCGCGACGCTCAGGCTCGGCAGCGACACGCTGGCGCTGACCGGTGACTTCAAGGTCGACGAAGGGCTGATCGACTTCAGCCGCAGCGAGGCGCCGCGCTTGTCGGACGACGTCTTCGTGCATCACGGCAAAGTCGAGGACTTCAAGCTTACAGGCGCAGGCCCGGCAGACACCGAGGCCGAACGGGCGCGGGCGCGCAAGGTCACGCTCGACTTGCGCGTGCAGCTGGGCGACAAGCTGCGAATCCGAGGCATGGGCCTGGACGCCGGCCTGCGCGGCGACCTGCGACTGACGGCGCCGCAGGGCCGCCTGCGCGTGGACGGCAGCGTGCGCACCGTCGACGGCACCTACCGCGCCTACCGCCAGCGGCTGAACATCGAGCGCGGGGTGCTCACCTTCAACGGCCCGATCGAGAACCCGCAGTTGGACATCGAGGCCATCCGCCCCAACCTGGACGTGCGCGTAGGCGTGTCTGTCACCGGCACCGTACAGTTGCCGCGCGTGCGCCTGTTCTCCGAACCGGACATGTCCGACGCCGAAAGGCTGAGCTGGCTGCTGCGCGGCCGCGCCAGCGAAGGCCCGGGTTCAGGCGACACTGCACTGCTGCAGGCCGCGGCGATGGCGCTGATCTCGGGTGAGGAACCGGGCGTGCTGGACCGCCTGTTCGACGTCATCGGCGTGGACGAGCTGTCGCTGCGGCAAAGCGACGGCGCGACGGGCGGTGCCATCGTCACGGTAGGCAAGCAGCTGACCCGCAACTGGTACGTCGGCTACGAGCGCGGCCTGAACGCCACCACCGGCAACTGGCAGCTGATCTACCGAATCGCCCAACGCTTCACGATCCGTGCACAGTCGGGCGAGCAGAACTCGATCGAGCTGATCTGGAGCTGGCGATGGAACTGAAGGCGCGTGCCAGAATTGTGCGCTCCCGCCGTAGTTCAATGGATAGAACGGGCGCCTCCTAAGCGCCAGATGCAGGTTCGATTCCTGCCGGGGGGACCAGCCGCCACCCTGGCCTGGCCTGCCCGCCAGGTCGCAGCAGAGGACTGCCGATGGACCACGCCGCGCCGACCCGCGCCCCCGACATGTTCGTGCCCGACCCCGCCGCGGTGGCGGCGCTGCGCAGCTCGCGCCCGCCGGGCCATGGCCCGGTGCCTGCCTACGACTGGATCGCGCACCACCGCGCCCACCGCCCGGGCAAGGAAGCGGTGCGCGAGGTGTCGCCGCCGCGCAGCCTGAGCTATGCCGAACTCGATGCCCGAGCCGATGCGCTGGCCGCGCACCTGGACTCGCTGGGCATCGGCCGCGGTGACCGGGTGGCGCTGCTGGCGCACAACGGCGTCGAGTACTTCGACCTGCAGTTCGCCTGCGGCCGCAGCGGCTCGATCGCAGTGCTGCTGAACTGGAGGCTGACCGTACCCGAGCTGGACTACATCCTCAAGGACTGCACGCCCAGGCTGCTGATCCACGACCTGGAGTTCACCGAGGCGGCGCAGGCCCTGCAGCGCCAGTGCGGCATCCCGGCGCTGCTGTGCATCGACAAGCGCGGCGCTGCGGCGGCCAATCCCTACGAGGCCGCGCTCGATGCCGGGCGCGGCCGGCCGGCGCCGCGCCAGGCGCTGACCCACGACGACGTGGTCACGATCATGTACACCTCGGGAACCACCGGGCACCCCAAGGGCGCGATGATCACCCACGGCATGAACCTGTGGAACTGCATCAACCTGGGCACTGCGGCCGGGGTGGGCCGCGACACGGTGCACCTGTCGGTGCTGCCGCTGTTCCACACCGGCGGCCTGAACTGCTACTCCAACCCGGTGCTGCATGCCGGAGGCACCGTCGTGCTGACGCGCGGCTTCGACCCCGGGCAGGCGCTTCATCTCATCGGCGACCCGGCCCAGGGCATCACGCACTTCTTCGCGGTGCCGGCGCCCTACCAGTTCATGGCCCAGCACCCCGACTTCGCCACCGCCGACCTGTCGCGCCTGCGCAGCGCCGGCGTCGGCGGCGCGCCCTGCGCACTGCCCATCCTGCAGGCCTGGGCCGAGCGCGGCGTGCTGCTGATGCAGGGCTTCGGCATGACCGAGACCAGCCCGGCCTGCATCTTCCTGGACCCGGCCGACGCCATCCGCAAGCTGGGCTCCACCGGCAAGGTGCTGATGCACACCGAAGCGCGCATCGTCAACGACGCCGGCGAGGACTGCGCGGCCGGCGAGATCGGCGAACTCTGGGTGGCCGGGCCGAACATCACGCCCGGCTACTGGAACCGCCCCGACGCCACCGCCGCCGCCTTCGAGGGGCGCTGGCTGAAGACCGGCGACGCCGCGCGCACCGACGACGAAGGCTTCTACTACATCGTCGACCGCTGGAAGGACATGTACATCTCGGGCGGCGAGAACGTCTACCCGGCCGAGGTAGAGAACGTGCTCTACCAGCTGCCGCAAGTGGCCGAGGCGGCCGTGATCGGCGTGCCCAGCGACAGGTGGGGCGAGGTCGGCCTGGCGGTGCTGGTGCTCAAGCCCGGGCAGGTGCTGGACAAGGAGCAGGTGCTGGGGCACTGCAGCGGCCGGCTGGCGCGCTTCAAGCAGCCGCACGACATCGCCATCATTGCCGCGCTGCCGCGCAACGCCACCGGCAAGGTGCTCAAGCGCGAGCTGCGCAAGCACTTCCTGGGCGGCGACGCGCCGGCCATCAGCTGAGCCTCCAAGCCCGAGCCCGGAGTCCCGACGCATGAATGACTGGCAGTGTTTCGAAGTGTCGACCGACGGCGGCGTGACCCATGTGCGCATGAACCACCCCGAGCGCCACAACAGCATGGTTCCGGCCTTCTGGTCCGAGCTGCCGCGGCTGGTGCGCGGGCTCGACGAAGCCGGCGGCACGCGCGCGATGGTGCTGTCCTCGGTGGGCCGGCACTTCTCGGCCGGCATGGACCTCGGGGTGTTCGCGGCGACGGGCACCTTGGGCACCGCCGATGTCGCCGCGCGCGAGCGCTTCCGCCATCAGCTCAGGCAATTGCAGCAGTCCTTCAACGCGCTGGCGCAGGCGCGCTTTCCGGTCATTGCCGCGGTGCAGGGTGGCTGCATCGGCGGCGGCGTGGACCTGGCCACCGCCTGCTGCCTGCGCTACTGCACGCGCGACGCCTACTTCTGCATCCACGAGATCAACATCGGCATGATGGCCGACGTCGGCACGCTCAACCGCATGCCGCACCTGATCCCCGAAGCGGTGATGCGCGAGCTGGCCTACACCGGCGACCGCCTGGGCGCCGAACGCGCGGAGCGGCTGGGCTTCGTCAACGCCGTGTTCGACGACCACGACGCGCTGCTGGCCGGCGCGCTGGCCGTGGGGCACAGGATCGCCGCCAAGGCGCCGGTGGCGATCGCCGCCACGAAGGAAGTGATCGACTATGCGCGCGACCACTCGGTGGCCGAGTCCTTCGCCTACCTCAACGCGCTGCAGCCCGGCGTTTTCGATCCCGCGGACATCGCCCGCGCCATCGCCGCGCAGAAGAGCGACCAGGCGGCACAGTTTGCGGACCTGCCGCCGATCCGCCCGGCCATGGGCTGAGGCGGCCGCGCTCAGCCCAGCGTCATGGCCGGCGGGCGCCTCTTGCCCCAATGCCCCTGCGTGGTCAGGAACTCCTGCCAGGCCTGAAGCATCTGGTCCACCGCCTCCTCGGAGCCGAAGACCCACGGCGTGTCCTCGATGTGGTCCGCCACCGGATGGGTGCCGAACATGCGCACCTTCAGCCGCCACTGGTAGCCCATGACCGGGCCTTGGGGCCCGGGCATGCTGACACCGCGCATCTCCAGGCCTTCGATGGCGCGGTCGATGATCAGCTGCGGGTCGGTGACGGGGTTGAATTCGAGGGCCATGACATGCCTCCTTGGGCCGGATCGGGGTCGGGCATGCAGCCTACCCCCAGCCGGAGCGGTGCGCCCGCTCCCGCCGCCAATGCGGCGAGCCGAAATGCGGACTATTACTGCTGCCGCAGCGCGCGCGACAGCAGCACCACCGGCAGCAGCCCCACCGCCACGATGGCCAGCGACGGCAGCGCCGCCTCGCCCAGGCGCTCGTCGCGCGCCAGGTTGTAGGCCACCACCGCCAGCGTGTCGCTGCCGAAGGGGCGCAGCACCAGCGTGGCCGGCAGCTCCTTCATCACGTCGACGAAGACCAGCAGCGCCGCCGCCAGCGCCGAACGCCGCAGCAGCGGCAGGTGCAGCTGCAGGAACACCCGCCGCGGCCTGGCGCCGAGCAACCGCGCGGTGTCATCGATGCTGCGAGGCACGCGCGCCAGGCCCGATTCCACCGACTGCAGCGCCACGGCCGAGAAGCGCACCAGGTAGGCGTACATCAGCCCGAGCACGGTGCCGGTGACCCACACGCTCAGGCCCAGTTCGGGCCAGCGCTGCTGCACCCAGGCCAGCGGCAGCAGGATGCCCACCGCGATCACCACGCCGGGCAGCGCATAACCCAGCGACACCACCCGCGCCATCAGCGGCAGCACGCCGCTGCCCGTCGGGCTGCCGCGGCGCACGGCCACGCTCAGCGCCAGCGCCAGCAGCGTGGCCGCCACGGCCGCCATCGCCGCCAGGCGCAGGCTGGCCAGCGACCAATCGGCAAAGCGCTGCAGCGGCAAGCCGATGTCGGAAGCCGCCGCCTCGACCCAAAGCATGCGCAGCAGCCAGGCCACCGGCAGCAAGAAGCCCAGCGCCACCGGCAACGCGCACAGCAGCCAGGCCGCGACGGCCGGCCGGCCGCGCAGCGGCACTGGCCGCGCCTCGCTGCTCTGCGCTGCGCGGCCGGCCGTGAAGCGCAGCCGCCGCTGCGCACGCCGCTCGGCCGCCAGCAGCAGCGCCACCAGCAGCAGCAGCAGCGACGCCAGCTGTGCGGCCGCGATGCGGTCATTCATCACCAGCCAGGCCTTGTAGATGCCGGTGCTGAAGGTCGTCAGGCCAAAGTACGCGCCGACGCCGTAGTCGGCCAGCGTTTCCATCAATGCCAGTGCCATGCCCGCGGCGATGGCCGGGCGCGCCAGCGGCAATGCCACCTGCAGCACGCGGCGGCGCAGCGGCGCGCCGAGCAGCCGGGCCGCCTCCATCATCTGCACGCCGCGCTCGGCCAGCGCCGTGCGCGTCAGCAGGTACACGTAGGGGTACAGGCACAGCACGAACAGGATCACCGCGCCCCATAGGCTGCGCACGTCGGGCCACAGCGGGCCCTGCACGCCCAGCCAAAGGCGCAGCGCGGACTGCAGTGGGCTGCTGTACTGCAGCGCGTCGGTCCAGGCATAGGCCAGTACGTAGGCCGGCATGGCCAGCGGCAGCAGCAGCGCCCATTCGAAGACGCGCCGGCCGGGAAAGTCGAACAGGCTGACCGCCGCGGCGCAGGCGGTGCCCAGCAGCATCACCCCCAGGCCCACGCCGATGGCCAGCACCGCGGTGTGCAACACGTAGCCGGGCAACACGGTCTGCGCCTGATGCTTCAGGATCGCCAGCGCGCCGGCATCCAGCGCCAGCCACGACCCCAGCACGCCCAGCACCGGCAGCGCCAGCAGCAGGCACAGGGCCGTCAGCAGTGCGCGCATCGCCCGCCGGCCTGTCGCCAAGCCGGGCGCATTGCCAATGAAATGCGAACCATGCTCATTAACATCGAAGCCATTATCATGCGCGCATGTACCTGAGCCTGGAATCCGTAGGGGTGCGCTATGCCGGCGGCCGCGCCGAGCATGCCGCCGTGGAAGGCGTCTCGCTGGGGCTGGAGGCCGGGCAGATCGGCGTGCTGATCGGTCCGTCCGGCTGCGGCAAGACCACGCTGCTGCGGGCCGTGGCCGGGCTGGAACCGCTGGCCGGCGGCCGAATCCGCATGGACGGCCGGCTGCTGAGCGACGCCGCCAGCGGCGTGCAGGTGGCTGCGGAGTCGCGCCGCATCGGCATGGTGTTCCAGGACTACGCCCTGTTCCCCCACCTGAGCGTGGCCGACAACGTGGCTTTCGGCGTGCAGGACCTGCCGCGCGCGGAGCGGGCGGCGCGGGTGCAGCAGGTGCTCGAGCTGGTCGGCTTGGCGCATGCCGCCAGGCGGGCCCCGCACCAGTTGTCGGGCGGGCAGCAGCAGCGCATCGCGCTGGCGCGCGCCCTGGCGCCGCAGCCGCGGCTGCTGCTGCTGGACGAGCCCTTCTCCAACCTCGACGTGGACCTGCGCGAGCGCCTGGCGCACGAGCTGCGCGGCATCCTCAAGGACACGGGCATGACGGCGCTGTTCGTCACCCATGACCAGCTCGAGGCCTTCGCGCTGGGCGATCTCATCGGCGTGATGCAGCGCGGCCGGCTGGAGCAGTGGGACGACGCCTATGCGCTGTACCACCGGCCGGCCACACGCTTCGTCGCGCAGTTCATCGGCCATGGCGTGTTCACGCCGGCGCACATCGACCCGGCCAAGGCCGGCGACACTGGCGGCTGCGTGCATACCGTGCTGGGCGCGCTGGAAGACCTGCAGGAGTGTCCGCTGCCCGAGGCCTACCCCGGCGGCAACTGCGACGTGCTGCTGCGCGCCGACGACATCGTGCACGACGATGCCAGCCCGGTGAAGGCGCGCATCGAGCGCAAGGCCTTCCGCGGCTCGGAGTTCCTGTACACGCTGCGCCTGGCCAGCGGCGAGTTGCTGCTGGCGCACGTGCCCTCGCACCACGACCACCACATCGGCGAATGGATCGGCATCCGCGCCCAGGTGGACCACGTGGTGACCTTCGCCCGCGAAGCCTGAGCCCGCCCGGCGTGCAACTTTCACCCCCGCTTCATACTCTGAAGCTGGTCGGGTTTTATACTGGTACGGAGCTTGTATGGGCAAGCCTGGAGCATTCATGAACGCCAAACTCAGGGTCGCCGGATTCATTGCGGTGGGGGCGCTCGCCGGTGCCCTGGCCACCATCCAGTTGCAGGCCTTCGCGCGCAACGCGGCGGCGCCGCTGCCTCTTGAAGAGCTGCAGCAGCTGGCCGCCGTCTTCGGCATGGTCAAGAGCGACTATGTAGAGGCGGTGGACGAAAAGAAGCTGATCGGCGACGCCATCAGCGGCATGGTCGCCGGGCTCGACCCGCATTCGCAGTACTTCGACAAGAAGACGCTGAAGGAATTCCGCGAGCAGACCGGCGGGCGTTTCGTCGGCGTGGGCATCGAGATCGGCATGGAAGACGGCCTGGTCAAGGTGCAGTCGCCGATCGAAGGCTCGCCCGCGTTCCGCGCCGGCATCAAGAGTGGCGACCTGATCACCCGCATCGACGACACCGCCGTCAAGGGACTGACCATGGATCAGGCCGTCAAGCGCATGCGCGGCGAGCCCAACACCAAGGTGTCGCTGACCATCTTCCGCAAGAGCGAGAACCGCAGCTTCCCGGTCATCATCACGCGCGAGGAGATCCGCATCCAGAGCGTGCGCGCCAAGATGCTCGAGCCCGGCTACGCTTGGCTGCGCGTCAGCCAGTTCCAGGACCGCACCGTCGACGACTTCGTGCGCAAGCTCGACGAGCTTTACAAGCAGGACCCCAACCTCAAGGGCCTGGTGCTCGACCTGCGCAACGACCCGGGAGGCCTGCTCGACGCTGCGGTGGCGATCTCGGCCGCCTTCCTGCCCGAGAACGTGGTCGTCGTCACCACCAACGGCCAGATCGCGGAGTCCAAGGCCACCTTCAAGGCATCGCCCGAGTTCTACGCCCGCCGCGCCGGCGCCGACCCGCTGAAGCGGCTGCCCGCGGCGGTGAAGAGCGTGCCGCTGGTGGTGCTGGTCAACGAAGGCTCGGCGTCGGCCAGCGAGATCGTCGCCGGCGCGCTGCAGGACCACAAGCGCGCCACCATCATGGGCGCGCAGACCTTCGGCAAGGGCTCGGTGCAGACCGTGCGCCCGCTGTCGGCCGACACCGCGCTGAAGATCACCACCGCGCGCTACTACACCCCGGCCGGCAAGGCCATCCAGGCCAAGGGCGTGGTGCCCGACATCTGGCTCGACGAAACCGCCGAGGGCAACGTCTTCGCTGCACTGCGCATGCGCGAGGCCGATCTCACCAAGCACCTGAGCGGCGCCGACGAGAAGAAGGACGACGCCCGCGCCAAGGCGCGCGAGGACGCCCGCGTCAAGCTCGAGGAACAGCTGTCCAAGCAGAAGGAGCCGCCCAAGCCGCTGCCCGAGTTCGGCACGCCCGACGACTTCCAGCTGCAGCAGGCGCTGAACCACCTGGCCAAGCGGCCGGTGATCGTCAGCAAGACCGCCAGCGAGCGCAAGGCCGACTCCGGCGTCAACTGAAGCGCCGGCCCGCCCGGTGCGCCCAGGCCCGCCCCGCGCGGGCCTTGTGCCATCCGCGGCGGCCATGCTGCACCGATGGACGACCCACAGCTGCTGCGCTATTCGCGGCACATCCTGCTCCACGAGCTGGGCATCGAGGGCCAGCGCAAGCTGCTGGCGGCGCATGCGCTGGTCATCGGCGCCGGCGGGCTGGGCTCGCCGGCGGGGCTGTACCTGGGCTCGGCCGGCGTGGGGCGCATCACGCTGGTCGACGACGACCTTGTCGACCTGACCAACCTGCAGCGGCAGATCGCCCACCCGCTCGCGCGCATCGGTCACGCCAAGGCCGAGTCGGCTCGGCAGAGCATCCTGGCCATCAACCCCGAGGTCGAGATCATGGCCCATGTGGTGCGCGCCGATGCGGCGCTGCTCGACCGCCTGGTGGCCGACGCCGACGTGGTGCTGGACTGCAGCGACAACTTCCGCACCCGCCAGGCCGTGAACGCGGCCTGCGTGGCCCACCGAAAGCCGCTGGTGTCGGGCGCGGCGGTGGGCTTCGACGCACAGATCGCCGTGTACGACACGCGCCAGGCCGGCGCGCCCTGCTACGCGTGCGTGTTCCCGCCCGAAGCCGTGGTGGCCGACGCCGCCTGCGCCACCATGGGCGTGTTCGCGCCGCTGGTGGGCATCGTCGGCAGCATGCAGGCCGCCGAGGCGCTGAAGCTGCTGGCCGGCATTGGCACGCCGCTGGCCGGGCGGCTGCTGATGCTGGATGCGCGCACCATGGAATGCACGCCGATCGGCGTGCAGCGCGCCCCGGCCTGCCCGGTGTGCACGCCCTTTCGCGGCGAATGACCACAGCCGGCCCGCGCCGCCGGGCCGCCACGGCCCGCAGCGCCGGGCAAGCGAGCTAAGCTGCGCGCCTTGACGAAGCGAGAGCCCATGGACATCAAGCGCAACGACCTCACCGCCCGCAACTTCCCCACCGCCGAAGAGGACGTTCAATCGGTACCACCGGCGTCGCGCTACAGCGGCCCGGAAAGCGCCTACCGCCTGGCCTTCACCGACGTGGAGTTCCTGCTGCAGGACGAGCTGCGCCCGGTGCGCATGCAGCTCGAGCTGCTCAAGCCCGAGATGGTGCAAAAGCGCCTGGGCGTGGAATCCACCATCGTCATCTTCGGCAGCGCGCGCATCCCTGCGCCCGATGCCGCCGCGCTGCAGCTGGCGCAGGCCCGCGCCGGGGGCGATGCCGCGGCCATCCGCCGCGCCAACATGCAGCTGCAGATGAGCCGCTACTATGCCGATGCACAGGAATTCGCCGCGCTGGTGACGCGCCGCACGCAGCACCTGGACACGCCGATCTACGTGGTCACTGGCGGCGGCCCCGGAATTGCCGAGGGGCTTCCTGGACGAGCACCTCTTCTCCTTCACAGCCCACGAGGCCCTCCCACAGCCGGCAGTTGCAGCCAGAGGACTGTCCCCTCCACATGTGGGATTTATGAGAAGTGCCCAGGGGCGTCTGTACCCCCCTTACCCACCAGCTGCGCTTTTTTTGGATTC
>JBEIHU010000113.1:0-13047 GCA_040381175.1 Burkholderiaceae bacterium
ATGGTTGCTTCTCATGGCAGGGATGTTAGGCTAGGGCGGATGATGCCCAGGCCTGCGCGCTTCGACAGGCTGGACTCGCTGCGCGGCTCGGCCATCGTCTGGATGGCGCTGTTTCACCTGGCCTTCGACCTGAACCACCTCGGCTGGCTCCGCCCAAAGCACAATTTCTACACCGACCCGCTGTGGACCGTGCAGCGCAGCTGCATCGTCAGCCTGTTCCTGTTTGTCGCCGGGCTGTCGCTGGCCGCGGCGCTGCACGCCGGGCAGGGCTGGCCGCGCTTCTGGCGGCGCTGGGCGCAGATTGCCGGCTGCGCCGTGCTGGTGAGCATCGGCTCGGCGCTCATGTTCCCCGACAGCTGGATCAGCTTCGGCGTGCTGCACGGCATCGCCGTCATGCTGGTGCTGGCGCGGCTGGCCGCGCCATTGAAGCTGTGGCTGTGGGCGCTGGGCGCGCTGTGCATCGCCTTGCCGGCCTTCTTGCAGCACCCGTTGTTCGACGCGCGCTGGAGCAACTGGGTCGGCCTGGTCACCCGCAAGCCGGTGACCGAGGACTTCGTGCCGGTGCTGCCCTGGCTGGGCGTGCTGCTTTTCGGCATGGCGGCCGGGCAGTGGCTGCTGCGCGCGCGCCCTGCGTGGCTGGGCGGTGCGCTGCCCGCGCCGGCACGGCCGCTGGCGCTGCTGGGGCGCTGGTCGTTGAGCTTCTACATGCTGCACCAGCCAATGTTCATCGGCCTGCTGATGACCCTGCAGGCGCTGCGCGCCTGAGCGGCTGGGCGACACTGGCGGCCCGCACGCCGTCATGCACCAGCCTTGAACCCCCCGCCACCCGCCACCGCCGCGCTCGACCTGCCGGCCGCCTTGCCGGCCCGGTTGTGGCTGATCCCGGGCGTGTACTTCCTGTTCGTCGCCGCCGAGTTCGTGGCGCTGACGCAGCTGGCGCTGACGCTCACCGATCAAGGCGCCAGCGCATTTTCGGTGGGCGCGCTGGCCTCGGCCTTCTGGGGCGGCATCTTCGTGGCCAGCACCGCCGCGCATGCGGTGGTGCAGCGGCTGGGGCATGCGCGCTGCTTCCTGGTGGCCATGGCGATGTCGGCGCTGGCGGTGGCCAGCCTGCTGCCGCACGAGGCCTATGCCGGGCGGCTGGCCGCCGCGGCGGTGATGGGCCTGGGCGGCGGGCTGGTGTGGGTCAGCGGCGAAGCCTGGCTGGCCGAAGCCGCACCGCGCGAGCGCCGAGGGTTGCTGATCGGTCTGTTCGAAACCTCGGTCGGCCTGGGCATGCTGGCCGGGCCGGCGCTGCTGCCGCTGTCGCTGTGGGCCGGGCTGTCGCCGCTGGCGGTGGCGCTGGCGCTGATGGCCGCCGGCTTTGCCTGCGCCTGGCCGCTGCTGCACGTGGACGAACCCGCGGTCGACGCCCACTCGGCCAACGCCGTCGGCGACGACCCGCGCAACGGCTGGCGCGCCTTTGCCGTGCCGCTGGTGGCGGTGGCGGCGGCCAGCGGGCTGATGGAAAGCGGCACCTCGTCGCTGTTGCCGTCGATCTCGATGCGGCTGGGCTTTGCGCTGGACACGGCCGCATGGTTGGGTGCGTTCATTGGCGCCGGCAGCGCGCTGATGCAGGCGCCCTTTGGCGCACTGGCCGACCGCATCGGGCTGCGCCGCGCGATGGCGCTGGCCTGGGCGCTGGTGCTGGGCGCGACGCTGTCGCTGTGGTGGTGGGCCGGCGCGCCGCAGCAGGTGCTGTGGCCGGTGGGCTTCGTGCTCGGCGGCGTCGGCGGCGCGGTCTACACGCTGGTGGTCATCGAGCTGGGCCACCGGCTGGTGGGCAGCAGCCTGGTCAAGGCGATGGGGCTGCTGGTCACCGCCTACACCGCAGGCACCGCGGGCGGGCCGGCGCT
The DNA here is from genome assembly GCA_040381175.1 of Burkholderiaceae bacterium. Taxonomy (GTDB): domain Bacteria; phylum Pseudomonadota; class Gammaproteobacteria; order Burkholderiales; family Burkholderiaceae_C; genus Rubrivivax. Next base: position 1,896 of record JBEIHU010000113.1, read on the forward strand.
GGGCGGGTGGCTGTTCGACCGGGCTGGATTGCCGGGGTTGGCGGCGGTGATGACGCTGTGCGGGTTGGCGGGAGCGGGGCTGGCCTGGCGGGCGTTGCGCAGGGGCTCAACCCGAGGAAGCACGGTTCCCAGGCATGGTCGAGACAGGTAGCAGCTTTCGAACCCACGGCCGTTCAACCGGAGCGCCAACGGTGTGGCGCTTGTCCCGCGAAGCGCGGTGGTTCATCATGCGTCTGGCTGGCAAAGCGCCATGCCGCTGCCCGCGGCTGAACTCGAACGTCGAGAAGGAGATGCCGTGACTCCCCTATCCTTGAATCAATCATGCGCTTGCCCCTGTGGTCAGTCGACCTTCAAGGTGAAGGGAACGCCCGCATTACGCTTCTTCTGTCACTGCCAGATATGCCAATCGCTCTACAAACAACCGCACGCTGATGTCACGGCCTTCTGGGCTGGAGCCATCTCCCTGCCAGATGATCACTCGATCCAGTTCAGAAGATATCGTCCACCACCAGCGCTGAGGCGAGGCACCTGCCCATCTTGTAGCGCGCCAGTGGTTGGCTTCCTGCGGCTAGCACCATTCGTGCAATTGGCATTCGTACCTTCAAGGAACTTCTCGGCTTCCTCGGCGCTACCATCGCCCAGCGCTCATGTTTTCTACCATCGTCGCGTCGGTAACGCGCAAGATTCACTTCCAAAGATCAGCGGTTACTGGCCAAGCGAGTTGGCGGTCACGAAAATGATTCTGACCAATACGTTTCGTGGCGCGGCCGACGCATAAACCCTCAATCGAGCCGGCTGCCTTCGGCACCCGCTGATTTCAAATGTTGGACACATTGTGCGAAGCGCCACCTACGCCGTCATCGAGTACCTGCTCGGATTCCTGGCGCTCGCCCTGTTCGCATACCTGGCCTTCGGTCGAGGTCCAACGTCCGACGAGCAGTTCGTCTCCGCGTTCAAGTTCTGCGGCACTTTGGCGCTCATCGAACTCGTCGCTCTTCTGGCGCGTACCGTTCCAGCAAACCGCCTGATCATCGGAGCCAATCTTTGGCTCATCGCAGGCGGCTTGGCAGCCTTTCTGGAGCAGTGGTGGTTCCTCAGGTTCTATCAGCACTTCGGTGAGGCGAGCCTGTTTTTCGCCATGCTGTGTGTCGGCATCCTCGCCACCGCAATCTCTCCTGCGGGCTTCATCGGCAAGCAGGGCCAACGAGACAAAGTGCTTTGGGCTTCGGTGCTGCTGGCTGCCGCAGTCGCTATCGCACTGCTGGCGGCGATCTACTTTCGCGGTAACGTCAAGTTCGCAGCTGTATTGCCGGCCATCGCTCTTTCATGGCTCGGCCGCCTGCTCAGGAGGACCGTGCCGGATGTGGCCTAAGCTTCACTCAACTGGAGGTGCGACAGCGTTCGTCGCCCGGGCCTCATTTGATTCCGGCCCGGCCGCCCGCCCGCCGCCGCACGCCCTTTAGTTCCGCCTTGGGCGGCACGAAACCCATGTCGATGCTTCAGTGGTCAATCGGCCGTGACCTCCCCAGCGCGGATGTGGAACTCGTTTGCGAACGAGTCTTCGAGCACGGACGCAGCCTCGCTGCCGACGGCAATGCAACTCCTCTCGCCTGCTTGGTCCGTAGGGATTGCGTCGTTGTTGCTGGAGCGTCAGGCAGAACTGAGTACGGTCGCTTGTTCGTTCAGAGTCTATGGGTGCACGAATCCCTGAGAGGCACAGGCATCGGCACCGAGCTTCTTCGATGCATGGAGCAGGCCGCCCTGAACCGTGGTTGCGAAAGCGCAATGATCGAAACGCTCCATGAAAGCGCCTGCGCCCTGTACATTCGTGCGGGCTACGAAGTCATCACCTGCATCCCCGGCTACGTCGGGCCGTTCAACAGGTACATCCTGCTGAAACAACTGGCACAAAGTGCCGCCAGGATTTAAGGTTAGGCCGCACGGGCGAGAGCTGTAGTTCGCGCGACATACCCAGAGTACATATGACCTGAGTCATCTCTTCGCAGTTCATCACATCCCATGCTTTCAATCATCGGAGCAGTACTCTGCACAGCGATGGGGCTCTTGGGAGTCCTCGCGCCGAATCGAGTCGCCAGGCTTGTGTCAATCGAGCCCGTTGGGGGTCTCGGCGTGTCGGAAATCCGCGCAACCTATGGTGGCCTGTTCCTTGCGATGGGGGTCACCTGCCTCTTGATCCGGTCTCCAGACGCCTACCTGATCGCTGGCGCATCGTGGGTCGGCGCGGGGTTTCTGCGGTTCCCCTCCCTCATACTGGACAAGGGCAGCTTTCCCAAAGCACTTGGAGGCGCTGCCGTCGAGCTGACGATTGGCCTGCTCTTGCTTGCTGGCGCTGCCTAGACCTGCAACAGGGCACTTCGATGCCGGTTTCCGCTTCGCGGAAAGCTCGGGACAGGAAAGTCCCTTTCATTCGCGGCCCCGTTGGGCCCCACACGGAAGCAATTCATGCGCGTTCTTGATCGAGTGGCTGCCCTGAACCTGTCGCTTGTGATGGCGCATCAAGCCGACGCGGCGTATTGGAAAGAGTGGGAAATGTTCGGGCTTCCGGGTGGAATCCAACTATTTACTCTTTTCAACTTGGCCGCCTTCATGCTCTTGTTGTGGCTTTTCTCGGCTGTGATTTCCCGCAAGCGCACCGGGCTGCGCGGTTCCTTCCTGATTGCGGCGCTTTCCGGGGTCGTCTTGCCGATACACGCGGCTTTCGCGCTCGCCGGCTTCACACAGTTTCATTTGCCTGTTTCAATTGCGGTCATTGTCGGTACCTTCATTGTCTCTGTTTGGCAAGCTGCACTTACGTGGCGTGCTCGCACCGAGTTCACAGGCGGGGCCTAACCCTCAACCGGTCGTGCAACAGCGTGCGTCGCCCGGGCCCGATTTCATTCCGGTACGGCCGCCGGCTGCTGCCGCACGCCGGTTGGCCTTAATCGTCAGGTTGTCGCAGACGGACAGTCAGCGCGGGCCCGGATCAGAGGCGCGCTGGGCGTTCATGGTCGACTGGAACCTCGTTGAACCAACGAAGTCACAATGTTCGTCCATCAAGCGCAAACTGCAGCGATGGACGCCGACCACCCCCCGATGCTGCAAGGCCTGCTCGGCCGACATTCGCTGGGCATGAAGCACCTGGCCGAGCCAGGGCCGGACGCGGCCCAGCTGCTGACGATGACCCAGGCCGCGCTGCGCGCGCCCGACCATGCCGGCCTGGTGCCGTTCCGCTTCAAGCTCGTGCGCGGTGCGCAGCGCGATGCGCTGGCCGAACTCTTCGCCCAGGCCGCGCGCGATGCCGGCAAGGACGACGCCGGTGCCGCGCTGGATGCCGAGCGCGCGCGCCGCGCGCCGGCGACGGTGGCGCTGGTTGCGCGCATCGACATGGGCCACCCGCTGGTGCCGGCGCACGAACAATGGGCCGCGGTGGGCGGGGCGCTGGCCAACTTCCTGAACGCCGCGCATGCGCTGGGCTTCGCCGGCAAGATGCTGTCCGGTGCCAAGGCGCGGCATCCGCGCATCATGGCCGCGTTCTGCGCACCGGGCGAGACGCTGGTGGGCTGGGTGGCGCTGGGCACCGCCACGCGCCAGGTGGCGGCGCGCGGCAACAAGCTGGCGCCCGAGCAGGTGATGACTGCCTGGGCCAGCCCGCTGGGCGGGGGCGTCACGCCGACATCGGCTGACGCTCTCAAGGAAGCGCCGGGCCGCCCCAAGCTTCCTTGACCCCCGCGGGGCGCGGGCCGGGCGCAGCCCGGCCCTGGGGGCATTCAGCAGTGATACCGCAGCTGCGCGATGAGCAGCGAGTCGCCCTCGACGCGATACACCATCCGGTGTTCGTCGGTGATCCTGCGCGACCAGAAGCCTGCCAGCGCATGCTTCAAGGGCTCGGGTTTGCCGACGCCCGGGAACGGATATCTCTTGACCTCCTGCACGAGCTTGTTGATGCGTTCGACCATCGTGCGGTCCTGCTTCTGCCGGTAGCGGTAGTCGTCCCAGGCCTCGTCGGCGAGGACGAGCTTCACTTGCTCAGCTCGCGTACCTTGCCCTTGCCCTTGCCCTGCGCAAGCTGAGCCGCGGCCGAGAGCAGCCTGCGGGCGTTCGCCGGGCTTCTCAGCAGGTAGGCGTTTCCTCGAGCGCCTTGAAATCGTCGAGCGAGAGCATCACCACCGACTGCTCGCCGTTGGGGGTGATGATGACGGGCTCATGGTCTTCGCAGACCCGGTCCATCGTCGTTGCCAGGTTTGCTCGGGCGGCGCTGTAGGTGATGGCAGCCATGGTGCGGCTCATTGCTTGTACGGATTGTTATACCTATCTGCAAAGCGCGACGCGCCCTCACATCGATAGCGATCCCTCGCGGAACCCGGTCTTGTCGAGCCACACGTTGACCAGCACCGCCTTGCCCTGACGCGCCAGCTGGCGCGCCCGCCGCAGGGCAGGCTGGACCTCGTGCGCGTGCTTCACCAGCATCCCTTCGGCTCCGAAGCCGGCCGCGACAAGGTGGTAGTCACTGCGCGCCAGCACGGTGGCCACGTCGTCGTGCAGCATCTTCACCTGCTCGCGCGCGATCTGCGTCCAGCCAGCGTCGTTGCCCACCACGGCGATGACCGGGATGCCCTGGCGCACCATGCTGTCGAACTCGGCCAGGCCCCAGCCGCAGGCGCCGTCGCCCCAGACGATCCACACCTCGCTGCCCGGCCGGGCCCGCGCCGCGCCGATGGCAAAGCCCGCGCCCACGCCCAGCGTGCCGAAGGCGCCCGGGTCCAGCCAGCTCAGCGGCGTGCGCGGGTGCAGCACGTAGCTGGCGGTGGCCACGAAGTCGCCGCCGTCGGCCACGAAGACGGCGTTGTCGCCGGCCTCGGCCTCCAGCGCGCGGAAGAAGGCCAGCGGGTTGACCTGTTCGCCTTTCGCTGCGGCTTGCACTTCGATTTCGGCCTCGCGTTCGGCATCTCGCGCGCGCAGGCTGTCGCACCAGCCGGCCCAGGCCGCGCCGGGCGTGCCAAGCGCAACGGCCAGGCGGCGGATGAACTGGCCGGCATCGCCCAGCGCCATCACGTTCGGGTTGCGGTTCAGCCGCGCGTCCTTGGCGCTGCGGTTGGCGGCTATCAGCGTGGCGCTGCGGCGCACGTGCTTGCCGTAGTCCAACCGGAAGTCGCAGGGCACGCCGGCCAGCAGCACGCAGTCGGCCTCGCGCAGCGCGACGCGGCGCTGGTGGCGCATCTGCAGCGGGTGGTCGCGGCCCAGCAGCCCGCGCGCCATGCCCGACAGGTACACCGGGATGCCGAGTGCCTGCACTGCCGAGGCCAGCGCCTGCGCCTCGGCGGCTTGCACCACGGCCTGGCTGCCGACCACCATCAGCGGCCGCCGGCTCTGGCGCAGCGCTGCCAGCGCCACATGCAACGAGCCTTCGGCGGCGTGCGGCACGTGCACCGACTGGGGCTCGGGCACGCCGGCCTGCTGGCTGCCGGCGAAAATCTGCCGCGCATGGCGGTTCAGGTACCAGCGCAGCGCGCGGTCGGGCAGGCTCGTGCCCTTGCCGGCGGCATCGGCATACCACTGGCGGATCGAGGCTTCGTCGTACAGCAGGTCCACCGGGCATTCGATGAACACCGGGCCGGGCACGCCCGACTGCGCCAGCGCAAAGGCCTCGGCCACCGCCGGGCCCAGGTCGCGCACGCGCTGCATCTTCATGAAGCGCTTGACATGCGGCTCGACCAGTGGCCGCTGGTCGATGTCCTGCAGCGCGCCGCGGCCCTGCAGGGCGGTGGGCGCGGCGCCGCCGATCAGCAGCACCGGCGACTGCGCAAGCTGCGCGTTCTTCAGCGCGGTGATGGTGTTGGTGATGCCCGGGCCGGCGGTGACGGCGGCCACACCCGGGCGGCCCGACAGCCGTGCGCTGGCATCGGCGGCAAAGACGGCGGTGACTTCGTCGCGCACGTCCACCACGGCAATGCCGCGCGAGCGCGACGCGCTGAGGATCGGCGAGATGTGACCGCCGCACAGCGTGAAGACCGTGGTCACGCCCTGCGCCTGCAGCGCCTCGGCGATGCGGTCGCCGCCGTGGCGCAGCACGGGCCTGGCGTCCGGACCGCTCATCCCCACACCACCTTGCCGTTGCCGGCATACCAGCCGTCCACATGCGCGGCGGCGCCGTCTTCGATGCGGCTGCGCTTGATCTTCATGGTCGGCGTCAGGCAGCCGTTCTCGATGGTCCAGGGCTCGCGCGCGACGACGATCATCTGCAGCCGCTCGTAGTCGGCCACGCGGGCGTTGACCTGCTTCAGCAACGCGCCCAGTTCCTGCTCCACCTGAGCGCGCACAGCGGCGTCGCCGGTGCGCGGGCGCAGGGCCTCGGCCAGCACCACCAGCGCATAGGCCGCCGGCTGGCCGACGCCGGACACCATGGCTAGCTCGATCATCGGGTTGGCCAGCAGCAGGCTTTCGATCGGCGCCGGCGCCACGTACTTGCCCTTGGCCGTCTTGAACAGCTCCTTGGTGCGGCCGGTGATCTTCAGCAGCCCGTCGGCGCGCAGTTCGCCGCGGTCGCCGGTGCGGAAGAAGCCGTCGTCGGTGAAGGACTCGGCTGTCAGCTCGGGCTGCTTGTAGTAGCCGCTGAACTGCCCCGGCGACTTGATCTGGATCTCACCCTCGGGGCTGATGCGCACCTGCACGCCGGGCTGGGCCACGCCGACATAGCCGGGTTCGGCGAACTGCTCGTTCGAACTGTGCGAGTAGGAGTTGTCCTCGGTCATGCCGTAGCCTTCGAACAGCTTCAGCCCTAGCCGGCGGTACCAGCGGATCAGCTCCGGCGGCAGCGGCGCCGAGCCGCTGCCGGCCTGGCGCACGGCATCCAGTCCCAGGCCCTTGAGTACCTTCTTCGCGACGATGCGGCCAAGCAGCGGGATGCCAAGCAGCCGGTCCAGCTTCTCGGGCGGCATCTTGGCGAACACGCCCTGCTGGAACTTCAGCCACAAGCGCGGCACGCTGATGAACATCGTCGGGCGCGCGCGCTGCAGGTCCTGCAGGAAGGTGTCGAGCGATTCGGCGAAGAACACATGCGTCTTGCCGTCCACCAGCGAGGCGGCCTCGACCCACGAGCGTTCGAAACTGTGCGCCAGCGGCAGGTACGACAGGATGCGGCCGTCCTCGCTTTCGCCGAGGCGCTTGCGCAGGTCACCGACGATGCCGCCGGCGGCATTGGAGATCGCGCCGAAGCTGACCATCGCGCCCTTGGGCCGGCCGGTGGAGCCCGAGGTGTAGATGATCATCGCCAGCTCGTCGGCGGCACGCTGCGGCCGGCCGCCCAGCGGCGCGGTGCGCGCGGTGATCGCATCCCAGCCTTCGTGGTCCTTGAGCGCGCTGTCCGGCGCCAGCGGGAAGGCGATGCGCGGCAGCGCGGCGCTGACGCCGGGCTTCTGCGCTTCCCAGGTGTCTAGCTTGCCGACGAACAGCAGGCTCGCTTCGCTGTGGTCGAGCACGTAGCCGATGGTCTCGGCGGTTTCGGTGGGGAAGATCGCAACCGTGGTGTAGCCGGCCATCCAGATGGCCAGCTCGGCCATGATGAAGTGCGCGCAGTTCTTCGACAGGATGGCGATGCGCGCGCCGCGAGGCAAGCCGCGCGACTGCAGGTGCGCGGCCATGCGCCGCGACTGGTCGAGCACCTGGGCCCAGCTGTAGTCGGCGACGCGGCCCTGGCCCAGCGGCTGGGTCAGGTAGGTGCGGCTGGCCAGCTGCGCCTCGTGGTCGTAGACATGGTCCAGGATCAGGGTACAGGTGCTCATGGTCTTGGCGAGCGCCCGAGGGCGCGGCAAACATCGATGACCATAGGCTAGCGGGCGCTGTGGCGGCTGCGCTACCGGGTCTAACCCAAGGGGGGGCGCGGCCGTTGGTGCTTCAGCGCCGCCGCGACCTCGCCGACCAGCCCCGGTCCCTTGTAGATGAGCCCCGTGTAGATCTGCACGAGGTCGGCGCCGGCGTCGATCTTGGACAGCGCGTCGGCGGCGCTCATCACCCCGCCGACGCCGATGATCGGATAGCGCCTGCCCAGCGCTCGGCGCAGCTGGCCGATGACGCGGTTGCTGGCCTGCAGCACCGGCGCGCCCGACAGGCCGCCGGCCTCGCCGGCATGCGGCAGGCCCTGCACCGCGCCGCGCTCCAGCGTGGTGTTGGTGGCGATCACGCCGTCGATGCGGTGGCACTCGAGCGTGCTGGCGATCACCTTGACCTGCTCCTCGTCCAGATCGGGCGCGATCTTCAGGAACATCGGCACTGTGCGCCCGGACTGTGTCTGCAGCTGCACGCGGCGCTGCTGCAGCGCGCCGAGCAGCGCGTCCAGTGCGGCATCGCCCTGCAGCTCGCGCAGGTTCTTGGTGTTGGGGCTGGAGATGTTGACCGCCACGTAGTCGGCATGCGGGTACACGGCGTCCAGGCCGAGCAGGTAGTCGTCGGCGGCGCGCTCGATCGGCGTGGCCGCGTTCTTGCCGATGTTCAGGCCGAGCACGCCGCCGGTGGCGCGGAAGGTCGTCGCGCGCCGCACGTTGGCGATGAGGGCCTGCAACCCATCGTTGTTGAAGCCCAGCCGGTTGATCAGCGCGCCGGCCTGCGGCAGGCGGAAGATGCGCGGCTTGGGGTTGCCAGGCTGTGGCTTCGGCGTGACCGTGCCGACCTCGATGAAGCCGAAGCCCATCGCGCCCAGACCGTCGATGCAGCGGCCGTTCTTGTCCAGCCCGGCGGCCAGGCCGACGCGGTTGGGCAAGCGCAGCCCGGCCAGCTCCACCGGGTCGGCGATGCGCGGGCCTTGCCACAGGCTTTGGGCCGGGGTGTTCTGCAGCCGCGCCAGCGCGGCGAGCGTCAGGTCATGGGCGGCTTCCGCATCCAGGCCGAAAAGGAAGGGGCGGGTCAGGGCGTAGGGAATCAACGGCATGGCGCGGCAGCGGATTGGGCCCGCATTCTCGCCGAGCGGCGCATGCGGATAATCGGTCCAATGACTACCCAAGACGAACTCAAGGCCCTGGTCGGGCGGGCCGCGCTGGCCTTTGTGCAGCCGGGCACGGTGGTGGGCGTGGGCACGGGCTCGACGGTGAACCACTTCATCCAGGCGCTGGGCACGATGGCGCAGCGCATTGCCGGCGCCGTGTCGAGCAGCGAAGAGAGCAGCCGCCGCCTGCGCGCGCTGGGCATCGAGGTGCTGGACAGCAACCTCGTCGCGCGCATTCCGGTGTACATCGACGGTGCCGACGAGATCGACGCGCGGGGTTTCATGATCAAGGGTGGCGGTGGCGCGCTGACGCGCGAGAAGATCGTGGCCGACTTGGCCGACCGCTTCGTCTGCATCGCCGACGCGTCCAAGCGCGTGGCCACGCTGGGCGGCTATCCGCTGCCGTTGGAGGTGATCCCGATGGCCGCAGCGCAGGTGGCCCGCCGCCTGGCCGGGCTGGGTGCGCGCGTGGTGGCGCGCGAGGGCTACGTCACCGACAACGGCTGCCACGTGCTGGACGCTCACGGCCTGTCGATCACCGACCCGCTGGCGCTTGAATGCGACATCAACCAGTGGCCCGGCGTGGTCACCGTGGGCATCTTCGCCCGCCACAAGGCCAGCCTGTGCCTGCTGGGCACGGCGCAAGGGGTGCAGACCCTTCAGTTCTGAGCTTGCCTCGGGCCGGGGGCCGCCCCTGCGCGGGCACGGACGACGCGGCGCGGCACCGTTTGCTCCAGAGCCCGGACGGCGGCAAAAAACGCGTAACCTTCGGGGTGCTGATCACCCCAGCTGCAGACAACGGAAGGATGGCCCGTGGCCAAACCCAACTACTCGTTCGAAAAGCGCCAGCGTGAGCTGGCCAAGAAGAAGAAGAAGGAAGAGAAGCTGAAGGAAAAGGCCGAACGCAAGTCAGGCTCCGGCACGGCCGGGGATGCGCCGCCCGACGACGGCGAGGCTGCGGGGGACGACAACGCCGCGGGCACGCCGTCCGCTGGCTGAACGCGGGCCGGATCAAGTACGCGGACAGGCGCGTCGGCGGGCCCGCAGCACGTATCGCGCCGGGTCCAGCGCCTGCACCAGCGACGACTCCAGCGGCACCGCACCGGTGCTGATCCTCGCCGCCAGCACCTGGGCGCACAGCGCGGCCCAGCCAATGCCGCGCGAGCCGAACGCGGCGAGCACATGCAGCCCTGGCTGGCGCGGCACTGCATCCAGCCGCTCCACCGGCCGTTGCGCAAATGCGGCTTCGTCGGGCACAGCGCCCACCAGCGGCAGCCGGTCGTCGGCGGTGCAGCGCCAGCCGACGCGGCCCTGCAGTCGCCCCGGCTGCACCACGGCGGCGGCCGGGCACAACCGTGCCAGGCGCTGCAGGTTGAAGGCATGGTCGCCTTCACGCACGCCGGGATCGGTATCGCCGGGCTGCGAGCTCGCTCCGAACAACATCATCCCGCCGATGTCGGGCAGCAGGTAGCCGGCGCCGGCCAGGGGCAGCGTGGGCAACGTGGGCAGCGTGGGCATGCCGGCAGGCAAGGGCAGCAGGCTCACCTGGCCGCGCATCGTCTGCACTGGCCAGTGCGGCGTGGCCATCAGGCGCAGCGCATCGGCGGCGTTGGCCAGCACCACGGTGCCGGCTTCGGCCAGCACCCGGCCGGCAGCGTCCAGCAGCTGCCAGCGGCCCGCATCGGCATGCAGCGAGCGCACCTGCAAGCCGCCGCGGAATTCTGCCCGGTCGCCGGCCTGTCGCAGGAACCACGCCGCCAGTGCCGCCGGCTGTACCCAGCCGCCGCCAGGGTAGAACCAGGCCGGGTGCTGCAGCGCGATGCCGCAGCGTGCGCTGGCCTGCTGCGCATCGAGGGCTTGCACGTACCCGGGCGGAAGCCGCAGCGCATCGAGCTCGCTTCGCATCGCCTGCACGTCCAGGCCGCGGGTGTCCAGCCGCAGCAGGCCGCGCACGCTGCCGCGGGCCAGGCCGCTGTCGATGGCCGCCTGCACCGTGCGCTGCGCCAGCAGCGCGGCCGCGCGATTGAAGCGGGCGTGCGCCCCGTCCTGCGGGTTGACGACCCCATGGAACAGGCCGGCCGGATTGCCCGAGCCTTCGCAGGCCGGCGCGTCGGCGCGCTCGAGCAGCGTGCTGCACCAACCCTGCTCGGCCAGCGCCCAGGCGGCGGCACAGCCGGC
>JBEIHU010000114.1:0-12986 GCA_040381175.1 Burkholderiaceae bacterium
CGCCTTCCTGCCGCGCTGCCGCTTCGCCAGCGAGCGCTGCGCGCGCGAGCGGCCGGCGCTGTGCGCGCTGCAGGCGCCCGGCGGCGCAGACCATTCCGTCGCCTGCCATGTGGCGGAGCAGGTCGTGGCGATCAAGCAGAATGTCTGAGGTCCGAACCTTTTGCTGAAGGAGATGAGCATGAGACTGCAACGCCGTTCCCTGGCCCTGGTACTGCTCGGCGCGCTGGCGCTGGCCGGTGCCGCCTCCGACGCCCAGGCCCAGGGCCGCAAGGACAGCGTGGTGCTGGGCATGGTGCTCGAGCCGACGCCGGGCCTGGATCCGACCACCGCCGCGGCCGCGGCCATCGGCGAGGTGGTGCACTACAACATCCTCGAAGGCCTGACCAAGATCAACGTCGACGGCACGGTGACGCCGTTGCTGGCCGAAAGCTGGGAGGCCTCGCCCGACGGCAAGAGCTACGTCTTCAAGCTGCGCAAGGGCGTCAAGTTCCAGGACGGCGAGCCCTTCGATGCCGCGGCCGTGAAGTTCAGCTTCGAACGCGCCAAGGCCGAGGGCTCTACCAACAAGGCCAAGAAGGCGGTGTTCGACAACATCTCCAGCATCGCCACGCCCGACCCGCACACCGTGATCCTGGTGCTGAACAACCCCGACGGCACGCTGCCCTTTCGCCTGGGCGAGAACACGGCCGTGATCCTGAGCCCGAAGAGCGCGGCCACCACGGCCAGCAAGCCGGTGGGCACCGGGCCCTACGTCTTCGACAGCTGGCAGAAGGGCCAGGCGATCACGCTGAGCAAGTGGCCCGGCTACCGCAACCCGGCGGCGATCAAGATCGGCAAGGTGACGTTCCGCTTCATCAACGACCCGGCCGCCCAGGTGGCGGCGCTGCTGGCCGGCGACATCGACGGCATTCCGCGCTTCGGCGCGCTGCAAAGCCTCAAGCAGTTCCAGGCCGACAAGCGCTTCACGGTGCAGATCGGCGACACCGCCGGCAAAGGCATCCTGGCGCTGAACAACAAGAAAAAGCCGCTCGACGACGTGCGCGTGCGCCGCGCGATCATGCATGCCATCGACCGCAAGGCCTTCATCGACGGCGTGCTGGAAAGCCTGGGCAAGCCCATCGGCAGCCACTTCGCGCCCACCGACGCCGGCTACGTCGACCTGACCAAGGTCTACCCCTACGACCCGGAGAAGGCCAAGGCGCTGCTCAAGGAAGCCGGCGTGAGCACGCCGCTGAACCTGACGCTGACGCTGCCGCCGCCGCAGTACGCGCGCAAGGGCGGCGAAGTCATCGCCGCGCAGCTGGCCAAGGTGGGCATCGTCGCCAAGATCGAGAACGTCGAATGGGCGCAGTGGCTCAGCGGCCCGTTCAAGGGCAACTTCGACATGACCATCATCAACCACGTCGAGCCGCTGGACTATGCGCAGTACGGCAACACCGGCTACTACTGGGGCTACGACAGCAAGGCCTTCCGCGACCTGCTGGCCAGCCACGCATCGGCCGGCAGCGCGCGCGAGCGCAGCGAAGCCTGGACCGCGCTGCAGAAGAAGCTGGCCGAGGACGCGGTCAACGCCTACATCTTCAACCCGGCTCAGGTGGCGGTGAGCAAGCGCGGCCTGAAGGGCCTGTGGGCCAGCTCGCCGATCTTCGCCAACGACATCGCCGCGGTGTCGTGGAGCGCGCCGCAGTGAGTGCGGCCGGGCCGGCGGCCCGCAGCCGGGGGGCGGCGGGCTGACACGCGGCTCGGCTACATTCGCGCGCATGGCCAGTCCCGACCCGCGAGGCAACCCGTGCGGCACGCGCAGTGCTGCGGCGCGCGATGCCGCCGAGCGCGCGCTATGGCGCATGATGTCCTTCTACGACACGCCGCTGGCCGACCTGGATGCGGCCGGCGCGCACGACCCGGGCTGGGCCCTGCCGCATGTGATGCGCGCCGGCTTCCTGCTCAGCCTGACCGAAGCCTCGATGCTGGGCCAGGCGCTGCAGCACCTGCGGGCCGCGCGCGATTGCATTGGTGGCGCGCCGGCGCGCGAGCGCGCCCATCTCGAGGCGGTGCAGGCCGTGGCCGAAGGCCGCTGGCAGGCCGCCTGCCGGGTCTGGGACGAACTGCTGGTCGAGTACCCGCGCGATGCGCTGGCGCTGCAATGGGCGCAGCTGTGGGACTTCTACCGCGGCGACGCCGTCAACCTGCGCGCGCCCGGCCCGCTCGCTGCCCGAATGGGATGAAGCCGATCCGCTGTACGCCCACGTGCTCAGCCTGCACGCCTTCGGACTGGAGGAAAGCAACCTCTACCCGCAAGCCGAGGAAGCCGGCCGCCGCGCGCTGGCCCTGAACCCGAAAGTGCCCTGGGCGGTGCATGCGGTGGCCCATGTGATGGAGATGCAGGGCCGCCACGAAGACGGCGGCGCCTGGCTGCGCCAGCACCAGGCCGACTGGGCCGAAGGCAATGGCTTTTCCGGGCACCTGTGGTGGCACAAGGGCCTGTTCCGGCTGGAGGCGCTGGACATTGCCGGCGCGCTGCGCCTGTTCGACAAGCGCCTGCCCGGCGAGAGCCTGCAGATCACGCTGCAGCGCATCGATGCGGCCGCGCTGCTGTGGCGGCTGCACTTGCTGGGTGTCGATGTGGTGTCGCGTTGCGCCAGTCTGGTCGAGGGCTGGGACCTGTCGGATGCCGCGGCCGGCTACTACGCCTTCAACGACGTGCATGCGGTGCTGGCGCTTGTCGGCGCCGGCCAGCTGGCGAGCGCCGAGGCGTGGGTGGCGCGCTGCGCCGAGCGCGCCATGGCTGCCGACGATGCGCGGCGCAGCAACCACGGCATGGCGCGCGAGGTCGGCCTGCCGCTGATGCGCGCGTTGCTGGCCTTTGCGCGCGGCCAGGCCGATGCCGCGGCCGACGGGCTCTATGCCGCACGCGGCCTGGCGCAGCGCTTCGGCGGCAGCCATGCGCAGCGCGACCTGATCGACCAGACGCTGCTGGCCGCGGCGGCGCGCGGCTCGCGTGCCGCGCTGGGGCGCGCGCTCATCAACGAGCGCCTGATGGCCAAGCCCTCGACCCCGCTCACCGCGCACTGGCGCGAGCAGCTCGACCTGCGCCAGGACGCCACCGCCTGAGTTGCCCGGGCCGAGCCGGCCTTGCCGGGCCACCTCGATGCGCCGCTTGGGGCCCGACAGAGGCGCAGCGCACTGTTGGGAAGCTGATGGCGATGAAGGCCGCGAAGGCCAGCGCCAGCGCCGTGGCGGCCACGGCCGGGTGGCGGGTGCGCTGTGCGATCCAGCGGCTGAACAGGCCGCAGACCACGAACAGCAACAGGATCGCCGCCACGATGATCGCCAGGAAGAACAGCCGCGGCGGGTTGAGCGCGATTGCCAGCACCAGCGACAGCAGGAAGCACAGCCTGGCCACGACATAGGCGCCCGGCGCGGCGCGGCTGTCGCGCGTGGCCCATTCGTCGGCCAGGCCAGCGTTTCGGCCTGGGTGTCGGCGCTCGAAAGCACGCCGATGTGCTCGACAGTCGGCGCGCGCGTGCCGGCCGTGCTCAGCCCGCCACCGTCTGCCGCACTGCCCGCTCCCAGCCGGCCATCAGCGCCTGCGCGCGCTCGCGCGGCAGCGTCGGGTGGAATTCGCGCTGCACCTGCCATTGCGCGGCCAGCTGTTCGGTGTCGTGGTACGCGCCCACGGCCAGGCCGGCCAGGTAGGCCGCGCCCAGCGCGGTGGTCTCGATGACCTGCGGCCGCACCACCGGGATGCCCAGCAGGTCGGCCTGGAACTGCATCAGCAGGTCGTTGACGCAGGCCCCGCCGTCGACGCGCAGCTCGTGCACCGGCGCGCCGCCGGCGGCTTGCGCGTCGCGGCTCATGGCCTGCAGCAGCGCGGCGCTCTGAAAGGCGATGCTCTCCAGTGCCGCACGGGCAATGTGCGCCAGCGTGCTGCCGCGGCTCAAGCCCACGACGGCACCGCGCGCATCGGGGTTCCAGTAGGGCGCGCCCAGGCCAGTGAAGGCCGGCACGACGATCACCCCGCCGCTATCCGGCACGCTTTCAGCCAGCGCCTGCACCTCGCTGCTGGAGGCGATGGCCCGCAGTCCGTCGCGCAGCCACTGCACCACCGCGCCGCCGACGAACACGCTGCCTTCGATGGCGAACTCCGGCGTCGCGCCGGTTTGCGCCGCGGCGGTGGTGATCAGGCTGTTGTGCGAGGTCTGGAAATCCGTGCCGGTGTGCATCAGCATGAAGCAGCCGGTGCCGTAGGTGTTCTTCGCCAGCCCGGCCTTGAAGCAGGCCTGGCCGAACAGCGCGGCCTGCTGATCGCCGGCGATGCCGGCGATCGGGATCTCGGCGCCGAAGAGGTCTGCATCGGTGTGGCCGTATACGTGGCTGGACGGGTGCACCCGCGGCAGCACGCTGTCGGGCACGTGCAGCGCCTTCAGCAGTTCGTGGTCCCAGACGTTGTGGCGGATGTCGAAGAGCATGGTGCGCGAGGCGTTGCTCACGTCGGTGGCATGCAGCCGGCCGCCGCTCAGCTGCCACAGCAGCCAGCTGTCGACGGTGCCGAAGGCCAGCTCGCCATGCGCCGCGGCAATGTGCGCGCCGTTCACATGGTCGAGCAGCCAGCGCAGCTTGGTGGCCGAGAAGTACGGGTCGATGCGCAGCCCGGTGGCGTTCTTTACCATCGGCTCGAGCCCCTGGGCCCGCAGCTGGGCACAGAAGGGCTCGGTGCGCCGGTCCTGCCAGACGATGGCGTTGTGCAGCGGCTGCCCGGTGCGCCGGTGCCACAGCAGCGTGGTCTCGCGCTGGTTGGCGATGCCGATGGCGCGAATGTCGGCGGCCTTCAGCCCGGCCTTGGCCATCGCCTCGCGCGCGGTGTCCAGCTGCGTGCCCCAGATCTCCAGCGGGTCATGCTCCACCCAGCCGGGCTGCGGATAGATCTGCCTGAATTCGCGCTGCGCCATCGCGACGATGCGCCCGGCCTCGTCGAAGATGATGCTGCGCGAGCTGGATGTGCCCTGGTCGAGCGCGAGGATGTGGCCCATGCCGGTGTCTCCACGCGGCCTGGGAGCGGCCGCTTCATGCAGCCCAATCTAACCCACATACGGCCTGCCTCAGGGCCCGGGCTCGATCGACAGCAGCCCCAGCTTGGCCAGCCACACCAGGCCGCGCTCGATCTTCCCGCGGCGCAACCCGGGCTGCTCGGCCAGCAATGCCGCCACGGTGCTGCGGCCGTGCTTGTGCACGCTGGCCAGCAGCCGGGCGCATTCATGCGGCTCGGGCGCCATCACCTTCATGTAGCCGAACAGCGGCATCTGCAGCAGCGCCTGCAGCCGCTGCAGGTCGGCGCCGGGCCGGGCGCTGACCTGGTCGCCGGGTTCCATCACCCGGCTGGGGTAGCTGGCGAAAGATGCGAACGGGTCCATGCGGGCCGGGTTCGCGGCCTGGCCGGGCTGCAGCGCCGCGCTTTCGGCGGCGGCGGCACGGCGTTCGGCCAGCTCGTGCCACAGCGCCTGGTAGCGGCGGATCACCACCGACCAGTCGAAGTGCTCCAGCGCGCGTTGCCGCGCTGCCGCACCCATGCGCAGGCGCAGCGCGGCATCGCCAGCCAGCTGCTGGTAGGCGACGGCCGCGGCCTCGACATCGACCGCGACGAACTGGCTGGCGCTGCCGCAATAGAAATCGTAGCTGTCGATGCCGGCGGCATGGCGGTCGGCCAGGTCGGCACCGAGGCCGGGGCGCGGCATCAGCGTGGGCACGTGCAGGCCGTCGATGCCATGGCGCAGCGTGTCGCGGTAGCCGTTCCAGTCGCTCAGCACGCCGGGCAGGCCGGCGGCCATGGCCTCGATCGGCGTCAGGCCGAAGGTCTCCTGGATGTTGTCGGACAGCGAGGTGAACAGGTCCGCCGCGTTCCAGGCCAGGTGCCGCAGCTCGGGCTTGCGCCCGTCGAGGAAGTGGCAGGCCACGCCGGGGCACAGCGCGGCGGCGCCGTCGCGCAGGGCGGCTTCGATCTTGTCGTTGGCAAACCAGCCGGCCTGCACCAGGTGCAGCCGCGCGCCGCCTTGCGCCGCCAGCGCCGCCGCGGCCCGCTGCAGCCCCAGGTACATCGGCAGCGGGTGGGCCTTGCCGTGGAAGGACAGCCGGCCGAGGAACAGCACTGCCACGTCCTGCGCTGCGATGCCCAGCGCGCCGCGGCCGGCGCGGCGCGCCTCGGCGTCGGGCGCGAAGGCTGCGCAGTCCACGCCCAGCGGGATCACCGGCAGCTGCGGGCGCACGAAGCGGGACGCGCCGAAGCGGCTGGCCAGATAGTCCTGCTGCTGGCCGAGCAGCTGCTCGACGGTGTCGAGGACGCCGGGCGAGGTGCAGACCAGTGCATCCCAGGGCTGCACCGGCGCCGTCAGCAGCCCGGTGATCAGGTCCATCGCCGCGGCCGAGGCGGTGGTATGGGTCACCCCGGTGATGGAGTACAGGCGCTGGCCCACGCCGCGGCGCCGCCAGGCCGCGGCCACCAGACTGGGGTCGGGCAGGTGCAGCGTGCCGACATGGCCCGGCGTGGCGGCGTCGGCAGCGTTGAGCCAGATGACGTTGCGGCGGTTGCCGAAGCCGGCCACCTGCTGCTCGAAGTGCTTGGCGGTGTCGCGCGGGCTGGTGTAGCAGTACAGGGCCTCGGCCTCGCTGTGCTGCACGAAACCCTTGAGGAATCCTTCGCTGGCCGCATGCCGGCCCATCAGCTTGGCGCGCCCGGTGTCGAAGCCTTCGGGCTGGTACAGCAGGGCGGCGTTGGCAGGGGTGGGAAGGGGGCTCATGGCGGGGCCGCGGGCAGCAAATCGGCGTCCATGCGCCGGCGCGGACGATGCTATCGCCTACGATCGCCGCGACGGAACCCCCTGAACAAACATGTGGACCGGAACGCTTTTTGCGCTGGCAGCCGGCCTGATGTGGGGCCTGGTGTTCATCGTGCCGCTGCTGCTGCCAGAGTACCCGGCCGCGCTGCAGTCCTTCGGCCGCTACCTGGCCTTCGGCCTGATCGCCCTGCCGCTGGCCTGGCTGGACCGCGCGCGCCTGGCCACGCTGACGCGCGCCGACTGGGTCGAGGCGCTGAAGCTGGCCGCGGTGGGCAACATCGTCTACTACCTCTTCCTGGCCAGCAGCATCCAGCGCGCCGGCGGGCCCTTGCCGACCATGATCATCGGCACGCTGCCGGTGGTCATCGCCATCAGTTCGAACCTGCGAGACCACCGGCGCGACGGCAAGCTGCCGTGGCTGCGGCTGCTGCCCTCGCTGGCGCTGATTGGCGCCGGCATCGCGCTGGTCAACCAGGTGGAGATCGCGCGGCTGCGCGCCGACCCCGCGGCCGACCTCGGCCGCTATGCGCTGGGTGCGCTGCTGGCCGTGGGCGCGGTGGCCTGCTGGACCTGGTACCCGCTGCGCAATGCCGACTGGCTGCGCGCCCATGCCGACCGGGCGCCGGGCACCTGGGCTACCGCGCAGGGCATCGCCACGTTGCCGCTGGCGCTGCTGGGCTATGCCGGCTGGTGGGCCTGGAGCGCGCTGCGCGGCGATGCCTTTGCCATGCCCTTGGGCCCCAGGCCGTGGGACTTCCTGGCGCTGATGTTCGCGGTGGGGCTGTTTGCCTCGTGGCTGGGCACGCTGTGCTGGAACGAGGCGAGCCAGCGCCTGCCGACCACGCTGGTCGGACAGCTGATCGTGTTCGAGACCCTGGCCGCGCTGGCCTATGCCTTCGCGCTGCGCGGCCGAATGCCCGATGCCGCCACGCTGGCCGGCATCACGCTGCTGGTCGCCGGCGTGCTGTGGGCGCTGCGCGTGCGGCCCGAGCCCGCGGTGGCTCACTCGGCCTAGGAGCGCCGCGCCATGCCGCACTGCCCGCCACCGTGGCCGAAGCCGGCTGAAGGGCCGACCGGCATGCCGGGAGGCCGCCGATGAGCCCTGCGCCGCCGCGCCGGCGCATCTGGCTGCTGCGCGGGCTGGGCCTCGGTGCGGCCGGGCTGGTGTACGCGCTGCTCGGCTCGGCGGAGCTGTCAAACGACGCGCGCGTGGTGGCCGCGGTGGCCACGCTGATGGCGATGTGGTGGATGACCGAGGCCATGCCGCTGCCGGTGACCTCGCTGCTGCCGATCATCCTGTTCCCGCTGTTCACCGGCCGTTCGGTGGCCGACAGCACCACGCCCTATGCCAACCCGATCATCTTCCTGTTCCTGGGCGGCTTCCTGATCGCGATCGCCATGCATAAGGTCGGGCTGCACCGGCGCATCGCGCTGCTGACGCTGCGCGCGGTGGGCACCCACCCGCGCCGAATCATCCTCGGCATGATGATCTCGACGGCATTGCTGTCGATGTGGGTGTCCAACACCGCGACCACGCTGATGATGCTGCCCATCGCCCTGAGCGTGCTGGCACTGGTGGCCGAGAACAGCGGCGGCGCCGCGCCGGACTTGCGCGCCGGCCTGGCCTCGGGGCGCAAGCTCGGCGAGCTGCTCCCCGACCGCGAGGTGCGCAACTTCGGCGTCGGCCTGGTGCTGTCGATCGCCTGGTCGGCGTCGATCGGCGGCCTGGGCACGCTGCTGGGCAGCCCGCCCAATGCCATCGTCGCCGGCTACATTGCCGAAGAGCTGGGCCGGCAGATCGGCTTCGCGCAGTGGATGATGCTCGGCCTGCCGATCGTGGTGTGCTTCATCGCGCTGGCCTGGCTGCTGATCACCCGGGTGCTGTTCCGCTTCCGGCTCGACGAGGTGCCGGGCGGGCGGCAGCTGATCCAGGAGCAGATCGCCGCGCTCGGGCCGATGGGCCGTGGCGAGAAGAGCGTGCGGTTGGTGTTCTTGCTGGCCGCGACGTGCTGGATCGTGCCCAGCCTGCTGGCCAGCGTGGGTGATCTGGGCAAGGCGCTGCCCTGGCTGCGATTGTTCAACGACACGGTGGTGGCGCTGGCCGCCGGGATGCTGCTGTTCATGCTGCCGGGGCCGACGCCGGGGCGCGCCGTGCTGCAGTGGAAGGATGCCGAGGCGGGCCTGCCCTGGGGCGTGCTGCTGTTGTTCGGCGGCGGCCTGTCGCTGGCGGCCGCGGTGGCCGGCAGCGGGCTGGACAAGTGGTTCGGCCAGCAGGTGAGCGGCCTGGGCACGCTGCCGGTCGTCGCGCTGATCGCCTGCGTCACGCTGATCGTTCTGTTCCTCACCGAGATCACCAGCAACACCGCCACCGCGGCCACCTTCATTCCGGTCCTGGGCGGCGTGGCCTTGGGTCTGGGCATCGATCCGCTGGTGCTGCTGATCCCGGCGGCGTTGGCGGCAACCTGCGCCTTCATGTTGCCGGTGGGCACGCCGCCGAACGCCATCGTCTTCGGCACGGGTGCAGTCAGCATTGCCGAGATGGCGCGCGGCGGGCTGCTGCTCAACCTGGTGGGCGTCGTGCTGATCACGCTGTTCACCGTGCTGATCGGTCCCTGGGCCCTCGGGCTGGTCATTCGCTGACCGCGCCCGTCCCCGGCCGCTCGCGCCGCGACCGGCCGGCAGACTTCAATGCGATGGACTGGTGCGCAGCGGCATCAGACGAGCGCGTCGTCCAGCACCTCGACCCAGTGCCGCACCGGCGTGGCCGTACCGCTTTGCAGATGCTGGATGCAGCCGATGTTGGCCGAAACGATGGCCTGCGGCTGCAGCGGCGTCAGCTGGCCGAGCTTGCGGTCGCGCAGCTGCATGGCCAGTTCGGGCTGCAGCACGCTGTAGGTGCCCGCCGAACCGCAGCACAGGTGGCTTTCGCCAGTGGCCAGGCTGACTTCGAAGCCCAGCTCGCCCAGGTGCTTCTCGACGCCGCCGCGCAGCTGCTGGCCATGCTGCAGCGTGCACGGCGGGTGGTACGCAAGGCGCTGCCTCGGGCCGGCGGCCGCGGTCGCGGCACCCGCCTCCCGCTGTGCCGACGGGCGGCCGCGGGCCAGCCTCGGCTTGAGCAAGGGCACCAGCTCGGGCAGCAGCTCGCTCAGGTCGCGCGTCAGTGCACTGATGCGTGCGGCACGCTCGGCATAGTCGGGGTCGTGCGCCAGCGCATGGCCGTAGTCCTTGACCGCGACACCGCAGCCCGACGCGTTCATGACGATGGCCTCCACCTTGCCGGCCGAGGTCAGGCCTTCGACCAGCGGCCACCAGGCATCCACGTTGCGGCGCATGTCGGCCAGGCCGCCGTCGATGTCGTTCAGGTGCGTGCGCAACGCGCCGCAGCAGCCGGCACCGTCGGCCACCAGCGTCTGGATGCCGGCGGCGTCGAGCACCCGGGCGGTGGCGCTGTTGATGTTGGGCATCATCGCCGGCTGCACGCAGCCGAGCAGCATCAGCATCCGGCGCGGGTGTTCGCGCGTCGGCCAGCGGTGGGCGCGCGCGCCGGCACGCTCCGGCACCTTGTGCTTCAGTGTCGCCGGCAGCAGCGGCCGCACCATCTGGCCGAGCTTCATCGCCGGGCCGAACAGCGGCGAGGTCATGCCTTCCTTGAGCAGCCAGCGAACGGCCTTCTCGCCGGCGGGGCGCTCGACGCGGTCTTCGACGATCTTGCGGCCGATGTCCACCAGATGGCCATATTCCACGCCGCTGGGACAGGTGGTCTCGCAGTTGCGGCAGGTCAGGCAGCGGTCCAGGTGCAGTTGCGTGCTGCGGGTCACCGGCGCGCCTTCGAGCACCTGCTTCATCAGGTAGATGCGTCCGCGCGGGCCGTCGAGCTCGTCGCCCAGCAGCTGGTAGGTCGGGCAGGTGGCGGTGCAGAAGCCGCAGTGCACGCATTTGCGCAGGATGGCTTCGGCCGCCTCGCCTTCGCGCGTGCCCTTGAACTCGGGTGCCAGGTTGGTTTGCATCGGGTCAGTGGGTGCAGCCGCGGCCGGGCGTCGTCATGGGCACAAGCCCGGGTACATCCGGCCCGGGTTGAACACGCCGTCCGGATCGAAGGCGCGCTTCAGCTCGCGGTGGATGCGGTCCAGCGGGCTCTTCAGCGGCGCGAACACGCCGGCGCTGCGCTCGTGGCCCATGAACAGCGTGGCATGGCCGCCGGCCGCGGCGGCGGCGTCGCGAACCGTCGCCGCCGGCAGCGTGGCGCTGAGCCAGCGCTGGCCGCCGCCCCATTCCACCAGGCAGTCTCCCTCCAGCGGCAGCGGCGGCGCGGTCGGCGGCAGCGACAGCCGCCACAGCGTGGCGCCGCCGTCGAGCGCGGCGCGCGCGTTGACGAAGTATTCGTCGCGCTGGTCGCGCAAGCCATCCCAGAAGGCCGCGGCCAGCTCCTGCGGCACAACTTCGCCGCCCAGTGCCTGCGCCGCGGCGCGCACTGCCGCGGCGGCCCCGGCCAGGCGCAGCACCAGCAGGCCCCGCCACCAGGCGCTGGCATGCAGCGGCAGCGGCCGGCCGGCCCATTCGTTGAGCTGGCGGATGGCGCCGGCCTGGTCCATCTCAAAGCGCAGCGTGGCCGTCGCCGCGGGCTGTGGCAGCACCTTCAGCGAGACCTCGCAGATGGCGCCAAGCACGCCCATCGAGCCGGCCAGCACGCGCGACACGTCGTAGCCGGCCACGTTCTTCATCACCTGGCCGCCGAAACTCAGCAACTCGGCCTTGCCGTTGAGCAGAGTCACGCCGAGCACGTGGTCGCGCACCGCGCCGGCCGCGGCGCGCGACGGGCCGCTCAGCCCGGCAGCGACCATGCCGCCGACCGTGCCCCCCGGCGCGAAGCGCGGCGGCTCGAAGGCCAGGCATTGGCCCTTGTCGGCAAGCACGGCTTCCAGCTCGGCCAGCGGGGTGCCGGCGCGCACGGTGACCACCAGCTCGGTGGGTTCATAGCTGCTGATGCCCGACAGGCCGCCCATGTCCAGCGGCTCGCCGCCCGGCCCGCCGCCGTAAAAGGCCTTGGTGTCGCCGCCGCGGATGTTCAACGGCACGCGGGCCGCGCGGGCCTGCTGGACGCGCTCGATCAGCGCGCGCAAGGCCAGGTCCTGGGCGATCTCGGGCGCGTCCGCCATCAGAACCGGGGCAGCTCGGGGAAGGGCAGCAGCCCCTTCTTGACGTGCATCTTGCCGTACTCGGCGCAGCGTGACAGCAGCGGGATCACCTTGCCCGGGTTCAGCAGCTCGGCGCTGTCGAAGGCGCGCTTGACGGCGAACATCTGCTCACGCTCCTCGGGCGAGAATTGCACGCACATCGAGCTGAGCTTCTCGATGCCCACGCCATGCTCGCCGGTGACGGTGCCGCCCATGGCGACGCTGGTTTCCAGGATGTCGGCGCCGAACAGCTCGCAGCGCTGCAGCTGGTCGGGGTCGTTGGCATCGAACAGGATCAGCGGGTGCAGGTTGCCGTCGCCGGCGTGGAAGACGTTGGCGCAGCGCAGCCCGTACTTGCTCTCCATCTGCTGGATCGCCAGCAGCATGTCGGCCAGCCGTTTGCGCGGGATCGTCGAGTCCATGCACATGTAGTCCGGGCTGATGCGGCCACTGGCCGGGAAGGCGTTCTTGCGCCCGCTCCAGAACCTCAGCCGCTGCGCCTCGTCCTTGCTGACTTCCATGCGCGCGGCGCCGCTGCCGGACAGCACGTCGAGCATGCGGCCGATCTCCTCGTCCACTTCCTCCGGGGTGCCGTCGCTCTCGCACAGCAAGATGGCCTCGGCGTCCAGGTCGTAGCCGGCGTGCACGAAACCCTCGACCGCGGCGGTCATCGGCTTGTCCATCATCTCCAGGCCCGCCGGGATGATGCCGGCGGCGATGATCTGCGCCACCGCCTCGCCGGCCTTGCGGATGTCGTCGAAGCTGGCCATGATGCAGCGCGCCACCTGCGGCCTGGGCACCAGTTTCACCGTGACCTCGGTGGCCACGGCCAGCATGCCCTCGCTGCCCACCACCAGCGCCAGCAGGTCCAGCCCGGCGCAGTCCAGCGCCTCGGAGCCGAACTCCACCGCCTCGCCTTCGATGGTGAAGCCGCGCACGCGCAGCACGTTGTGCAGCGTCAGGCCGTACTTCAGGCAGTGCA
>JBEIHU010000115.1:0-12931 GCA_040381175.1 Burkholderiaceae bacterium
CGCCGGCGCTCGGGAAGCCCTCGAGCTGCGCGTACGGGATGCGCCGCGCGCCTTCGATGCGCGCGGTGAAGCCGCCCCAGCCCGAGCCCAGCAGCACGGCGATGCGCGGCCGCGCCCGCGGCGCTACCGCCCGCACGTGCGACGCGGCTGCGCTTTCGTTCATGCCGGCTTCAGGTGCTCGGGGCCGAAGCTGTGCGGCAGCAGCTCGTCGAGCGTGCACCACATCCGCACCCCCTCGCTGTCGGCCACCAGCACGGGCGTGCCGGGCGCGGCAAACTCGCGCAGCTTCTGGCGGCAGCCGCCACAAGGCGTGACGGCGGCAGACCCTTCACCCACCACCAGCAGCGCGGTGGCCTGACGGCCGCCGCCTAGCACCATGGCACTCAGCGCCGCCGCCTCGGCACACACGCCTTGCGGATAGGCCGCGTTCTCGACGTTGCAGCCGGCATGCACCTGACCCTGCTCGTCGAGCACCGCCGCACCGACCCGGAAGTTCGAGTAAGGCGCATAGGCATTGAGCCGCGCCGCCTGCGCCGCCTGCAGCAAGGCGCGCTGCTGTGCATCGCTCAGGGTGATGTCGGCCATCAGCGCTCCTTCACGTAGGGCTTGCCCAGCTCGGCCGGCGCCAGGCTGCGGCCGATGAAGCCGGCCAGCAGCAGCACCGTCAGCACATAGGGCAGCGCCTGCAGGGCCGGCACCGGCAGCGCGCCGATGCCGGGCAGCGCCACGCCCTGCAGACGGATCGCCACCGCGTCCAGGAAGCCGAACAGCAGGCAGGCCCAGAACGCGCCCACCGGATGCCACTTGCCGAAGATCATTGCCGCCAATGCCATGAAGCCCCGCCCCGCCGTCATGTGCGGCACGAACGAGGCATTCTGCGCCAGCACCAGGTAGCTGCCGGCCAGCGCGCAGAGCACGCCATTGAGCGTCAACGCGGCATAGCGAAGCCGCGGCACCGACACGCCGGCGGCGTCGACCATCTGCGCCTTCTCGCCGACCGCGCGCAGCCGCAGGCCGAAGCGGGTGCGAAACAGCAACCACCACACCGCGGGTACCCCCGCCAGCGCCAGGTAGACCAGCAGGTTGTGGCCGAGCAGTCCGTCGCCAACGATCGGGCCCAGCGCGGCGCCCGCGCCCGGCCACAGCGGCGCCAGGCGCACCTCGGTCCCGATCGGCGGCGTCTGCCCGCCCTGCGCGAACCAGGCGATGCCCAGCACCACGGTCAGGCCGGCGGCGATCAGGTTGATGGCCACGCCCGACACCACCTGGTCGCCACGGTGGCTGACACAGGCCAGGCCGTGCAGCCACGAAAGCGCCACCGCCACGCCCACGGCCGCGCCCAGCGCCAGCAGCGTGGAGCCAGCGGCGGCGCCGGCCGCCGCCGCGGCAAAGGCGGCGAAGAGCATCTTGCCCTCCAGGCCGATGTCGATGACGCCGGCCCGTTCGGCCAGCAGCCCGGCCAGCGCGCACAGCAGCAGCGGCGTGGCCACGCGCAGCGTCGAGGCCAGCACCGCGCCGACCAGCGCCTCATCCATGCGAAGCCTTCACGCGCAGCAGCCGCGCCAGCGCCGGCGCGGCCACGTAGGCCATGGCACCGGAGAACAGCACGATGAAGCCCTGCAGCACCACCACCATGTCGCGGCTGAAGCCCGGCACCTCGAAGGCCACCTCGGCGCCGCCCTGGTACAGCGCGCCGAACAGCACGCTGGCCAGCACG
Source organism: Burkholderiaceae bacterium (assembly GCA_040381175.1). Classification (GTDB taxonomy): domain Bacteria; phylum Pseudomonadota; class Gammaproteobacteria; order Burkholderiales; family Burkholderiaceae_C; genus Rubrivivax. Next base: position 1,718 of record JBEIHU010000115.1, read on the forward strand.
ATGCCGGCCGGGTGGTTGCGCCCCATCAGCGCCACCGCGATGCCGGTGAAGCCGGCGCCGCCGACGTATTCGAGCAGCAGCTTGTGCTGCACGCCGGCGATCTCGTTCATGCCCACCAGGCCGGCCAGCGCGCCGGAGATCGCCATCGCCAGCAGCACCTGGCGCTGCGGGTCGATGCCGGCATAGGCCGCGGCGCCGGGGCTGGAGCCGACCGCGCGGATGCGGTAGCCGGCGCGGTGCCACCACAGCAGCAGGTACACGCCCGCGGCGGCGGCCAGCGCCAGCAGCAGGCTCAGGTTCAGCGGCGAGGCCGGCCAGTCGATGCCCAGCCAGCCCAGCGCCTGCTGCATGCCCGGCAGGTGCGCGGCCGGGCCGAAGGGCGCGCTTTCCGGCGCCATCGACCCGGCCGGCTTGAGATGGTCGACCAGCAGCCACACCAGCAGCGCACTGGCCAGGAAGTTGAACATGATGGTGGTGATGACCACATGGCTGCCGCGGTACGCCTGCAGCCATCCCGGCACGGCCGCCCAGGCCATGCCGAACAGCGCGCCGCCGCAGGCCATCAGCGGCAGCAGCAGCCAGGCCGGCAGGAATGCCGCGCCCCACAGCGCCACCAGCGCGGTGCCCAGGCCGCCAAGCACGGCCTGGCCTTCGCCGCCGATGTTGAACAGGCCGCCGTGGAAGGCCACCGCCACCGCCAGCCCGGTGAAGATGAAGGTGGTGGCGTAGTACAGCGTGTAGCTGAAGCCGCGCGCCGAACCGAAGGCGCCATGCAGCAGCACCTGCAGCACCCGGCCCGGCTCCTGCCCGATGGCCGCCACCACCACGCCGGCCGCGGCCAGCGCGACGCCCAGGTTGAACAGCGGCAGCAGCCACAGGTCGGCCCAGCGCGGCAGCGACGTCGGCATCACGACACCCTTCGCGCTGCGCGTTGCGGGTCGGGCGCCTGGCAGCGGCCCTGCACACTCAAGCCGGCACCGCCTCGCCGGCCATCATCAGGCCGAGCTGCTGCTCGTTGCATTGCTCCACCGGCCGCTCGCCAACGATGCGCCCGGCATGCATCACCAGCACGCGGTCGGCCAGCGCCAGGATCTCGTCGAGCTCGCTGCTCACCAGCAGCAGCGCGCAGCCGGCGTCGCGCAGCGCACGCAGCTGGGCGTAGATGAACTCGATGGCGCCGATGTCCACGCCGCGCGTCGGCTGGCCGACCAGCAGCACGCGCGGCCCGCGGCTCAATTCGCGCGCCAGCACCAGCTTTTGCTGGTTGCCGCCAGAGAAGCTGGCGCTGGGCAGCATGGCATCGCGCGGGCGCACGTCGAAAGCTTCCATCAGCTGCGCAGTGGCCTGGCGCAGCGCGGCATTGCGCATCCAGCCATGGCGGCTGGCCCGGGCATCGCTCTCGTAGCCGAGCAGCGCCGACTCCCAGGCGGCGAAACCCATCACCAGGGCGCGCGACTGCCGGTCCTCGGGCACATGGGCCAGGCCCAGCGTGCGCGCGGTGTGCGGGTCGAGCCACTGCGCAGGGCCGAAGCGCCGGCCGGCCAGGTCCAGCGTGCCGGCCTCGGGCCGGCGCATGCCGCTCAGCACCTCGAGCAGCTCGCTCTGCCCGTTGCCGGACACGCCAGCCAGGCCGACGATCTCGCCAGCACGCAGGCACAGGCTCACGTCGAGCAGCCGGGTGACGCCCAGCGCATCGCGGCAGTGCAGGCCGGCCGCGTCGAGCCGCAGCTCGCCGCCAGCCGCATGGGGCCGCGGCTCGCGGCCGATGGCCACCTTGCGGCCGATCATGGCCGCGGCCAGCGCCGCCGCCGAGGTGTCGGCCACCGCCGTCTCGTGCACCACGCGGCCGGCGCGCATGACGGTGACGCGCTGGCACAGCCGCATCACCTCTTTCAGCTTGTGGGTGATCAGCAGGATCGTCGTGCCTTGCGCGGCCAGGCGTTCGAGCACGGCGAACAGCGTCTCGGTTTCCTGTGGCGTCAGCACTGCGGTGGGCTCGTCCAGGATCAGGATCCTGGCGCCGCGCACCAGCGCCTTCAGGATCTCCAGCCGCTGCCGTTCGCCCACCGCCAAGTCGGCAACGGTGGCGTCGAGATCGACCTTCAGCCCGGTAGATCGCATCAGAGCATCGAGCTGGATGCGCATCGCATTTTCGGCGCGCTGCAGCAACACGTGCGGCTCAGCGCCGAGCATCAGGTTGTCGAGCGCGGTCAACGTTTCCACCAGCATGAAGTGCTGGTGCACCATGCCGATGCCCAAAGCGATGGCCGCGTGCGGGTTGGGGATGCGGACCTCGCAGCCATCGACTTCGATGCGGCCGGCATCGGCGACATGAAAGCCGTAGAGCATCGACATCAGCGTGCTCTTGCCGGCGCCGTTTTCGCCGACGATCCCATGTACCGTGCCGGTCCGCACGGCCAGCGAGACATCGTGATTGGCCTGCACCGCGCCGAAGCGCTTGTAAAGGCCGATCAGCCGCAGCGCAGGGGCGGCGGCCTCGGCATCGGGCGTCTTGGGGCCAAGCATCGCGCAAGCTTAGTCGATGCCGGCCGCATCGCGCGGCGACGCAGCCGCGCCACCGCCCAACCCCCTCAAGCCTTGTGATGCACCGGCGCCAACCCGTACACCGGCGTCGGGATGCCTTCCAACCGCGCCTTCAGCTGCAGCGCCACGCACAGCGAGTAGTGCCGGTTTTGGTGCAGGTTGCCGCCCTGCATCCACAGGTTGGGCACCTGCGTCGGCTTCCACATGTTGCGCAGCTCGCCTTCCCACGGGCCCGGATCCTTCTTCGTGCCCGAGCCCAGGCCCCAGCACTTGCCCAGCTTGTCGGCAGTGGCCTGGTCGACCAGCTTCGCCACCCAGCCGTTCATCGAACCGTAGCCGGTGGCCCAGACGATCAGGTCTGCATCGAGCGTGCTGCCGTCAGCCATCCGCAGCCCCGTGGGCGTGACCTGGTCGATGGCGCCAGTCTTGAGCTTGATGCGCCCGTCGGCCACCAGGTCGCTGGCGCCGACGTCGATGTAGTAGCCCGAGCCGCGGCGCAGGTACTTCATGAACAGGCCCGTCTCGTCGTCGCCGAAGTCGAGCATGAATCCGGCCTTCCGCAGGCGCTCGTAGAAGTCGGCGTCGCGCTCCTTCATCTGCTGGTAAACCGGCACCTGCAGCGCAGGCAGCGCCTTGTACGGCAGGCTGGCGAAGATCAGGTCCGCGGTGTCGGTGTCGATGCCGTTCTTCAAAGCCTGCTCGGAGTACAGCGCACCGAGTGCCAGGTCCATCAGCGAATCGCTTCTCGCCACATGCGTGCTCGAGCGCTGCACCATCGTGACGTCGACGCCGCTTTCCACGCAGTCGGCGCAGATGTCGTGCGCCGAATTGTTGCTGCCGACGACCACCACCTTCTTGCCCACCCAATCCGCGCCGCTGCTGAAGGCGCTGCTGTGCAGTTGCGTGCCCTTGAAGCTGTCCATGCCCGGGTAGCTGGGCAGGCTGGGGACGCCGCTCATGCCGGTGGCGAACACCAGGTGCTTTGGCCGCAGCACCACGGTTTCGCCCTTGTGCTGCACGGTCACCGCCCATTCCTGCCTGGCTTCGTCCCACTTCGCGCTCTTGCATTCGGTGGCGGCCCAGTAGTTCAGCTCCATCAGCTTGGTGTAGCTCTCGAGCCAGTCGCCGATCTTGTCCTTGGGCGAGAACACCGGCCAGTCGTCGGGGAAGCGCAGATAAGGCAGGTGGTCGTACCACACCGGGTCGTGCAGGCAAAGGCTGCGGTAGCGGTTGCGCCAGCTGTCGCCCGCCCTCGGGTTCTTCTCGACGATGATCGCCGGCACACCCAGCTTCTTCAGCCGCGCGCCGAGAATGATGCCGGCCTGCCCGCCGCCCAGCACCACCACATAGGGCTGCTTGCTGAAGCCGAGCGTGCGTGCTTCTTCTTCGCGCGCTTCGGCCCAGCTCTTGCGACCGTCGTGTGCACCGTGCTCCACGCCCTTTGGTCGGGTCGCACCGCGCTTTTCCTCGAAGCCCTTCAGCTCCTGCAGCGTGGTCAGCAGCGTCCAGGCCTTGCCGGCGATCAGCCGCAGCTGACCCCGGCCGCGGCCGGTGCCGGTCTCGAAGGTGAACCAGGCCTCGGTCACGCCGTCGGCTTCGGTGCCTTCGCCCTGGATCGCCCAATTCGATGCCTTGGCGGCCGGCATCGTCGCTTCGAGCATGTCCTGGATCTGCGCCGGCCCTTCGGCGGTTTTCAGGTTCCAGGTGAAGGAGACCAGGTCGCGCCAGTACGAGTCGTCGCCAAACATCGCGGCCGCGTCCTTGAAGCGGCCGGCAGCGCTTGCGGCGCCAAAGGCGTCGAGCCAGCCCTGGATGGCCTGCGTGGGTGTGCTCATGAAAATGCCTCCTTCAGCGATGGTTGTCGTAGACCGCCTTCTCGAAGGCGAAAAACAGCGGCAGCGACTGGTGGTCGGCAAACGGGAAGATCTGCGTCATGTAGGCGCCCGCCAGCCCATTTGCAGTGTCGATCCAGTAGTAGCTGTTCGCCAAGCCGGCCCACATCAGCCCGCCGGCGGGCCGGCCGGTGGGAGCCTGCTCATGGTTGATCTGGAAAGCCAGGCTCCAGCTCTTGGACATGCCGGGGAAGAACTCGGCGTCGTTGGTCAGCGGTATCTCGGCCTTGAGCAGCGACACGCGGTTGCTGCCCATATGGTTCATGCCCAGCAGCGCCACCGTCTCGGGCTTGAGCACGCGCTCGCCCCCGAGCTGGCCGCCGTTGAGCACCATCAGCAGGAACTTGAGGTAGTCGCCCACGGTGCCATACAGGCCGCCGCCTCCCATTTCGAACTCGGGCTCCTGCGGCAGCTCGAACTCGAAGGGCGCCAGCTTGCCGTCGGGCCCGCGCAGGTGCACGCCGGCCAGCCGCTTGCGCATGTCGGCGCTGATCTTGAACGCGGTGCTGCTCATGCCCAGCGGGCCGAGCAGGTTGTCCTGCAGGTAGGCGCCGAGCTTCTTGCCGCTGACCGCCTCGACCATCTTGCCGGCCCAGTCGATGTTGATACCGTACTCCCAGCGCTCACCCGGATCGAACAGCAGCGGCGTGGTCAGCGCCTTGTTCTTGCACTCGGTGACGCCGGGGATGCCGAGTGCGGCCTGCACCTTCTGGATGTCGGTGTTCCAGATCTCGTAGCTGAAGCCCGCGCTGTGCGTCAGCAGATGGCGCAGCGTGATCGCACGCTTGGGCGGGCGGAAGGCGGGCTGGCCAGAGGCGTCGAAGCCGGTCAGCACCTGCGCCTGGGCAATGGCCGGCACCACCGCTGAAGCCGGCGCGTCCAGGTCGAGCTGGCCGCGCTCGACGCACTGCACCGCCGCCACAGAGGTGATGGCCTTGGTCATGCTGGCGATCCAGCATACGGTGTCGGGCGTCATCGCCGTGCCCTGGCCGAGCACGCGCTCGCCGAAGCCGGCTTCGTACAGCGTGCCGTCGCGGCTGGCCACCGCCGCCACCACGCCGGGTACCGCGCCGCTGGCCACGCCGTCGGCCAGGACCTTGTCGAGTGCTTGTTTCAGGTCCATCTGACGTCTCCTCATTTGCGGGTTGCTAGGGTTTGTTGTCGAAGCCTGCCGAGTCCGCAATCTAGCGCCCAGCGCCCGCTTCTACCAGCACCCTGCTGGCAGCCGGGGATAAGGCGCGCACCCGGTCAGAACTTGCAGGCGTTGTCGGCCATGTAGTCGGCCACCTTGATCTTGCCGCCAATGATGTCGGCGCGCGCGGAATCGACCTTCTTCTTCATGTCGGCCGTGACCAGCTTGGCGTTGTGCTCGTCGAGCGCGACATCGACGCCCCCTTCCTTCAGGCCGAGCACGGTGACTCCGGGCTTGTGGGCCATCGACACGTTGTACACGGCCACGTCCACGCGCTTGAGCATCGAGGTCAGCATCGTGCCGGGCTGCAGGTGGTTCTGGTTGCTGTCGACGCCGATGGCCAGCTTGCCGCTGTCCTTGGCCGCCTGGTACACGCCGATGCCGGTGCCGCCGGCAGCGGCGAAGACGACGTCGGCGCCCTTCGCGAACTGCGCCTTGGCCAGCTCACCGCCGCGGCCGGGGTCGCTCCAGGCAGCGCCGGTGGTGCCGGTCATGTTGGCGAAGACCTCGGCCTTGGGGTTGGCATGCTTGACGCCCTGCTCGTAGCCGCACTGGAACTTGCGGATCAGCGGGATGTCCATGCCGCCGACGAAGCCGACCTTGCCGCTCTTGCTGGCCATCGCCGCCATCAGCCCCACCAGGAAGCTGCCCTCCTGCTCCTTGAACACCACCGACTGCACGTTCGGCTGGTTGACCACCATGTCGATGATGGCGAACTGCAGTTTGGGGAAATCCTTGGCCACCTTTTCGATGCTCGAGGCCTGCGCGAAGCCCACGCCGATGATCGGGCTGGCGCCGCGCTCGGCCATGCGCCGGATGGCCTGCTCGCGCTGCGACTCGTTGGCGATCTCGAACTCCAGGAAGTTCTTGCCGGTTTCCTTCTTCCAGCGCTCCATGCCGCGGAAGGCGGCCTCGTTGAAGGACTTGTCGAACTTGCCGCCCATGTCGTAGACGATGGCGGGCTGGGCCAGTGCCGCAAGGGCGGCGCTCCAGCCAAGGGCAACAACGGTGGCGCGAAGGAGGTTGTTCATTGCGTGGACCCGACCTTGGAACGCGGGCGAAGAGTGGGAAGCAGCGCTTTATAGTCCAAAGCAACTCCCGCGCCCAGACGACATGCCCGTAGTTCCAGCCCCACCGCCCACCGACTGGCGGGCGCTGCCCAAGGTGCTGCTGCACGAGCACCTGGATGGGGGCCTGAGGCCGCAAACGCTGCTCGCGCTGTGCCGCGAGCGCGGCCTGTCCGCGCCGGCCGCGGACGCCGCCGCGCTGGCCGGCTGGGTGCAGGCCAACGCCAACTCGGGCAGCCTCGGGCGCTACCTGGCCGGCTTCAAGCTCACCGTGGAGGCGATGGCCTCGCTGCCAGCCTGCGAGCGTGTGGCCTTTGAAGCCGCCGAGGACGCGCTGGCCGACGGCTGCGTGCTGGCCGAGTTCCGAATCGCGCCGCTGCTGCTGGAGGCCTTCGGGCTGCAGGGCGAGGCCGTGGTCGAGGCGCTGCTGGCCGGTCTGCGGCGCAGCGCCCTGCCCTGCGGCCTGATCGTCTGCGCGATGCGCCACGAGACGCCCGCGCACACCTTGCGCGCGGCACGCCTGGCGGGGCGCTACGCCGGCTGCGGCGTGATCGGCTTCGACCTGGCCGGCGCCGAGGCCGGGCATCCGCCTGCCGGCCATGCCGCCGCCTATGCCGCCGCCCGCGAAGCCGGCCTGGGCCTGACCTGCCACGCCGGCGAGGCCGATATTGGCGCGCGAGTGCTGGAGGCAGCAGCGCTGGGCGCCACTCGCATCGGCCACGGCATCCACATCGTCGACGACGGCGCCAACCTGGCGCGTGCGCGCGAGCTCGGCCTGCATTTCGAAGTCTGCCCGAGCAGCAACGTGCACACCGGCGCGGCTGCGTCGCTGGCGGCGCACCCGCTGCGGCACATGCTGCAGGCCGGGCTGTCAGTGTCGCTGTCCACCGACAACCGGTTGATGTCCGGCGTCAGCCTGAGCGGCGAACTGCAGCTGATGCACGATCTGCTGGGCCTTTGCCCGAAGCGGATCCGCCAGCTGCAGCGCAATGCCGCCGAGGCCAGCTTCATGCCGGCCGAGCAGCGAAGGATGGCGCTCGCGGCCATCGACGCGGGCTGACAACGGCTGGCGATCAAGGATCGGGAGCAGGCAAGTGCTGGCGGCGCTTTGCCGTCGTGGCGATTGACGCTTGTTGTTCGTTGGCCCCGGCGTGGCGCATCGGCTGTGGTAGCACGCCGGCGTGACCCGCGTTCCTTGGTCCGCGCTCGCGGTCGACTGGCTCTTGTGCGCGAGCGCTACCTCATCGACTCCGGCCAGGCGGGTCAGCAGCCAGCCTACCGCCACCGGTACGCGCGCCGGCCGGTGGCGACCATCGCCCGCGTCCCTGGGACCGGGCCATCTGGAAAGATCCGCCGCGCGGCCTCAACGCTGACAGTCGGACCTGGCGCGCGGCGTCACCTGGGTGATGAGGCCGTTGTTCACCGCCAAGCGGATGCATTGCTGGCCCGGGTCATGCCACCAGTACTGCCAGTAGCCTCCGCCTTGCGTGCCGGCGGTGCGCACCAGCACGTAGCCGCGCTGGGGCATCGCGCGCTCGGCCGTGCTCACGCTGCGGTTCAGCAGGTCGTTGGGGACGGGCATCGTGTCCAGGCCGACGGGCGGCGGTGGAAAGCCGCCGCCTTGGCGCGGGCAATCGCCCGGGTTGGTGACCAGGATCTGCGTGACCCGAGCCTGGTTCACCGCCACGCGCAGACACTGCGCTCGCTGGCCGCTCCACCAGTACTGCCAGTAGCCGCTGCCGGCCGGCACGGTGTTGGACAGCAGGTAGCCGCGGCGCGGCAGTTCGCGCGCGGCCGCGCTCCCGGGCAGGCCGACCAGGTCCGGCTGCGCGCCGCTGCCCCCACCGCCCCAGCTGCCGCCGCTGCCGCCGAAATTCGGCGAGCCGTCCCGTTGCGGGCAGTCGTTAGCGCTCGTGCTGATGATCTGCGTGACCTGCCCCAGGTTCACCGCCACGCGCAGACATTGCCCGCCCTGGCCGCTCCACCAGTACTGCCAGTAGCCGCCGCTGGCCGGCACGGTGTGGGACGGCATGTAGCCGCGGCGCGGCAGTTCACGCGCGACCACGCTCTCGGGCCGGCCGACCAGGTCGGACTGCGGGCCGCCGCCATCGCCCCAGTTGCCCCCGCTGCCACCGAAGGGCGGCGGCGCGCCGCCTTCGGACTGGGCGCAATCGCGTGGGCGGGTGCCGATGATCTGCGTGACCTGCCCATGATTGATCGCCACGCGCAGGCAATCGCCGCGCTGCGCGCTCCACCAGTACTGCCAATAGCGGTTGCCGCCCGCCGACTCCTGGTTCGACAGCGTGTAGCCGCGCCACGACAGCTGCCTGGCGGCGTTGCTCTCGCTCTGGAACATCAGGTCGGCCATGGCCGAGGCCTGCGAGCCGGCGGCCAAGGGCGCGGCCGCGATGCAGGCGCTGGCCAACAGGCGCAGGCCAAGCCGCAGACGCGGCCTGGGAAAGAAATCCGGGACGTTTTTCATGGCGAATCAAATGGGGAACCCGTTCCCTGTCGACCCGAGCCGGACAGGATCTTGCGGCATCGCCGGCAGATCCGGCGCCCGGCAAGGCTCAGGCCAGCGCGCGGCCGATCAGGATCTTCTGCACCTCGGATGTGCCTTCGTAGATCTGGCAGACACGCACGTCGCGGTAGATGCGCTCGACGGGAAAGTCGCTGACATAGCCGTAGCCGCCGAAGACCTGGATCGCCGCCGAGCACACGCGTTCGGCCATCTCGCTGGCGAAGAGCTTGGCCATCGCCGCTTCCTTCAGGCAGGGCCGGCCGGCATCCTTCAGGCTGGCCGCATGGTGGATCAGCTGGCGCGCCGCCTCGATCTGTGTGGCCATGTCGGCCAGCTTGAACTGCACCGCCTGGTGGTCGAAGATCCGCTGGCCGAAAGCCTGGCGCTCCTTGCTGTAGGCCAGCGCCGCGTCGAAGGCCGCGCGCGCCATGCCCAGGCTCTGGCTGGCAATACCGATGCGCCCGCCTTCCAGCCCGGACAGCGCGATCCGCAGGCCCTCACCCTCCTCGCCCAGGCGGTTGGCCGCCGGCACGCGGCAGTTGTCGAACAGGATCTGCGCAGTGTCGCTGGCATGCTGGCCCATCTTGTCCTCGATGCGCGCGACGGTGTAGCCCGGCGTGGCGGTGGGCACGATGAACGCGCTGATGCCCTTCTTGCCTGCGGCCTTGTCGGTGACGGCCATGACGATCGCCAGGTCGCCGTTCTTGCCGCTGGTGATGAACTGCTTGACGCCGTTGAGCACGTAGTGGTCGCCGTCGCCGTCGCTCACACGGACGGCCGTGGTCTTCAGCCCGCCGGCCTCGGAGCCCACGTGCGGCTCGGTCAGGCAGAACGCGCCGAGCAGGTCGCCGCTCGCCAGCGGCTTCAGGAAACGCTCCTTCTGCTGCGCATTGCCGAAGGCCATGAGGATCGAGCACACCGGGCAATTGTTGACGCTGACCACGGTGCTGGTGGCGCCGTCGCCGGCGGCGATCTCCTCCAGGATGATGGCCAGCGCCAGGTAGTCCAGCCCGGCGCCGTCCCACTCGGCGGGCACGGCCACGCCGTAGCAGCCCAGATCGGCCAGGCCGCGCAGCTCGGCTTTGGGGAAATGGTGGCTCTTGTCCCAGGCCGCCGCCTGCGGCGCGATGTGGTCTTGCACATAGGCGCGCACCGCATCCTGCACGGCGCGGTGGTCTTCGCTGAGCAACATGGTCTGTCCTTTGTCAATCGAGCCGCTTCACCAGCACCGTGGCCCGGGCGATCCCGCAATCGGTGCCGCCGCTGAAGGCGCTGCCGTTGAGCTGGCCCACACAGCCGCCGAGCCGCCGGTTGTGTTCGAGCGCGCTGACCATCCGGCGCATGTCCACGGCGGTTTCGGCGCGGATCGGTGCCTTGAACGCGAAGCTCACGTCCAGGCACAGCATCTCGCGCCGCACGCCGTCATCGTTGCGCGAGAAGTACGAGGCCATCAGGCCCATCATCAGCGCGGCGGTGTGCTGGCCGCTGGCGATGACGCCGGCAAAGGCCGAATCGCGCGCCGCGCGGCCGGGCTGGTGCAGCGGGTTGCGGTCGCCGCTCACGCGGGCGAATTCGGCAATCCGGGCCTCGCCATAGCGCAGCCAGCGGCCGAAATGCTCGCCGATGCGCAGCGGGGCGGGGTCGGCGAGGGCCGGCGTGGGTGCAATGTCAGCCATGGGTTTCGAGTCGGGTACCGGCCAGCCGCGCGGCCAGCGCGATGAACAACAGCCCGCCAGTGGCATGCAGCGCGCGTGCGCTGCGCGCCAGCGCGCCCAGGCGCGACAGCCGCGCAGTGAGCAGCACCACGGCCAGCAGGAACAGCGTACTCTGCACGATGAACAGCAGGCCCAGGCCCAAGAAGGCCGCCGTCTTGTACGGCAGCTGCGCAGGGATGAACTGCGGCAGGAAAGCCAACATGAACAGCGCCACCTTCGGGTTCAGCAGGTTGGTGATCAGGCCGCGGCGGAAGTCCGCGCCAGCCGGCGCCGGCACCGCGGC
>JBEIHU010000116.1:0-12905 GCA_040381175.1 Burkholderiaceae bacterium
CATCGCCAGCGCGCCCACGTGCTCGCCGCTGACCCGCCCGGGCAGGTACCTGGCCTTCTGCGCGGCCGTGCCGTTGCGGTGGATCTGGTTGACGCACAGGTTCGAATGCGCGCCGTAGCTCAGCCCCACCGCGGCCGAGGCGCGAGACACTTCTTCCATCGCCACGATGTGCGCCAGGTAGCCCATCTGGCTGCCGCCGTACTCCTCGCCGACGGTCATGCCGTGCAGGCCCAGCGCGCCGAGCTTCTTCCACAGGTCGGGCGGAAACTGGTTGTCGCGGTCGATGTCGGCCGCGCGCGGCGCGATCTGCTCCGCCGCGAAGGCCTGGATACTGTCGCGCAGCATGTCGAGGGTCTCGCCGAGCGCGAAGCGCAGGCCGGTGGTCAATGTGCTCATGGGGGCTCCGGGTTCAGGCCGTCTTGGCGACTTGCAGGCCAAGTTCCTCGATCATCTTGTCGCGCATCACGAACTTCTGCACCTTGCCGGTGATGGTCATCGGCATCTCGTTCACGAAGCGGATATAGCGCGGCACCTTGTAGTGCGCGATCTGGTCGCGGCAGAAATCGCGAATCTCCTGCTCGGTGCAGGTCTCGCCGGGCTTCAGAGTGATCCAGGCGCAGACCTCCTCCACGTACTTGGGGTCGGGCACGCCGAAGACCTGCACCGACTGCACCTTGGGGTGGCGGAACAGGAACTCCTCCACCTCGCGAGGATAGACGTTCTCGCCGCCGCGGATCAGCATGTCCTTCACCCGGCCGACGATGTTGCAGTAGCCCTCGGCATCGATCGTCGCCAGGTCGCCGGTGTGCATCCAGCCCTCGCGAATGGCCTCGGCCGTGCGCGCCGCATCCCCCCAGTAGCCCTGCATCACCGCATAGCCCTTGGTGCACAGCTCGCCCTTCTCGCCCACGGGCACGATGCGGCCTTCGCCGTCGACGATCTTCACCTCCAGGTGCGGCTGGATGCGGCCGACGGTGGACACGCGGCGCTCCAGCGGGTCGTCGGTAGAGCTCTGGAAGGACACCGGCGAGGTCTCGGTCATGCCGTAGGCAATGGTGATCTCTCCCATGTGCATCTGCGCGACCACGCGCTTCATGGTCTCGATGGGGCAGGGCGAGCCGGCCATGATGCCGGTGCGCAGGCAACTCAGGTCGAACTCGGCGAAACGCGGGTGGTCCAGCTCGGCGATGAACATCGTCGGCACGCCATGCAGCGCGGTGCAGCGCTCCTCAGCCACCGCCTGCAGTGTGGCCAGCGGCTCGAAGGCCTCGCCCGGAAAGACCATGCGCGCGCCAGTGGACACGCAGGCCAGCACCGCCAGCACCATGCCGAAACAGTGGTACAGCGGCACCGGGATGCACAGCGAATCCGAATCGGTGAATCGCATGCACTGCGCGATGAAGCGCGCGTTGTTGACCACGTTGTGGTGCGTCAGCGTCGCGCCCTTGGGGTTGCCGGTGGTGCCGCTGGTGAACTGGATGTTGATCGGGTCGTGGCAGTCCAGCGCGGCGCTGATCGCGTCCAGCTGCCGCGCCTGCAGGCCGGCGCGGCCGCGCTCCAGCAGCTCGCCGTAGTTCAGCATGCCGGGCGTTTGCTGCTCGCCCATGCGGATGATCCACTGCAGCGCCGGCAGTCGGACGGCCTTCAGCGCGCCGGGCTCGCTGTGCGCCAATTCGGGCGCCAGCGCCTGCAGCATCTGCAGGTACATCGAGGTCTTCAGCCGCTCGGCCGTGACGATGGCGCGGCAGCCCGAGACGTTGAGCGCGTATTCCAGCTCGGCCAGCCGGTAGGCCGGGTTGATGTTCACCAGGATCAACCCGATGCGCGCGGTGGCGAACTGCGTCACCAGCCATTCGGCGCGGTTCGGCGACCAGATGCCGACGCGGTCCCCGCGCTCCAGGCCCAGGGCCAGCAGTGCGGCGGCCATCTCGTCGACTTGCGCGGCAAATTCGCGCCAGGTCCAGCGGATGCCCTGCTCGCGGAACAGCACCGCCGGCCGCTCGCCGAAGCGTGCCACCGTGTCCGCCAGGAGCGCCGGGATGGTCTGGGTGGACAGCGCGGCGCCCTTGTCGCCACGTACGTGCGACAGGCCACCGGTTGGCTCGATGCCGGGATCCTGCATGCTTTCTGCCATGTTTGTCTCCTGCGACGGCCCGGCCGCGCGGCTGGCGGGTCCAAGGCGGAAGCTTAAGGCCGCGGACCTCGCCTTGGGCGCCAGTTGGGTTGCATATCGTGCCAACCACCGCCACACTGCCATGCATGCGAAAGACCGCTGCCGAGCCCCATGCCCGCCTGGCGGGGCGCACCGCCGCCACGCCCATTGCCTTTGTGCAGGCCGTGGTGCAAGGCTACCGGCGCTACGGCGCCGACCCCTCGGAAGCCTTGCAACGGGCGCAGATCGCGCCTTGCCTGCTGCAACAGCCCGAGGCTCGCATCACCGCCGCGCAGTTCGAAGTGCTGTGCAGCACGGCGATGCAGCAACTGGACGATGAGGCCCTGGGCTGGTTTTCGCGCCGGCTGCCCTGGGGCAGCTACGGACTGCTTTGCCGCGCCTCGCTCGGCGCGCCCAACCTCGGCGTGGCGCTCAAGCGCTGGTGCCGGCACCACCGCCTGCTCACCGAGGACATCGTGCTCGGCCTGTCCGACGACGGTCTGCGCGCCACGCTGCGCATCGCCGAGCAGCGCGAGCTGGGCGCACTGCGCGAGTTCTGCCTGCTCAGCAGCCTGCGTTACCTGCATGGCTACGCCTGCTGGGCGGTGGATTCGCGCATCGCGCTGCGCGAAACCAGCTTCCCGTTTGCCGCGCCGCCGCATGCCGGGGTGTACACCCTGCTGTTCCCGGGGCCGCTGCGCTTCGGTGCAGAGCGCGCAGGCTTCAGCTTCGACGCGCACTACCTGGCGCTGCCGCTGCGCCGCGACGAGCGCGCCTTGCACAGCATGCTGCAGCACGCGCTGCCGCTGACGGTGCTGCAGTACCGGCGCGACCGGCTGCTGGTGCAGCGGGTGCGCGAGCTGCTGCACCGCCCGGGCGCCGATGCTCTGCATGCCGAAGGCATGGCACGTGCGCTGAACGTGTCGCTGCGCACGTTGCACCGCCATCTGCGCATTGAAGGCGCGTCGGTGCAGGCGCTGAAGGACGAGGTCCGCTGCCGTCGAGCCCAGGAGCTGCTGGGCCGCACGCGCCAGCCGGTGAAGCAGATCGCCCACCAGCTCGGCTACCGCAGCGACAAGAGCTTCGCCAGGGCCTTCCGCGAGTGGACCGGCGCGACGCCCAGCAACTGGCGCTCAGTTTCGGCGCCTACACCTTCAGACACGCTTTCAAGGGCCGATTCCGGCGCTACAGGGATTCAGGTTGGGGACAAGGGGATGCCGGACGATGCGTGACTTCCATGCTCCTGGCCGAACGCCGGGCTGCGGCCCAGCACCGCCGCACCGGCAAAGCGGGCTCGCGCTCCCAGCCGTTCTTCGATGCGCAGCGCCTCGTTCCACTTGGCCATGCGCTCGCCGCGCGCGAACGAACCCACCTTCAGCTGGCCCACGCCCCAGCCAATGGCCAGGTGCACGATGCTGGTGTCCTCGCTCTCGCCGGAGCGCGCCGAGACGATGCCCGCATAGCCCAGCTCGCGCGCCGCCTGCCAGGCCTTCAGCGTCTCGCTGAGGGTGCCTCGCTGGTTGGGCTTGAGCAGCACGCAGTTGGCCGCGCCGGCGGCCGCCGCTTCGCGCAGCAGCGCGGCCTGCGACGCCAGCAGGTCGTCGCCGACCACCTGCAGCTTGTCGCCCACGGCACGGGTGAAACGCACGAAGCCGTCCAGGTCATCCTCGGCCAGCGGGTCTTCGATCGACACGATCGGATAGCGCTCGACCCAGCGCAGCAGCATCTCGATCATGGCGTCGGCATCGAGCTCGCGCGATTCCAACGCCAGGCGGTAACGTCCGCCGCGGCCGAACTCGGACGCCGCCACGTCGAGCGCGATCGCCACTTGCTCGCCAGGTGCGTAGCCCGCGGACTCGATGGCCTGCACCAGCGCCTGCAGCGCCTGTTCATTGCTGTCGAAATCGGGCCACCAGCCGCCTTCGTCGGCCACGCCATGCAGCGGGCCGCGGCGCTGCATCAACCGCCCCGCGGCGCGGTAGACCTCGGCCGTCCATTCCAAGGCCTGCGCGAAGCTGCCCGCGCCGGGGCACACGACCATGAAGTCCTGGACATCGACGCGCCGGCCAGCATGCGCGCCGCCGCCAAAGATCTGGATCTGAGGCAGAGGCAGCATGGATGCGCCTTCACCGCCCAGGCGTTGGTACAGCGGCAGTCCCGCCGCTGCGGCGGCGGCGTGCGCCGCGGCCAGCGACACCGCCAGCGTGGCATTGGCGCCGAGCCGCGTCTTGGCTGGCGTGCCGTCGAGATCGATCAGGCAGCGGTCCAGCGCCTCCTGGTCGGCGGCATCCCGGCCGGCCAGCGCCGCGGCGATCTCGCCGCGCACATGGCCCAGCGCCCGCTGAACGTCAAGCCCGCCGAAGGCGGCGCCGCCATCGCGCAGCTCCAGCGCCTCGCGCGTGCCGGTGGACGCGCCGGCAGGCACGATGGCGCGGCCGACGCTGCCGTCGTGCAGGCTGATCTCGGCCTCGACCGTGGGCCGGCCACGGCTGTCCCAGACGCGCCTGGCGCGGATCTCGCGGATGCGGGTGTCGGTCATGCGGCAATCTCCAGTCGCCAGGCCCGTTTGACGTCCGCCAGGCGGTCGACCGGTTCGGCGAGCAGCGCGCGGGCGACGCGCCGCACGGTCTGGCGCGGCGCCTCGTCGACCAGATACTCCACAGGCGACTTGCCGTCCACCCGCGCCAGCAGCAGACCCGGCAGCAAGCTCGCGGCGCGGCGCTCCAGCGCGTCGGCGCTCTCCCAATCCACACCCTCGCGGTAGGCCTGCGCCAGCTGCTCGAAGCAGGCTAGGAAACCCGCGCTCGCGGCCGGCGTCCACAGGCACTTGAGCAGCAGGTGGTTCAGGCAGAAGGCCAGGTCGAAGGCCGGATCGCCCCAGACCGCGCATTCCGCGTCCAGCAACACCGGCCGGTGCCCGTCGACCAGGATGTTCTTCGGGCTGACGTCGCCGTGCACCAGCGCCTTGGCGTGCTCCTCAGTGGCCCGCACCAGTGCGCCCAACTGCGGCGCCAGGTCGGGGTGGGCGGCGGCGGTGGCCAGCAGGTAGGGCTCGAGGCGGATGTCGAAGAAGATCGCCTGGCTGGCGAAGTCCGCCGCCAGCGCAGGCCGCGCCGCGCTGTGTGCGTGGATGCGCACCAGCGTGCGCCCCACCGCCCGCGCGGTGTCGAGGCTGGCATCGCCGTCGCGCAGCTGCCGCTTCCAAAGCGCGTGCTGCGGCAGGTATTCCATCGCCAGCACGCCAAGCTGCGGGTGCTGGCCCAGCACGCGAGGCGTGCAGCCAGGCACGGCGTCGGCGGCCACCTGCATCCAGCGGGCCTCGAAGCGGTTGCGCTCGATCGGCGCGCGCCAGTCGGCGGCCACGCGCAGCCTGGGCAGGGCACGCTTGGCGCAGATCGGCCCCGACGCGGTGTCGATGCGCCAGATGTCGGACGACACTCCGCCCGTCAAGGGCGTGCCGGCGAGCGGCTGCGCGCCGGCCAGTCCCAGCTCGCGCAAGGCCTGCGCAAAGGCTTTGGGCACCCGAGTCGCGGGGCTCGGCTGCATCATGCCGTGCCGTAGCCCGATTCCACCAGCTTCACCAGCGCATGCAAGGTCTGGTTCACCGGCGTCGGCACGCCGAGCTCGCGGCCGCGCCGCGCGATGAAGCCGTTCAGGTGGTCGATCTCGCTGGGCTTGTGCCGCGCCATGTCCTGCGCGGTGGACGACAGCTGCTGCGGCATGCCCTCTGCGATCTTGCCCACCGCATCCAGCGAAGCCTGCAGCGGCAAGCCGACACCGCTGGCGGCGGCCACCGCGATGACCTCCTGCACGATGTCGAGCTGCAGCGCGCGGATCTCGGCCAGCGCCGCCAGCCGCGCATAGGACATCTGCGCCAGCGCTGAGATCGCGTTGTAGGCGCAGTTGACCAGCAGCTTGGCCCAAAGCTCCACCGCCACGTCGGGCACGATGCGCACCGGCACCTGAGCGGTGGCGAAAAAGTCCACCAGCGCCTGCAAGGTGGGCCATTCGGGCACGGACGACTGCGTGCCGCCCGGGAGCGCGCCGATGGCCAGGTCGCCGCGGCCGAAGTGGCGCACCACGCCCGGCCCGCCGAGCGCCACCGCCACGTAGACCACCGTGGGCACCACCCGGCAGCGCAGATGGCGGGCCAGCGTGGCGGCGTTGTCGACGCCGTTCTGCAGGCTCATCAGCAGCGCGCCGGGCTGCAGGTGCGGCGCCATCTGCTGCGCCGCAGCCTCGGTGTCGCCGGACTTGACGCAGCACAGCACCAGGTCCGCGCCGGCCAGCGCCGCCGGATCGCTGCTGGCCGCCACGGGCACGGCCAGGCGCTTGCCGCCCATCTCGAGCAGCAGGCCGTCGCGCTGGATCGCCTGCACATGCGCAGGCCGGCCGATCAGGGTGACCGCATGGCCGGCGCGCGCCAGCACCGCGCCATAGAAGCTGCCCACGGCGCCGGCGCCCATCACCGCCACCTTGCGGAACACCGGCGCGGGGTTCGCGTCCACCATGGCGCGTCAGACGATCTTGCTGGCGTGGCCAGCCCAGTACTTGTCGCGCAGCAGCCGCTTGTACAGCTTGCCCGTGGGGTGGCGCGGCAGCTCGGCCTGGAAGTCGATCGAGCGCGGGCACTTGATGGCCGACAGGTGCTCGCGGCAGAAGGCGATCAGCTCCTGCTCCAGCGCCTTGCCGGCCAGCGCCATGTCGCGCGGCTGCACCACCGCCTTGACTTCCTCGCCGAACTCCTCGTTCGGCACGCCAAACACGGCCACGTCCAGCACCTTGGGATGGGTGACCAGCAGGTTCTCTGCTTCCTGCGGGTATATGTTCACCCCGCCCGAGATGATCATGTGCGCTTTGCGGTCGGTCAGGTACAGGTAGCCTTCCGCGTCCATGTGGCCGATGTCGCCCAGTGTGGTCCAGCCGCGGGCGTTGCGCGCAGCCGCGGTCTTCTCGGGATCATTGTGGTACTCGAACGCCTTGCCGTCGGAGAAATACACGCCGCCGTTCTCGCCCACCGGCAGATCCTCGCCCTGATCGTCGCAGATGTGCAGCACGCCCACCACGGCGCGGCCCACCGTGCCCTTGTGCGTCAGCCAGTCGGCGGCGTTCACCAGCGTCATGCCCATGCCTTCGGTGCCGGCGTAGTACTCCCAGACGATCGGGCCCCACCAGTCGATCATCTGCTCCTTCACCGGCACCGGGCAGGGGGCGGCGGCATGGATGGCGATACGCAGGCTCGACAGGTCGTGGGCGCGGCGCTGCGCCTCGGGCAGCTTGAGCATGCGCACGAACATCGTCGGCACCAGCTGGGTGTGCGTGATGCGGTGTTTCTCGACCAGCGCCAGGAATTCGGCCGCGTCGAAATGCTCCATCACCACCACCGTGCCGCCCAGGCGCATCACCGCCATCGCAAAGCGCAGCGGCGCGGCGTGGTACAGCGGCCCGGGGGACAGGTAGATCGTGTCCGGCCCCATCTGGAACGCACCCATGCTCACCTTGATCAGCGAGCTTGCAAAGGCGATGTCGGTGGATTCCGGCGGAACGAACACTCCCTTGGGCCGACCGGTGGTGCCCGACGAATAGAGCATGTCGCCGCCGGCCGACTCGTCGGCGATGCGCACGGCCGGGCAAGCCGCCACCGCGGCCTCGTAGGCCTGGTAGCCGTCGATCGTGCCGTCGAGCATCAGCCGCGTCTGCAGCTTTGGCGTGCAGGCCCGCAGTTCGGCCGCCTGTCCCGCCAGCGCCATCGAACTGATGAAAACCTTGGCGCCGCAGTCGTTGACGATGTAGGCCGCCTCGCCGGCGGTGAGCCGGCTGCTGATGGCGGTGTAGACGATGCCGGCGCGCTGCGCTGCCCAGCAGATCTCGAAGTAACGCGGATGGTTCTCCAGCATCAGTGCGATGCGGTCGCCGATGCCCACCCCGACGCTGCGGAAGAAATGCGCCAGCCGGTTCGACGCATCTTCCAGCTGGACGTAGCTGACGGCCAGGCCGCTGCCGGCCATTCGCCAGGCGATCTTGTCGGGCGTCTGCCGTGCATGGATCGAAGGGTGCATCCCGGTCTCCTTGTCGCGCTGGGTCCAGTGTAGGACCGGCGGCGCAACCCGCCGTCGATGCTGCAGCGCACAACGGCCGACGCCGCGAAACTTGAATATCGATTCGAATTTTTCTATCATGCCGCGATACGCTCGCCAAGGCCTGCCGCCACCCCGAACCGGACGCACCATGCCCAAAGTCATCTTCATCGAACACAACGGCGCCCGCCATGAGGTCGACGCCACCAACGGCTTGTCGCTGATGCGCGCCGCGGTCGACCACAACGTGCCCGGCATCGACGCCGACTGCGGCGGAGCGTGTGCCTGTGCCACCTGCCACGTCTACGTCGACGGCGACTGGCTGGCCAAGACAGGCGCCCGCACCGAGATGGAGCAGAGCATGCTCAGCTTCGCCGCGGCGACGCAGGAGAACTCGCGCCTGTCCTGCCAGATCGACATGAGCGACGCGCTCAACGGCATCGTGCTGCGCCTGCCCGAAGGCCAACATTGACCACCCCCGCAGCGCCTTCGGCGTGCCCTCTCGAAGGGGCGCCGCCAGCGGCCCGGCCAAGCCGGTTCCACGGCGGCCGCCCTCCGCAGATGGCGTTCCTCGACCCATCGCTGAACTGATCGGAGAAGTGAAATGAATGCACCCGCCCACGACGCCGAACTGCAGGCCCTGGCCCGCGAGGAAGCCTTCTCGATGCCGATCGAGGAGATCGACGTCAGCAAGCCGCGGCTGTTTCAGGAAGACACCATCGGCCATTACTTCGCCCGGCTGCGCCGCGACGACCCGGTGCACTTCTTCGAGAACCAGTTCTACGGCCGCTTCTGGTCGGTCACCCGGTACCAGGACATCATGGCCGTGGACACCAACCATGGCGTGTACTCCTCCGACTGGGCCCAAGGTGGCATCGCGCTGTTCAACGCGCCCAACCCCGAGCAGCGGCTGCAGATGTTCATCGCCATGGATCCACCCAAGCACGATGAGCAGCGCAAGGCCGTGAGTCCGATCGTCGCGCCGGCCAACCTGGCATCGATGGAAGCCACGATCCGCGCGCGCACCGCCAAAGTGCTGGACGAGCTGCCGCGCAACGAGGAATTCAACTGGGTGCAGCGGGTGTCGATCGAGCTGACCACGCAGATGCTGGCCACGCTCTTCGACTTTCCCTTCGAAGATCGCAAGCTGCTGACCTGGTGGTCCGACGTGGCGACCTCGGTGCCCGAGGTCGACCGTCTGGTCGAATCCCAAGAGGCGCGGCTGGCCGAACTGGGCAAGATGCTGGCCTACTTCACCAAGCTGTGGAACGAGCGCGTCAACGCCCCGCCGCGCAACGACCTGGTGTCGATGCTGGCCCACAACCCGGCCACCCGCCACATGTCGCCAATGGAGTACATGGGCAACCTGGCGCTGCTGATCGTCGGCGGCAACGACACCACCCGCAATTCGATGACCGGCGGACTGCTGGCGATGAGCCGCTATCCCGACGAATGGGCCAAGCTGCGTGCCAACCCGAAGCTGGTGGACAGCCTGGTGCCGGAGATC
This sequence comes from Burkholderiaceae bacterium, assembly GCA_040381175.1. Classification (GTDB taxonomy): domain Bacteria; phylum Pseudomonadota; class Gammaproteobacteria; order Burkholderiales; family Burkholderiaceae_C; genus Rubrivivax. The sequence goes on from JBEIHU010000116.1 coordinate 9,737, forward strand.
ATCCGCTGGCAGACGCCGCTGCCGATGATGCGCCGCACCGCCCTGCGCGACGTGGAAATGGGCGGCAAGAAGATCCTCAAGGGCGACAAGGTCGTGATGTGGTACCTGTCGGGCAACCGCGACGAGACGATGATCGACAACCCCGAGGCCTTCGTCATCGACCGGCCGCGGCCGCGCCAGCACCTGAGCTTCGGCTTCGGCATCCACCGCTGCGTGGGCAATCGGCTGGCCGAGCTGCAGCTGAGGATCCTGTGGGAAGAGATCCTGAAGCGCTTCCCGGTCATCGAGGTCACCAGCGAGCCGAAGCGGCTGCTGTCGAACTTCGTGCGCGGCATCAGCGACATGCAGGTGCGCATACCGGGCTGAGCTTCAGTCCATGCGGACGGCACCGAGGAACACCCGAGTCAGCTCGGACTCGATCTGTCTGTCGGCCAGTTTCAACGGGCCCGGATCGTGCAATACCGCGTTGACCAGGGTGCCGTAGACCAGCTGCAGCGCCACGCCCACGCGGTAGCGGCGCTGGCGTGCCGGCACGCCATGCATGTGGGATGCCATGGCCTGGTGCACCTCGTCGGCGATGCGTCGGCCGAAGGCATGCAATTGCGGCCAGTACAACTGGGAGCGCGCCGAGTCGAAGTGCGCTGCCCTGAAGATGCCGCGGTGCACGCGGTGGATGTCGACGATGTGGCGCACGATCAGCGTCGCCCTGCGCTGCGTCGGCGCGCGTCGCCAGCGCGCGCTCGACAGCATCGCCGCAGTGTCGGCGAGCACCTGCTCGCCAGTGACGCGCAGCAGCTCGGCGAACCAGGCCTCCTTGTCGGCGAAACGCGAGTAGAACGAGCCCACGGCCATGCCCGCGTCGCGCGTCAGTTGCGCCACCGACAGCGTGCCCAGGTCTTGCGCGTCGAGCAGGCGCCGCCCCGCCTCGAGCAGCGCCTGGTGCTTCAAGAGGCTGCGCGACTGCTTGGCGGCGCGCACGCCGCTGGCCAGGCCGGGGCTGAGCTGCATCTGCAGAACTTGAACAGTCATTCGGATTTGACTACGATGCTATGCAGCCCCGCGCAGTGCGTCAACGTGCTGCCTACCCTGTTTGCCCCGAAAGGCCTCCAGCATGCAAAGCTATGACGTCGCCGAATGGGGGCAACCCCTGCAGAAGCGCCTGCGCGAAACCCCGCAGCCCGGCCCCGATGAAGTGCTGGTGCGGCTGACCCACTGTGGCGTGTGCCACTCCGACGTGCACATCCGCGAAGGCTGGTTCGACCTGGGCGGCGGCAACAAGCTGAAGCTGTCCGACCGCGGCACCCAGCTGCCGCTGACGCTGGGGCACGAACCCATCGGCGTCGTGCAGGCGCTGGGTGAGCGCGTCAGCGGCATCGAGCTCGGGCGCCGCTACCTGGTGAACCCCTGGATCGGCTGCGGCCAGTGCTGGGCCTGCAAGAGCGACCGCGACAACCTGTGCAACACCATGCGCGCCCTGGGCATGGGCGCGCAGGGCGGCTTCTCCACCCACCTGCTGGTGCCGCATTCGCGCTACCTGGTCGAGGCCGAGGGCCTGGACCCGGCCACCACCGCGGTGCTGGCCTGCTCCGGCGTCACCGCGTATTCGGCGGTGCAGAAGTTCGGCGCGCTGGCCGCCGACGACTGGGTGGCCGTGCTCGGCTGCGGCGGCGTCGGGCTGATGGCGCTGTCGGTGCTGGCCGCCATGGGCCACCGGCGCGTCATCGCCTGCGACATCGACGATGCCAAGCTGCAGGCCGCGGCCGCGGTCGGGGCGGCGGCCACGGTGAACCTGAAGACCACGCCGGGCCCGGCCGAGCTGCTGAAGATCTCCGGCATCGGCCTGGCGCACATGGTCGACTTCGTCGGCGCGCCGACCACCTCGCAACTGGCGCTGCCGGCCTTGCGCAAGGGCGGCCAGATGGTGGTGGTCGGCCTGTTCGGCGGCGCCTTGCCGGTGCCGCTGCCGGCGCTGGCGATGCGCGAAGTATCGTTGCGCGGCTCGGCCGTCGGCAACACCGCGCAGATCCGCGAACTGGTGCAGTTCGTGCGCGACGGCAAGCTGCGGCTGCCGGCAGTTCAGGTGCGGCCCCTGGCCGATGCCGAGGCCGCGCTGCGCGACCTGGAGGCCGGCCGCATCGTCGGCCGCGTGGTGCTGGACACGGCCGAAGCGTAGCGGTTCGCCGATTTCTGGTAACCCGCTGGCCCTGCTTGCGTTGTCCTGCTGGAGTGGGCGGCACCGGGTGGAGCCACTGCAGAAGACTGACAGGAGTCATACGCCTCTTCGATCTGCCTGCTCTACAGCAGTCGGCTGGCCTCACAGCCCAAGTTGCTGACGCCCGTGCTGCAGGTGGTGCACCGCGTGATCACGCGCCAACTGCTCGGTCAGGCCGGGCTCAAGGCCGACGAGGCTGATAGCGGTGCGGTCACTCTGATTCAACGCTTTGGCTCGGCCGCCAACTTGAACATTCACCTTCACTGCCTGGTCCTGGACGGCGTGTACCGGCGCGGCATTGACGGGGCGCCGGAGTTCGTCGAAGTTCCCGAGCCAGCCGACGAAGCGCTGCAGGCAGTGTTGCACAAGATCATCACCCGCATGATGAAGCTGCTCACCCGTCGGGGGGTGTTGGTCGAAGAGGAGGGTTCGACCTACATGGCCGACAACGACGGTGATTCGGACGAGGCCCGTACGCTCAGGCCGCTGCAGGCCGCCGCGTGTACTTACCGTATTGCCTTCGGGCCGCGTGCCGGCCAGAAGGTGCTGACGGTACAGGGCGCTGAGCGTGGACATGGGACCGCCCCTGCGGGCGGGCCCGTGCCTCGCGAAGGGCTCGCGCTTGCAAGCGCGAGCGCGGCCTGCAAGGCATGCCCAAGGAGACGGAGTTCAAGCAATCGCTGTGCGCCGACATCGATGGTTTCAGTCTGCACGCAGCCGTGCGCTGCGGCGCCGATGACCGTCAGGCGCTGGAACAACTGTGCCGCTACATCACCCGCCCGGCACTGGCCAACGAGCGCGTACAGACCAACACTGCGGGCCAGGTGGTGCTCAATCCCAAGACAGCCTGGCGCGACGGCACCACGAATCTGGTGATGTCGCCGCTGGAATTCATGCAGCGGCTGGCAGCGCTGGTGCCACGGCCACGTCTACACCTCATACGTTTGCACGGCGTGC
>JBEIHU010000117.1:0-12880 GCA_040381175.1 Burkholderiaceae bacterium
CGAGGCCCGGGCACGCGCCGCCGGCGCGGCGTCGGGTTCATCGTCCGGGCCCTCGGAGGCCTTCACCAGCGCGCCGGACCGGATGCCCATCTTCATGCGCACCGGCTTGCCGCCCCAGATTTCCTCGAGGTGGTAGTACTCGCGGATGGCCGGCTGCATGATGTGCACCACCGCGGCGCCGCAGTCGACGATGATCCACTCGCCGTTTTCCTCGCCCTCGGTGCGCATCACCTGCATGCCGCGCGAGCGCACTGCGTCGCGCACGCTGGCGGCCAGCGCCTTGGTCTGGCGGTTGCTGGCGCCGGTGGCGATGATCACGCGTTCGAACAGGGCCGACAGGTTCTCGGTGTTGAACACCTCGATGTGCTGGGCCTTCACGTCTTCCAGCCCATCGACGATGGCGCGCTGCAGTTTGCGGATGTCCATTCAGCTCCCGGCATGGCCCCGGTAAAGGCCTTGTTGATGAATATAGAGCGCCACCGCGCCCGGCACCAATGCCGAGATGTCCGCGCCGGCGGCCACGCGCCGGCGGATGTCGGTGGCGGAGATGTCCAGCGGCGGCAGCGCCAGCGCCACCATCGGCGCGGCGCGCACGCGCGCGTCGGCCTCGGCCGCCTGGCCCGGCCGCCGCGCCACGGCCAGCGTCACGCGCTGCAGCAGCTCGTCCAGGCCGTGCCAGGTGTGCAGGTTGCGGTGCTGGTCCTGGCCGATCACCAGGAACCAGTCAGCGCCGGGCGCGGCGGCCTGCAGCGCGCGCAGCGTGTCCACGGTGTAGCTCGGGCCGGGGCGCTCGAGCTCGCAGCGCTCGAGCACGAAGCGCGGCTCACCGGCGATGGCCAGGCGCAGCATGGCCTCGCGCTGCGCGGCCGGCGTCATGGCCTGCGTCTTCTGCCAGGCATGGCCCACCGGCACCCAGCGCAGCTCGTCCAGCCGCAGCTCGTCGAGCGCCTGCCGTGCCAGGGCCAGGTGCGCGTTGTGCACCGGGTCGAAGCTGCCGCCGAACAGGCCGATGCGCTTCACTTCAATGGTCTCGGGTGCAAAGGCACCCAACGTGACATACGCAGCCCGTACCCTCGAGCGGACGCCGTGGAGCCGGCTTCGCCGGTCCACCAGCGTCGCCCCCTCGAGGGGGAGCGCCGCAGGCGCTGCGGGGGTGGGTCACTTCAGCCAGTCGCGCGGCGGCAGAAAGTCGCTGTACAGCCGCGCCTCGGCCGAGCCGGGCTCGGGCGCCCAGTCGTAGCGCCAGGTCACCAGCGGCGGCATGCTCATCAGGATGCTTTCGGTGCGCCCGCCGCTTTGCAGCCCGAAGTGCGTGCCGCGGTCGAAGACCAGGTTGAACTCGACATAGCGCCCGCGGCGGTAGAGCTGGAAATCGCGCTCGCGCTCGCCGTGCGGCGTGGCGCGGCGGCGCTGCACGATCGGCAGGTAGGCTGGCACGAAGGCGTCGCCCACCGCGCGCATCATCGCGAAGCTGCGCTCGAAGCCCAGCTCGGCGAAGTCGTCGAAAAACACTCCGCCGATGCCGCGCGCCTCGGCGCGGTGCTTGAGGACGAAGTACTCGTCGCACCACTTCTTGAAGCGCGGGTACTTGTCGTCGCCGAAGGGCGCCAGCGCGTCGCGGCAGCAGCGGTGGAAGTGCGCCGCGTCTTCTTCCACGCCGTAATAGGGCGTCAGGTCCATGCCGCCGCCGAACCAGCTGACCGGCGCCTGCCCGGCCGGCAGCGCGGCGAACATGCGCACGTTCATGTGCACCGTGGGCACGTGCGGGTTGCGCGGGTGCATCACCAGCGAAACACCCAGCGCCTCGAAGGGCGCGCCGGCCAGCTCGGGCCGGTGCTGGGTGGCCGACGGCGGCAGCTTGCTGCCCTTGACGTGGCTGAAGTTGCAGCCGGCGCGCTCGAACACGTGGCCCTGCTCCACCAGCCGCGACAGGCCGTCGCCCTCGAGCGCACCGCCTTGCGGCCGCGTCCAGCCATCGCTGATGAAGGCCTTGCCGTCCTCGGCCTCGAAGGCGCCGACGATGCGCCGTTGCAAGCCGAGCAGGTAGTCGCGCACCGGGGCGCTGTCGAAGGGTTCAGTCAAAGGCGAAGCTCCTGTCAGCGCTTGATGGCCCGATGGCCGATGTCGGTGCGGTGCACCGCACCGTCGATGTGGATGCCCTGCAGCGCCGCGTAGGCGCGCTGCTGCGCGGTCTTGACCTTCTCGCCCAGCGCCGTGACGCACAGCACGCGCCCGCCGCTGGTGAGCAGCCGGCCGCCCTGCTCGGCCGTGCCGGCGTGGAAGACCATCAGGTCTTCGGCCGGCGCCGGCAGGCCGGTGATGGCATCGCCCCTGCGCGGGGCCATCGGGTAGCCGGCGGCGGCCACCACCACGCCCAGCGCGACGCGGCGGTCCCATTGCAGCTCCACCTTGTCGAGCGTGCCGTCGGTGGCCTGCAGCAGCGCGTCGAGCAGGTCGCTCTTCAGGCGCATCAGGATCGGCTGGGTTTCCGGGTCGCCGAGCCGGGCGTTGAATTCCACCGTGCGCGGCTGGCCCTTGGCATCGATCATCAGCCCGGCATACAGGAAGCCGGTGAAGGGCATGCCGTCCCTGGCCATGCCGGCCACCGTGGGCAGGATGATCTCGTGCATCACCCGCGCATGCACGTTGGGCGTGACCACCGGGGCCGGCGAGTACGCGCCCATGCCGCCGGTGTTGGGCCCGGCGTCGCCGTCGAGCAGGCGCTTGTGGTCCTGGCTGGTGGCCAGCGGCAGAACGTTGCGGCCGTCGCACATGACGATGAAGCTGGCCTCCTCGCCTTCGAGAAACTGCTCGATCACCACCCGCGCGCCGCCGGCGTTGTGCACCACGCCGAGCCGGTTGTCCACCAGCATCCAGTCGATGGCCTCTTGCGCCTGCTCCAGCGTCGTGGCCACCACCACGCCCTTGCCGGCAGCCAGGCCGTCGGCCTTGATGACGATCGGCGCGCCGTGCCGCTGCACGAAGGCATGCGCCTCGGCCACATCGTCGAAGGTGGCGTGGTCCGCGGTGGGAATGCGGTGCCGGCGCATGAAGTCCTTGGCGAAGGCCTTGGAGCTTTCGAGCTGCGCGGCGGCGCGCGTCGGCCCGAAGATGCGCAGGCCGCGCTCGCGAAACAGGTCCACCACGCCGGCGGCCAGCGGCGCCTCGGGTCCGACGACCGTCAGGCCGATCTTCTCGGCCTGCGCAAAACCGGCCAGCGCATGCAGGTCGGTGATGGCCACGTTGTCGAGCAGCGGGTCGAGCGCGGTGCCGCCGTTGCCCGGCGCGACGTACACCTTCTGCACCCGCGCCGACTGGGCGAGCTTCCAGGCCAGCGCATGCTCGCGGCCGCCGCCGCCGATGACCAGGACTTTCATGCCTCGTCGAGCACGGCGTTGTGGAACACGTTCTGCGTGTCGTCCAGGTCTTCGAGCACGTCGAGCAGCTTGCGCATGCGCTGCGCTTCCTCGCCATGCAGCTCGATCTCGTTCTCGGGGCGCATCGTCACCTCGGCCACCTCGGGCTGCAGGCCGGCGGCCTCGAAGGCGGCCTTCACCGCCTCGAAGGCGGGCACCGCGCACAGCACCTCCACCGCGCCGTCGTCGTCGCCGAGCACGTCGTCGGCGCCAGCTTCCAGCGCCACCTCCATCACCTTGTCCTCGCTGGTGCCGGGAGCAAAGACGAACTGGCCGCAGTGCTTGAACTGGAAGGCCACCGAGCCTTCGGTGCCCATGTTGCCGCCGTACTTGCTGAAGGCGTGGCGCACCTCGGCCACGGTGCGCACGCGGTTGTCGGTCATGCAGTCGACGATGATCGCCGCGCCGCCGATGCCGTAGCCCTCGTAGCGGATTTCCTCGTAGTTCAGGCCTTCCAGCGTGCCCGAGGCCTTGTCGATGTTGTACTTGATGCGGTCGGCCGGCATGTTGGCGGCCTTGGCCTTGTCCACCGCCAGCCGCAGGCGCGGGTTGGCGCCGAGGTCACCGCCGCCCTGGCGTGCGGCCACGGTGATCTCACGGATGACGCGCGTCCAGATCTTGCCCCGCTTTTCGTCCTGGCGGCCCTTGCGGTGCTGGATGTTGGCCCATTTGGAATGTCCGGCCATTCGAACGCTGCTCCTTGGAGCCCGGCCTTGCGCCGGGCGCGGTGATCGATCTTGGATAGACTGCGATTCTACTTTTGGGCCACCCCAGGGAGCCGAGCCGATGCCCGACCCGATCCTCGTCGCCCGCCATGGCGACATCGAATGTTTCCTGCTGCCCGCGCTGGCCAACCGCCACGGGCTGATCACCGGCGCCACCGGCACGGGCAAGACCATCACGCTGCAGACGCTGGCCGAGAACTTCAGCAAGCTGGGCGTGCCGGTGTTCATGGCCGACGTCAAGGGCGACCTGACCGGCATCAGCCAGATGGGCAGCATCCCGGCCAAGATGGCGGCGGTGCTGAAGGAGCGCGGTATCGAGCCGCCCGAGGCGCTGGCCTGCCCCTGCACGCTGTGGGACGTGTTCGCCAGCGGCGCCAAGGCGCAGGGCCATCCGGTGCGCGCCACCATCTCCGACATGGGCCCGCTGCTGCTGGGCCGCATGCTGGGGCTGAACGAGACGCAGGCCGGCGTGCTGAACCTGGTGTTCAAGATCGCCGACGACCAGGGCCTGCTGCTGCTGGACCTGAAGGACCTGCGCGCGATGCTGCAGCACGTGGGCGACAACGCCGCGCAGTTCAAGACCGAGTACGGCAATGTCAGTTCAGCCAGCATCGGCGCCATCCAGCGCGGGCTGCTGCAGATCGGCGAGCAGGGCGGCGACCGCTTCTTCGGCGAGCCGATGCTGGACATCGCCAATTTCATGCAGACGAGCGACGGCCGGGGCGTGGTCAACATCCTGGCGGCCGACCAGCTGATGAACAGCCCGCGGCTGTATGCCACCTTCCTGCTGTGGATGCTGAGCGAGCTGTTCGAGCAGCTGCCCGAGGTGGGCGACCTGGACAAGCCGAAGCTGGTGTTCTTCTTCGACGAGGCGCACCTGCTGTTCAAGGACGCGCCGGCCGCGCTGGTCGAGCGCATCGAGCTGGTGGTGCGGCTGGTGCGCAGCAAGGGCGTGGGCGTGTACTTCGTGACGCAGAACCCGCTGGACATTCCCGACAGCGTGCTGGCGCAGCTGGGCAACCGCGTGCAGCACGCGCTGCGCGCCTTCACTCCGCGCGACCAGAAGGCCGTCAAGGCGGCGGCCAGCACGATGCGCGCCAACCCCAAGCTGAACATCGAGACGGCGATCACCGAGCTGGCGGTGGGCGAGGCGCTGGTCAGCTTCCTCGACGAGAAGGGCCGACCCAGCGTCACCGAGCGGGTGTACGTGCTGCCGCCGGGCAGCCAGATCGGCCCGATCGCGCCCGAGCAACGCAAGGCGCTGATCCAAGAGTCGCTGGTGGCCGGCACCTACGAGAAGACGGTGGACCGCGAATCGGCCTATGAGAAGCTGAAGGGCCGGGCCGAGACCACCGGCGAGGCCGCGCAGCAGATCAACGCCGGCAAGGGCGCGGCGACCGGCCAGGCCGACAGCGGCATGGTCGGCGAGCTGAAGGACGCGCTCTTCGGCAGCACCGGCCCGCGCGGCGGCAAGCGCGAGGGCCTGGTGGAAAAGGCCGCCGCCTCTGCCGTGCGCAGCATGGGCTCGGCACTCGGCCGCGAGATCTTCCGCGGCGTGCTGGGCGGGCTGCTGGGCGGGTCGAAGCGGCGATGAGGCGGGCCGTCATCCTTGGGCCCGCAATCGGCGGCTTGCGCCGCGCGCCCCGCGACTCCTGAAAGCCGGACGTGCAGATCCTGAAGTGGTTGCTTGTGATCCTGGCGGCGCTGGTGCTGCTGGTGCTGGTGGCGGCGCAATTGGGGGCTTTCGGCGGCAAGACGCCGGCCAACCTGGGCGTGCGCGACGGCAAGCTCAAGCCGCCGTCGAAGACACCGAACAGCGTCAGCAGCCAGGCCGACCTGTGGCCGCAGCATCCGATGCAGGACGATGCGCGCATCGAGCCGCTGCCGGTGCGCGGCAACGGGCCCGCGACCCTGGCGCGCATCCGGCAGATCGTCGAGGCCATGCCCGGTGCCCAGGTGGTGCAGTCGCGCGACGACTACCTGCATGTGCAGTTCACTACCCGCTGGATGAAGTTCGTCGACGATGCCGAGTTCTGGTTCGACCCGGGCGCGGGCATGGTGCAGGTGCGCTCGGCCTCGCGCGTCGGCCGCAAGGATTTCGGCGTCAACCGCGCGCGCATCGACGCCATCCGCCAGGCGCTGGCCGCGGGCTGAGCCGGGACGTCGCGCCGTGCACCCGGCATCCGGCGCCAGCTGGCAGCTGTATGTCGCCGCCTTGGGGCCGCGCCAAGGCGATCGGCCGACAATCGGCGCCATGCTCGGCTCTGCCACCGCAAGCTCGTCACCGCCCGGCTACGCATTACCCTGGCCGCTGGTGCGCGCGCAACTGCTGCGAGGTGCCGGCTTCGTGCTGCTGCTGTGCCTGGCGATCGCCCTGCTGCTGACGGCCGCCGGCCGCAGTGGCCTGGGCGACGCGTTGCTGCATTCGCTGCTGATCGGGCTGTGCTGCTGGCTGCTGATCGACGGCGGGCGCCACCTGCTGTCGCATCTGCGCCTGCGGGCCCGGGCGTGGCGCGGGCTGTGCCTGGACCTGCCCGTCGGCCTTCAGCGGCAGCCAGCATGTGCTGGCGCAGGCGCTGACGACACCGGCCGACTCGCACGCGCTGGCACACGGAGCCGACGATGAACGCCTTCGCCACGCTGATGCAGCGCCACCCGCTGATCTTCTTCCACCTGGTGACCGCGGTGGCGGCGCTGCTGCTGGGCGCGTTGATCCTGTGGGGCCGCAAAGGCACCTGGAACCACCGCACGCTGGGCTGGATGTGGGTGACGCTGATGGCCGGCACGGTGCTGAGCAGCGCCTTCATCCGTGACTACCGGCTGCCCAACCTGTATGGCTACACGCCGATCCACGGCTTCACGCTGTACGTGGCGGTGATGCTGCCGCGCGCGCTGCGCTACGTGCGCGCCGGCAACATCGTCGGTCACCGCAAGACGATGCGCGGCATCTACTACGGCGGCTGCGTCATCGCCGGCATCTTCACGCTGTTGCCCGGGCGCTTCCTGGGCAGCCTGCTGTGGGGCACTCAGGCCACCGGCATCGCTTCCTGATCCACGAAAGGGCCGACATGAACGACGATGAAACCAAGCTGCAGCGCCAGGCCCGCAGCCGCGTCAACCGGAAGTTGGGCTTCTACATCCATGCCACCGTGTACCTGCTGGTCAACCTGGGGCTGGCCGTACTGAGCTGGGCCGGCGGCAAGAGCTGGCACTTGTGGCCGCTGGCCGGCTGGGGGCTGGGCCTGGCGATCCACGGCTTCGTTACCTTCGTAAGCCTGCGCGGCGATGGCCTGCGCGAGCAGATGGTCGAGCGCGAGCTGGAGTCGCTGCGGCAGCGGCAGACGCGCGCAGACCGATGACCTGCTGCGGCGCATGGCTGTCGATTGCCAGCATGCATTGCTTCCACTGCTGCGACACCGCGGGCGTGGAACGCGGGTGAAGCCAGCGCGCTGCCGCAGCCGATTCGGCAGGCCGGGGCCGGCGAGCGGCAGCCGCCAGTCGCAACGACCGCAACGCGCTCCGGCTGCGCCCGCTGGTTTTGCTGGAGCGCGGCGCCGCTTCAGCGGAAATCGCGGCTGCGCGTCACCAGCCCCTGCAGCAGCGGCGTGTGGTCCACCAGCTTGCGCGCCACCAGGTGCATCACCGCGCGGGTGCCCTCGCCTTCGCGCTGCCATACGCCATACACCGTGAGCAGCGTGCTGCCCAGCAGCGGCTTGCGCTGCGCCTCGGCCACGTCGGGCCAGACGATGATGTTGACCGTGCCGGTCTCGTCCTCCAGTGTCACGAAGACCACGCCCCTGGCCGTCTCGGGCCGCTGACGGTGCGTGACCAGGCCGCTGGCCCGCGCCAGCTGGCCGCTGCGGCAGCCGCGCAGCTCGGTCGCCGGCAGCACGCGGTAGGCCGCCAGCTGCGCGCGCAGCAGCGCCAGCGGGTGGGTGTGCAGCGACAGCCCGGTGCTGCGGTAATCGGCCAGCATGTCCTCGGCCGCGCCGGGTGCGGCCAGGGCGGCCGGCGCCTCGTGCGTGCGCGTGCGCTTCAGCAACGGCGTGGCGCGGGTGTCCACGCCGGCGGTGGCCCAGGCCGCCTGGTGGCGGTGGCCGGTGATCTGAACAAGTGCATCGGCCTGCGCCAGCAGCGCCAGCTGCCCGGCATCCAGCGCGGCGCGGCGCGCCAGGTCTTCCACGCTGTCGAAGGGCGCCTGCGCGCGCGCCGCCAGCAGCCGCGCGGCGGACTCCTGCGCAAAGCCGCCGATGCGGTTGAAGCCCAGCCGCACCGGCCAAGCTCGGCCCCCGAGACCGCCGCTCGGCGGCGTCCGCCCCCCCGGGGGGGCGCCAGCCGACTTGGGGCGGCCCGGCGTCGGCTGCTCCGCCGCGGCCTCCAGCGTCGACTCCCAATCGCTGCAGGTCACGTCCACCGGCAGCACCACCACGCCGTGCGCGCGCGCGTCGCGCACCAGCTGCGCCGGCGCGTAGAAGCCCATCGGCTGGCTGTTCAGCAGCGCGGCCAGGAAGGCATCGGGGTGGTGGCACTTGAGCCACGCGCTGGCATACACCAGCAGCGCAAAGCTGGCGGCATGGCTTTCGGGGAAACCGTATTCGCCGAAGCCTTCGATCTGCTTGAAGATGGCTTCAGCGTACTCGCGCTCGTAGCCCTTTTCGACCATGCGGCCCACCAGCCGCTCGTAAAAGGGGCCCAGGCCGCCCTTGCGCTTCCAGGCCGCCATGGCGCGGCGCAGCTGGTCGGCCTCGCCGGCCGTGAAGTCGGCCGCCAGCATGGCGATCTGCATCACCTGCTCTTGAAAGATGGGCACGCCCTTGGTGCGCATCAGCGCGGGCTTGAGCTCCTCGGTGCATTCGATCTGCTCGTCGGGCAGGCTGCGGTTGCGCAGGAAGGGGTGCACCATGCCGCCCTGGATGGGCCCGGGCCGCACGATGGCCACCTCGACCACCAGGTCGTAGTAGCAACGCGGCTGCAGCCGCGGCAGCATGCTCATCTGCGCGCGGCTTTCGATCTGGAACACGCCCACCGTGTCGGCGGCGCAGATCATGTCGAAGGTGGGCGTGTCGCCGTCGGGGATGTCGCCCAGCTCGAATGTCGGCCTCACGACGCCTGCGGCGTCGCCCCCCGAGGGGAGCGAATCCGGCTTGGGGCGGCCCGGCGCCGGATTCCTCCGTCCCAACTTGACGGCTACCCATTCCAGCGCGCGGCGGATGGCGCTGAGCATGCCCAGCGCCAGGATGTCCACCTTGATGAGCCCCAGCGCGTCGAGATCGTCCTTGTCCCACTGGATGACGCTGCGCCCTTCCATCGCGGCGTTTTCCACCGGCACCAGCCGCGCGATGTCGTCGCGCGCGATGACGAAGCCGCCGGGGTGCTGGCTCAAATGGCGCGGGAAGCCGATCAGCTGTTGCGTCAGCTCCACCCACAGCTGGCACACCGGCGATGCGGGGTCGAAGCCGTTTTCGCGCAGGCGCTCGGGGTCGACGCGGCGACCGTCGAACCAGTGCATGCTCTTCGACACCGCGTCGATGCGGTCCAGGTCGATGCCCAGCGCACGGCCCACGTCGCGCAGCGCGCTGCGCGGCCGGTAGCTGATGACCACGCCGGTGAGCGCGGCGCGCTGCCGGCCGTACTTGCGGTAGATGTACTGGATGACCTCTTCGCGCCGCTGGTGCTCGAAATCGATGTCGATGTCGGGCGGCTCGTTGCGCTCGGCGCTGATGAAGCGGCCGAACAGCAGCGTGGCGCGGCGCGGGTCCACCTCGGTCACGCCCAGGCAGTAGCACACCAGCGAATTGGCCGCGCTGCCGCGGCCCTGGCACAGGATGCCCTGCGCGCGCGCCCAGTGCACGATGTCGGCCACGGTGAGGAAGTAGGGCTCGTACTGCAGCTGCGCGATCAGCGCCAGCTCGGCTTCCAGCGTGGCGCGGTACGCGGCCGGCATGCCCGCCGCAAAGCGCCGCGCCACGCCCTGATCGACCAGCGCGCGCAGCCAGCTGGCGGGCGTGTGGCCGGCGGGCACGATCTCCTCGGGGTACTCATAACGCAGCTCGTCCAGCGAGAAGGCGCACTGCCCGGCGATGCGCAGCGTGGCGGCCAGCCACTGGGGCGGATACAGCGCCGCCAGCCGCTGGCGCGAGCGCAGGTGCGCCTCGGCATTGGGCTGCAGCGCGAAGCCGCATTCGGCCAGCGGCGTGTTGAGGCGCGTGGCGGTCAGCAGGTCTTGCAGCGGCTTGCGCGAGCGCGCGTGCATCAGCACCGCGCCGGACGCCACCAGCGGCAGAGCGCTGGCCTGGGCCACGCGCGGCAGCACGTCCAGCAGCGTGTCGTCGTGCGCCTGGTGCAGCAGCTGCACCGCGATGCCGCAGCGCTCGACGCCGAACCAGGTCTTCAGCCACATGGCGTGCGCGAACACCGTCTCGAAAGGCTGCCACGGGCCGGGCAGCAGCAGCGCAAAACAATCGGGCAGGCCGGCCAGGTGCGGCGCGAGCGGCACGCGGCCTTCCAGGTCCGAGGGGTGGGCCAGGTACTCGCCCTTGGCCGCGCGGCGGCGCGCCACGGTGATCCACTGCGACAGGTTGCCGTAACCGCGGCGCGTCTGTGCCAGCAGCACCAGCCGCGGCGCGGCGCCGGCATCGGCCTTGCCCTTGGCGGGCGGGTGCGTGAGCTGCAGCTCGCTGCCGATGATCAGGTGCAGGCCCAGGCGCTTGGCCTCGGCATGCGCGCGCACCACGCCGGCCAGCGAACATTCATCGGTGAGGGCCAGCGCGCTGTAGCCCAGCGCCTGCGCCCGCGCCACCAGCTCCTCGGGGTGCGAGGCGCCGCACAGGAAGCTGAAGTTGCTGCGGCAGTGCAGCTCGGCATAGGCGGGGAGCACGGGCGACGCCTGCGTACGTTATGTACGATTTTTCCAACTCACGACGGAAGCGCAAACATGAAGACCATTGCCGCCAGCGAGGCCCGCAAGTCCTTCGCCAGCGTGATCGACGAAGCCGCGCGCGAGCCGATCGTCATCCAGCGCCAGCAGCGCAACGTGGCGGTGGTGCTGTCGATGCAGGAGTACGAGCGGCTGCAGCAGCTGAACCGTGCCGAGTTCCAGCGCTTCTGCGATGCGGTGGGCCAGCGTGCCAAGGCTGCCGGCCTGACCGAGAAGCGTCTGGCCAAGCTGCTGGACGACGGCCCGGATGCCTGAACGCCGCCGGGTGCTGGACACCAACACCCTGGTCAGCCGGCTGCCGATGCCCGGCGGCACCGCGGCGCGGGCGGTGGACCATGCGCTGGCCCTGGGCGTGCCGCTGGTGTCGGACGACACCCTGGCCGAACTGGCCGACGTGCTGTCGCGCCCGCGCTTCGACCGCTATGTGTTGCTGGCCGACCGGCAGCGCTTCGTGGCCCTGCTGGGTGGCGTGGCGCGGCGGGTGGCCATTACCCACCGCATGCAGGCCTGCCGCGACCCGCGGGACGACAAGTTCCTGCACGCGGCATTGAACGGCGAGGCCGAGGCCATCGTCACCGGCGACAACGACCTGTTGGTGCCGGACCCGTTTCATGGCGTGCGCATCCTGAGCCCTGCGGCGTTTCTGGCCATCCGCTGACAGCAGCGCTTTACGCACCCGCCAGCGCATCCAGCGGGCTGCGCACCGCGCCGCCTGCCAACTCGAGCACATGGGTGTAGACCATCGTCGTGCTCACGTCGCTGTGGCCCAGCAGCTTCTGCACCGTGCGTATATCGGTGCCGGCCTGCAGCAGGTGCGTGGCGAAGGCGTGGCGCAGGGTGTGCGGCGTGGCCGGGCGCGTGATGCCGGCGGATTGCACGGCACGGGCGAATGCACGCTGGAAGCTCTGGTCGTACAGGTGGTGGCGCCGAACCCTGCCGGTGCGCTGGCAGGTGGCATGCCGGTCCTGTGGGAAAACCCAGAACCAGGCCCATGACGCGCCGGCGCGTGGGTACTTGCGCTCCAGCGCATCGGGCATGTACACGCCGCTGCGGCCATCGCGCACATCGGCCTGCCACAAACCATGCGCGCGCTGCAACTGCGTCTTGAGCGAGGCCGCCAAGGCGGACGGCAGCATCACCAGCCGATCCTTGCCCCCTTTGCCACACCGCACGACGACCACGCGGCGCTCGAAATCGACGTCCTTGGTGCGCAGTTGCAGCGCCTCGGTGATGCGCATGCCGGTGCCGTAGAGCAGCTGCGCCAGCACGGCATGCGTGCCTTCAAGCAGCGCCAGCACCGCGCGCACCTCGGCAGTGGTCAGCACCACCGGCAGGCGCTGCTTGCGTTGCGGGCGGTCCAGCGCATCCAGCCAGGGCAGGTGCTGGCCGAACACCTGCCGGTACAGGAACAGCAGCGCCGACAGCGCCTGCCGATGCGTGGACACCGACACGCGGCGCTCGACGGCCAGCCAGGACAGGAAGGCGCGCACCTCGTCGGCGCCCATCTCCTTGGGGTGGCGCAGACCGTGGAAGCGAACGAAGGCCCGAACCCAATGGACGTAGGCTTCCTCGGTTCTTATGCTGTAGTGCAGGTAGCGCACCCGCTCGCGCAACTGGTCCAGCAGCCGGCGCGCCGGCGCGGTGCTGCCGGCGCGGGCCAGAGGCGGTGCATCTGAGGCAGGTGTCATGGCCAATACTGTGTTTTTGTACAGCATAGCCGTTGCGGACAGCCAAGGCAAGTGCCACCGCCGGCGCAGCCGTAGCCTGGGCAGGCTGTGTCCCTATCCGGTTAGTCCGTCAGA
>JBEIHU010000118.1:0-12873 GCA_040381175.1 Burkholderiaceae bacterium
AGGAGACAAAGCCCGGCAGATCGGATGGATCCTGCCCGCAGATGCCGACGTAGAGCCGATGGCGCTTGCACGCGGCAATGGCCTCGGCAATCAGAGCGCGTACCGCCGGATGGTCGGCATTGCCAATCGAACTGAGTCGTGGCGAGTCGCGATCGATCCCCAGCACCAGCTGTGTGAGGTCGTTACTACCGATCGAAAAGCCATCGAAAAACGCCAAGAACTGATCGGCCAGCACTGCGTTGCTCGGAACCTCGCACATCATGATCACGCGCAGCCCGTTGTCACCGCGCTTGAGCCCCTTGCGCGCCAGCAAGTCGGTCACCGCCTGTGCCTGGCCCAGGGTGCGCACGAAGGGCACCATCACCTCCACATTGACCAGACCCATCTCATCGCGCACCCGCCTGAGGGCCTCGCACTCCATCGCAAAGGCCTCTGCAAAGTCCGCGCTCAAATAGCGCGCCGCGCCCCGAAAACCCAGCATCGGGTTTTCTTCCTCGGGCTCGTAGCGCGACCCGCCGATGAGCTTGCGGTATTCGTTGGACTTGAAGTCCGACAGCCGCACGATCACGCTCTTCGGCCAGAAGGCCGCGGCAATGGTGGCGATGCCTTCGGCCAGCTTGTCGACATAGAAGGCACGCGGCGAGGCATGGCCGCGCGCCACCGACTCGACGGCCTTCTTCAGGTCGGCATCGATGTTCGGATAGTCGAGGATGGCCTTTGGGTGCACCCCAATGTTGTTGTTGATGATGAACTCCAGCCGCGCCAGGCCGACGCCGGAGTTGGGCATTTGCGCGAAGTCGAAGGCCAGCTGCGGGTTGCCGATGTTCATCATGATCTTGATCGGGCAGTACGGCATCTCGCCACGCTGCACGTCGCTGACCTCGGTTTCGAGCAGGCCGTCGTAGACGTAGCCGGTGTCGCCCTCGGCACAGGACACGGTGACCAGCACGCCGTCCTGCACCTTGTCGCTGGCGTCGCCGCAGCCCACCACCGCAGGAATGCCCAGCTCTCGGGCAATGATCGCCGCATGGCAGGTGCGCCCGCCGCGGTTGGTGACGATGGCCGCGGCACGCTTCATCACCGGCTCCCAGTTGGGATCGGTCATGTCGGTGACCAGCACGTCGCCAGGCTGCACGCGCTCCATCTCGGCCGGGCTGCGGATCAGGCGCACCGGGCCGGTGCCGATCTTCTGGCCGATGGCGCGGCCCTCGGCCAGCACCACGTTCCTGGCACGGTCGCCGGTGAGGCGGTAGCGCTGCTCGATCTTGCCCTCGGCCTGGCTCTTCACCGTCTCGGGCCGGGCCTGCAGGATGTAGAGCTTGCCGTCCTGGCCATCCTTGCCCCATTCGATGTCCATCGGCCGGCCGTAGTGCTGCTCGATGATCAGCGCGTAACGCGACAGATCGATCACGTCGGCATCGCTGAGCGAGTAGCGGTTGCGCAGTTCGGGCGCGGTGTCGACCGTGCGCACAAGATGGCCGCCGGCCGCACGCTGCTGCTCGCTGGCGAACTCCATGCGAAGCAGCTTGCTGCCCAGGCTGCGCCGGATGATCGGGAACTTGCCGCTCTTCAGCGTGGGCTTGTGCACGTAGAACTCGTCCGGGTTGACGGCGCCCTGCACCACCGTCTCACCGAGCCCGTAGCTCGAGGTGATGAAGATCACGTCCTTGAACCCGGATTCGGTGTCGATGGTGAACATCACGCCCGCCGCCGCCAGGTCGGAGCGCACCATGCGCTGCACGCCGGCCGACAGCGCCACATCGCCATGGGCGAAGCCCTTGTGCACGCGGTAGCTGATGGCGCGGTCGTTGTACAGCGAGGCGAAGACCTCCTTCATCTTCAGCAGCACCTGCTCGATGCCCACGACGTTGAGGAAGGTCTCCTGCTGCCCGGCGAAGGAGGCGTCGGGCAGATCCTCGGCGGTGGCCGAGGAACGCACCGCGAAGGACGCGCCGGGGTTGTCGCGCGTCAGCATCTCGAACTGCGAACTGACCGCCGCCTGCAGGTCAGCGGGGAAAGGCGTGCCCACGATCCATTGGCGGATCTGCGCGCCGGCTTCGGCCAGCGCGCGCACATCGTCTGTGTCGAGCTTGTCGAGCCGGTCCTGGATCCGCTGCGCCAGGCCATCGTGCTTGAGGAACTGGCGGAACGCGTGCGCCGTCGTGGCAAAGCCGCCAGGCACGGCCACGCCCGAAGCCGAAAGCTGGCTGATCATTTCGCCGAGCGAGGCGTTCTTGCCGCCCACCGACTCAACGTCGGTCATTCTCAGGCGTTCGAAAGGTACGACCAGGGCGGTCGCCAAAGAGGTGGAAGGCATGGGAAGGCTCCGTGATGTGACAAAAGCGGTGCTCCCATGGCGCCTGGTCGGCGTGCCGCTGCATCTTGTGCTTGTCGTTGGCGGCAGCGGGCTTGCATGTTGCGATCGGCGCGGGGGATGTTGCGAGGAATTCTAAGGAGTTATTGCCTATCATCCGCGCACTACTTGCAGGCCGTGCCGCCGGATGTCCGCCATGCCCAATCGCACCGTGTTCTTTGTCTCGGACGGCACCGGCATCACCGCCGAAACCTTCGGCAACTCCATCCTGGCGCAGTTCGAGACGCGGCTACGTCACGTGCGCCGGCCGTTCATCGACTCAGTGGACAAGGCTTGGGCGGTGCTCGAAGAGATCAACCAGGCGGCCGACCACGAAGGCAAGCGACCGATCGTCTTCATCACCCTGGTCGACGACGAAATACGCCGCGTGCTCACCACTGAAAGCTGCAGGGGCATGGTGCTGGACATGTTTCGCACCTTCGTCGAGCCGCTGGAAGAGGAGTTCGGCGTCAAGTCCAACCACCGCATCGGACGCTTCTCGGATGCCGCCAAGAGCGAGGAGTACCACGACCGCATCGATGCCATCAACTTCTCGCTGGCCCATGACGACGGCCAGTCGTCGCTCAACCTGGATCTTGCGGACGTGATCCTGGTCGGCGTCAGCCGCAGCGGCAAGACGCCGACGTCGCTGTACCTGGCCATGCAGCATGGCATCAAGGCAGCCAACTACCCGCTGATCCCGGAGGACTTCGAGCGCAGCAAGCTGCCGACGGCGCTGGTCGAGCACAAGACCAAGTGCTTCGGACTGTCGATCAACCCGCAGCGGCTTTCGCAGATCCGCAACGAGAGGCGCCCGGGCAGCAAGTACGCGTCGCTCGAGAACTGCCGCTACGAGGTGCTTGAGGCCGAGTTGATGATGCGCAAGTACGGCATTGCATGGCTGTCGTCGACGCACAAGTCGATCGAGGAGATCGCCACGACCATCCTGCGCGACATCCGGCCCGATCGGTTGATCTACTGAGCGCGCACGCTCAGCCGCGCTGGCGCAGGCTTTCGTGCAGGCAGATCGCCGCCGCCGCGGCGACATTCAACGACTCTTCGCCGCCCGGCTGGGCAATGCGCAGCCGCAGCGCGCAGCGCGCCATCAACTCGGGCGCCACGCCCTGACCCTCATGACCGAAGATCCAGCAACAGGGCTGCGGCAAGACGCAGCGGTGCAGCAACTCAGGTGCGTGCGAGCTGGTCGCCACCCACGGCAGGCTCAGCCCCAGCAGCTCCTCCTGCAGCAGCCCTTCGTGCAACTGCAGTCCGAAATGCGCCCCCATGCCGGCACGCAGTACCTTGGGCGACCACAGCATCGCTGTCCCCCTCAGCGCCAGCACCTGCTGCACGCCCAGGGCGGCGGCGCTGCGCAGGATGCTGCCGACATTGCCGCTATCCTGCACGCGATCGAGCATCACGCTCGGCACATCGCCGCGCACCGCGGCAGCCGGCGGCCTTTCGACCAGCGCGCCGATAGAGGCCGGCGATTCCAGCGTGCTCAGCTCCCTGAACAAGGCATCGGGCAGCAGCAGCACGCGCTGTCCGCGCTGCGCCAGCTCGCGCAGCGCCGGCTGCGCCCAGGCCGACTCGGCCACCAGGACCTGCTGCAGCGGTCGGCCGCGGGCCAGGCAGGCGCGGATCAGGTGGTCGCCCTCCAGCCACAGCAGCGCGCCGGGCCGGCGATAGGCGGCAGGATCGCGCAGCGCGCGACGCGCCGCGGCCAGGCTCGGGTTGTCCCGCGAGCGGATAGGCTGCACCGCGGCCGTCATGGGCCGTCGCCGGCCAGCCGCACAGGCGCGAAGCTGCGGCGGTGCTCGGGGCAGGCGCCGTGCATGCGCAGCGCCTGCAGGTGCTCGGCGGTGGGATAACCCTTGTGCGCGGCAAAGCCGTACTGCGGATAGCGCTCGTGCAACTCCACGCACAGGCGGTCGCGGTGCACCTTGGCCAGGACCGACGCCGCCGCGATGGCCTGCACCTTGGCATCGCCCTTGACGATGGCCTGCGCCGGCATCTTCAGCACCGGCAGCCGGTTGCCGTCGACCAGCACGAAATGCGGCGCCAGGCGCAGCCCTTCGACCGCTCGGCGCATCGACAGCAAGGTGGCTTGCAGGATGTTCAGCGTATCGATCTCCTGCGCGCTGGCCTCGGCCACGCAACAGCACAAGGCTCTGGCGCGGATCTCGTCGTAAAGCTGCTCGCGCCGCCGCGGCGACAGCGTCTTCGAGTCGGCCAGGCCCTTGATCGGCTGCAGCTCGTCGAGCATCACCGCGGCGGCGACCACCGGGCCGGCCAGCGGGCCCCGGCCGGCCTCGTCGACGCCGGCCAGCAACCCCGGGCCGCGCCAGGCCAGCCCGAGCTGCTCAGGCTTCAAGAATTTTCGCGATCGCATCGGTGGCACAGCGCGCCGTGTCGCGCTTCAAGAGCAGGTGCAGTTCAGTGAAGCGCGCGGCCAGCCGATACGCGCCAGCGGTATCGTCAAGCTGATCCAGCACCGCATCGGCCAGCGCTTCAGGCTGGCAGGCTTCCTGCAGGAACTCGGGCACGACGAACTCCTGGCTCAGGATGTTGGGCAGCCCGACCCAGGGCTGATAGCTCATTCGCTTCATGATTTGCCAGCTCATGGCATGCATGCGGTAGCCGATGACCATCGGCCGCTTGAAAAGCGCCGCTTCCAGTGTGGCCGTGCCGCTGGCGATCAACGTCACGTCACAGGCGGCGAGCGCATCGTGCGAAGCGCCGTCCAGCAGGCGCACCGGCAGCCCCGGGGCGTGCAATCCGATCAGCGGTTCCAGCCCGGCGCGCAGCCTTGGCGCCGCCGGCAGCACGAAGCGCAGAGAGGGTCGACGTCCGTGCAGCAGCGCGGCGGCGCGCAGGAAGGCCGGCGCGATATGGCGGATCTCGCCTTGCCGGCTGCCGGGCAACAAGGCAATCACCGGCTCGTGCTCGCACAGCCCGAGGCGCAGCCGCGCCTCGGCGCGGGGCGGCCGCAGCGGGATCACGTCGGCCAGCGGGTGCCCGACGAAGCTGGCGGCAATGCCCGCGCGCTGCAGCAGCTCCGGCTCGAACGGGAACAGGCACAGCACATGATCCACGCTGCGCGCGATGCGCTTGACCCGCCCACCGCGCCAGGCCCAGATGGACGGGCAGACGAAATGGATGGCCTTGATGCCGGCCCGCCTGAGCTGCGCCTCCAGGCCGAGGTTGAAGTCCGGCGCATCGACGCCGATGAAGGCATCGGGCCGCGTCTGCACCAGCCGCATCGACAATCGCCGGCGGATGCCGGACAGCTCGGGGTAGTGGCGCAGCGCATCGGCGTAACCGTGCACCGCCAGCTTGTGCTGCGGCCACCAGGCATCGAAACCCTGCTCGATCATCTCCGGCCCACCAACGCCGAAGCTGCTCAGGCCGCTCCAGCGCTGGCGCAGCCCGCCGAGCAGCAGCGCCGCCAGCAGATCGCCAGAGGCTTCGCCCGCGACCATCGCCAGGCGCGGCGCGTCGGCAGGCATGGCCGGGGCTAACGCACGATGCCGCGCGGTGTCGCGGCAAGGAAGTCGAGCATCAGCGCGATGTCGGCATCCGACCGCGGCTGCTGCAGCCGCAGCGCGGCGATCTGCTCGAGCGCTTCATCCAGGCGCAGGCTCTTGCGGTACAGCAGGCGGTGCATTTGCTTGATCACGTCGATGCGCTCGGTGGCGAAGCCGCGGCGCTTCAGGCCTTCCTGGTTGATGCCCTGCGCCTCGGCCGGGTTGCCCGAGGCGGTGACATAGGGCGGCAGGTCCTGCGACAGCCGGGTCTGGAATCCGGTCATCGCATGTGCGCCGACGCGCACGAACTGATGCACTCCCGACAGCCCGCCGAGGAAGGCCCAGTCGCCCAGGTGCACATGGCCGCCCAGCTGCACCGCGTTGGCGATGATGGTGTGGCTGCCCACCTGGCAATCGTGCGCGATGTGCACATAGGCCATGATCCAGTTGTCGTCGCCGACGTGGGTGACGCCCGCGTCCTGCACGGTGCCGGTGTTGAGCGTGCAGAACTCCCGGATGGTGTTGCCGTTGCCGATGACCAGGCCGGTGGGCTCGCCAGCGTACTTCTTGTCCTGCGGCGCGCCGCCGATCGAGCAGAACTGGAAGATGCGGTTGTCGCGGCCGATCGTGGTGTGGCCTTCGATCACCGCATGCGGCCCGATGCGCGTGCCCTCGCCGATGCGCACGTGCGGGCCGATCACCGCATAGGCGGCGACCTCGACATCGTCGCCGAGCTCGGCTTGGGGCTCGACCAGCGCGCTCGGGTGGATCCGTGCCATGAGGCCGTCAGTCCAGGCGGCGCATGGCCAGCATCAGCTCGGCCTCGACCGCCAGTTCCCCCCCAACCAGGGCCCGGGCATTGAACTTCCAGATGCTGGCCTTCATGCGCGCGACCTCGGCCTCCAGGACCAGCTGGTCGCCCGGCTCCACCGGCCGCTTGAAGCGCGCGCCGTCGATGCCGGCGAAGTAGTAAACCGTCTTGTCGTCTGGCTTGATGTCCAGCGTCTCGAAGCTCAGCAGCGCCGCCGCCTGGGCCAGCGCCTCGAGCATCAGCACGCCGGGCATCACCGGCCGCTGCGGAAAGTGGCCTTCGAAGAAGTGTTCGTTGACGCTCACGTTCTTGAGCGCGCGGATGCGCTTGCCCGCTTCGAGCTCGAGCACGCGGTCGACCAGCAGGATCGGGTAGCGGTGCGGCAGGCGCTTGAGGATCTGGTGGATGTCCATCGTCATGTGTTCTTGCTTTCCAGTGCGCGCACCCGGCCACGCAGCGCATACAGCTGCCGCAGCGTGGCGGCGTTCTTGTCCCAGACCCCATTCTCGTCGAAGGGAAACATGCCGCCGTAGCTGCCCGGCTTGTTGATCGAACGCGTCACCGCGCAGGCGGCGCCGATGTGCACGTGGTCGCAGATCTGCACGTGCCCGACCACCCCGGCCTGGCCGGCGAAGGTGCAGTGCGCGCCAATGCGGGTGCTGCCGGCGATGCCCACGCAAGCGGCCATCGCGGTGTGCGCGCCAACCACCACGTTGTGGGCGATGTGCACCAGGTTGTCGAGCTTGACGCCCTGCTCCAGCACCGTGTCCGTCAGCGCGCCGCGGTCGACGCAGCTGTTGGCGCCGATCTCGACATCGTCGCCGACGACCACCGCGGCGAGCTGCTCGATCTTCTCCCAGCGGCCGTCGACCGGCGCGAAGCCGAAGCCATCAGCGCCGATGACAACCCCGCCGTGCAGGATGCAGCGTGCGCCGATGCGGCAGCCCTCGCCCACCACCACCTGGGCGGCCAGCCGGCTGTGCTCTGCGACCTGCGCATGCGCGCCGATATGGCATTGCGGTCCGATGACTGCGCCGCGGCCGATGACCGCACCTTCACCCACATGGCTGAGCGCGCCGATGCTGGCCTCGGCGTGGATCCTGGCGCCGGGCTCGATCACGGCACTGGGGTGCACGCCCGCGACCGCGGGCCGGCGCGTGCGCACCACCCACCACTGAGTCAGCCGGGCGTAGTACAGGTAGGGATCGGCGCTGACGATGGCACTGGGACGCGTGACCACCGCCTCGCGCTGGCCGGGGCCGACAATCACGCAGCCGGCGGCCGATTGCAGCAACTGCGCAAGATAGCGCGGGTTCGCCAGGAAGCCGATATCGCCGGGGCCTGCGGCTTCCAGGGAAGCGATGCGACGCAACACCAACCCGGGATCGCCGAGAAGTTCACCGCCCAGTTGGGCGACAAGCTCGCCGGTGCGGACCTCGAACATCCGGGCCTGGGCCGGCGGCGATCAGCGAGGCGCGGACGGCGCCGAGTTCAGCGACCTGATCACCTTCTCGGTAATGTCGACGCGGGGCCCGGCGAAGATGGCTTCCTGCAGGATGACGTCGTACTTCTCCTGCTCGAAGATCTGCTTGATGACGCGGTTGGCGCGCTCCACCACCGCAGCCAGTTCCTCGTTCTTGCGCTGGGTCAGGTCTTCCTGGAACTCGCGCCGGCGCCGCTGCATCTCGCGGTCCTGTTCGATGAGCTCGCGCTGGCGGCGCGTGCGCTCGGTCTCGCTGAGCGTCGGCGCCTCTTTCTCTAGGCGTTCGGCGGCTGCCTTCAGCCGCGCGCCCTGCTCGGACAGTTCCTTCTCACGCTTGCTGAACTCGCCCTCGAGGCGGGTTTGCGCCGCCTTGGCCGGAGCCGCCTCGCGCAGCACGCGCTCGCTGTTGACGTAGCCGATCTTCAGTTCCTGCGCAGCGACACCGGCGGCCGATAGGAACAGCATCGCGGCACATGCTGCGGCAGCGAGAACCTTGTGGGTCAGCGGCAGCGTCTTCATCAGAATCTGGTCCCGATCTGGAATTGGAAAGGTTGGATTCTATCGGTTCCCTCGTACTTGACCGGCGCGCCATAGCTCAGCCTCAGCGGGCCCATCGGCGAGATCCAGCTGATGCCCAGGCCGGCGGACGCACGCAGGCTGTCGAAGGTGACCGGTTGATCCTCGCCCCAGGCGTTGCCGACGTCGAAGAAGGCGAAGAAGCGCAGGCTCTTGTCGTTGCCCATGCCGGGCACCGGAATATAGAGCTCGGCGTTGAAGTTCATCTTGCGCGTGCCGCCGACGAACGCGCCGGTGGGGTCGATGACACCCAGCGAACCCTGCTGGAAGACGCGCACCGAACCGAGGCCGCCGCTGTAGAAGTTCTTGAACACGGGATACGGCCGCGACCCCAGGCCGAAGCCCCAGCCGATCTCGCCGTTGAGGCCGATCCCAAGGTCATAGGGCAGGCTGAGGTACTGCTGGACCTGCAGGTTGAGCCTCAGGTACTGCACGTCGCCAAGCGGACTCAGCAAGGCATCGGCGCGATAGAAGCGGCCGGCGGTGGGCATGATCGAGCTGTTGCGCGAATCCCGGGACCAGCCCACCGTGAGCGGGAAGGAACTGCTCGATGCGCCGAACTCCTCGCGATAGAGGAAGTAGCTGTTCGGCAGGAAGACGTTGTCGCCGATCTGGATCTGCTCGAACCCCGCGCCAAAGAAGACCGTGTCCGCGTCGGAGAAGGGCACGCCGAAACGGACCGAGCCGCCCCAGGTGGTGAGCGAGTAGCTGTCGCCGAAGGTGTTGAACGGGTTCGAGTTGCGGTAGTACACGTCGAACGCACGCGACACGCCATCGACCGTCCAGTACGGGTCGACCGTGTTCAGCGCGAAGGTTCGCGAGGTCTTGCCGGTGTTGATGCTGAAGCCCAGGAAGTGGCCGGATCCGAACACGTTCTCCTGCTGGATGGACGCGCTCAGCGTCAGCTGCTCGGCGCTGGAGTAGCCAGCGCCGATCGACAGGTTGCCGGTGGGCTTTTCGACGACGGTGACCACCAGGTCGACCTGGTCGGGCACGCCGGGCACCTCGATGGTATCGACCGACACCTCCTTGAAAAAGCCGAGCCGGTCGACGCGCTCCTTCGACAGCTTGATCTTCGCGCCGTCGTACCACGAGGCCTCGAGCTGGCGGAACTCGCGGCGGATGACCTCGTCGCGGGTGCGCGTGTTGCCGGCGACTTCGATGCGGCGCACGTAGACCCGGCGCAGCGGATCGGCCACCAGGACCACCTGCACCTGGCCGTTGCTGCGGTCGATCTCGGGCCGCGGCTCGATGCGCGCGAACGCGAAGCCGTAGTTGGCGAACAGGTCGGCGAAGCGCCGCACCGTGCCGGCCACGTCGTCGCCGCGATACGGCCGGCCCGGCACCACGCTGACCAGCGCGCGGAACTCGTCCTCCCGGCCGAGGAAATTGCCCTCGAGCCGAACCCCCGTGACGGTGAAGACCTGGCCTTCGCGGATGGTGATGGTGATCGAGATGTCCTGCTTGTCCGGCGAGATCGTCACCTGGGTCGATTCGATGGCGAACTCGAGGAAGCCCCGGTTCAGGTACCAGGCGCGCAGCGTCTCGAGGTCGGCATTGAGCTTGGCCCGGGAATAGCGGTCGCCTTTGGTGTACCAGCTGAGCCAGCCGCTCGGGCTGGCCTCGAACTGCCGCAGCAGGGACGCTTCGGTAAACGCGTTGGCGCCTACGATGCGGATCTCGCGGATGCGCGCGGCGTCGCCTTCGGTCATCGTGAAGGTCACGTTGACGCGGTTGCGCTCGATCGGCGTCACGGTGGTCACGACTTCGGCACCATACAGGCTGCGCGACAGGTACTGGCGCTTGATCTCCTGCTCGGCGCGGTCGACCAGCGCACGGTCGAAGGGCAGCCCTTCGCCGATGCCGGAATCGCGAAGCGCCTTCAGCAGCACGTCCTGCTCGAACTCCTTCAGCCCGACGAAGGACACGGTGGCGATGATCGCGCGTTCATCGATGACGACCACCACGATCTGCTGCTCGATCTCGATGCGCACATCCTTGAACAGGCCTGTGGCGAACAGCGCACGCAGTGCGGTCGCACCTTTTTCGTCGGTGTAGGTGTCGCCGATACGAAAGGGCAGAGCGCCGAACACCGTGCCAGGGTCGGTGCGCTGCACGCCCTCGATGCGGATGTCCTTGATGACGAATGGCTCCACCGCATGCGCCGCTGGCACGGCGAACAGGGCGGCCAAGGTCGCGCAAGCCAATACCCACCGCAAGACACTCATGGCGACGCGCGGCAGGAACACAAGAGTCATGGGAAGGTGGCTCAGTGCAGGCCCAGCAGGCGGGCCACGTCGTTGAACAGGGCCACTGACATCAAGGCCAGGAGGATGGCGATGCCACCGCGTTGCAGTCGACCCAGCCACAACTCGGACACTGGCCGACCGGTCAAGCCTTCAAAAAGATAATACATCAGGTGTCCGCCATCGAGCATCGGCAGCGGCAGCAGGTTCAACACCCCCAGGCTGACACTGACCAGCGCAAGGAAACCCAGGTAGTAGCCAATGCCTTGCTGCGCTGACTGGCCGGCGTAGTCGGCAATGGTCAGCGGACCGCTCAGGTTGCGCAGCGAGGCCTCGCCGATCAGCATGCGGCCAAGCATCTTGATCGTCAGGACGCTCAGCTCCCAGGTGCGTTCCACGCCCAGCTGCAAGCCCTCGAGGACGCCGCGCTGCACCGTGACCATCTCGACCGGCAGGCCGATGAACGCGTCGACGCGCCCGATGCTCATGCCGTTGTCATCGACCACGCGCGGCCGGACGTCAAGATCGACGAGCCGGCCGTCGCGCTCGACCTGCCAGCGCATCGCCTGCGCCTGTCCGTCGCGCACCGACTGGCGGATGCGCTCACGCAGGCTCTGCGCATCGCTCACCGGCTGGCCATCGACGCGCAGCACGCGGTCACCAGCACGCAGCCCGGCCAATGCCGCGGGCCCGTCTGCCTTGACCTCGCCCATGACGGGTTCGCTGTAGGGCGCTCCCAGGCCGACCTGGCGCATCAGCGAGGCATCCACGTTCCGCGAATCCAGGCGCGGCAGGTCAAGCATGACGGTGCGGCTGCCGCCGCCGCGGACATCGCTGGCGGACAGCTGCAGCGCCTGGCCATCGAGCACGGCCTGCGTGATCTGCCATCGCAGATCGTTCATCGAGCGCACCTCGGTCCATTCGCTGCCATCGCGCGAGACCGCACGCACCCAGTCACCCGAGCGCAGTCCCGACTGTTCGGCCACGCTGGCCGGCAGCGGGGCGCTGAGCACGGCGCGCGGCTCCTCAGTACCGACCCACTGGGCCAGCGCGAACAACGCCACCGCAAGCAGCAGGTTGGCCGCCGGCCCGGCGATGACGATGGCAGAGCGGCGCGCCAGCGACTGACGGTTGAAGGCGCGATGCCGCTCGTCGGGCGCGACCGGCCCCTCGCGCTCGTCGAGCATGCGCACGTACCCGCCCAGTGGCAGCGCCGACACGACGAACTCGGTAGCCTCGGGCCCGTTCTGGCGGCGCCAGAGTACGCGGCCGAAACCGACCGAAAACCGCAGCACCTTCACGCCGCAGGCCACGGCCACTCGGTAGTGGCCGTATTCGTGCACGACCACCAGGATGGCCAGCGTCACCAGGAAGGCCAGCACCGTGGTGATCATCGCGCCAGCTCCAGTGCGCGCTGCCGCGCATGCGCGCGGGCGCGTTCGTCCAGGGCCAGCAGGTCCTCCAGCGCCGGGTTATTGCCCAGCTGCGGCAGCACCGCGCCGATGGTATCGGCATTGATCCTGTGGATGGCGTCGAAGCCGATACGCCGGTCAAGGAAGGCGGCCACCGCCTCCTCGTTGGCGGCATTCAGCACGGTGCTGCTGCCCTCGGGCCCGCGCAGCGCGGCCCACGACAGGTGGAGCCCCGGGAAGCGGCGCTCGTCGGCCTCCTCGAAGGTTAGCGCCGACAGCGCCGCGAAGTCCAGCCGCGCCGCGCCGGACTCGATGCGCTGCGGAAACGAAAGCCCGTAGCTGATCGGGCCGCGCATGTCGGGCGTGCCCAGTTGCGCGAGCACGCAGCCGTCGCGGCACACCACCATCGAATGAATGATGCTCTGCGGGTGGATCACGACCTTGACCTGCTCGGGCTTCAGGTCG
>JBEIHU010000119.1:0-12740 GCA_040381175.1 Burkholderiaceae bacterium
CGTGCCCGCGGCAGTCGTGGCCGCTGCGCCGGCCGTGCCTGCGCCCAAGCCGCCGCCCGAGACTGCCGCGGTCGAAGAGCCTGGCCTGCTCGACTCGCTGCTCGACAACCCGATGGTGCTGCCCGGCGCCGGACTGCTGGTGGCGCTGCTCGCCGGCTTCGGTGCCTACCGGCTGCGTGGCCGTTTGCGCAAGGCGGAGCGCGAGACCTCCTTCCTGGAGAGCCGGCTGCAGCCCGATTCCTTCTTCGGTGCCAGCGGCGGGCAGCGCATCGACACGCACGACACGCCCAGTGCCACCTCGTCGGCCTCGTCGATGAGCTACTCGCTGAGCCAGCTCGATGCCATCGGCGACGTCGATCCGGTGGCTGAAGCCGACGTCTACCTGGCCTATGGCCGCGACCTGCAGGCCGAGGAGATCCTGAAGGAAGCGATGCGCGCGAACCCGGACCGCCTGGCCGTGCGCAGCAAGCTGCTCGAGGTCTATGCCAAGCGCCGCGATACCAAAGGCTTCGAACTGCTGGCGGGCCAGCTGTTTGCGTTGACTGGACCGGATAGCGAGGATTGGCACAAGGCCCAGGCCCTGGGGCGGCAGATCGACGCCGACAACCCGTTGTATGCGCCGGGCGGACAGCCCGATATGCTGGTGCGCGAAGGCGGCCGCCTGGTCGAGCCGCTCGATGCGACGACGATGCCGCAGTCGGTGCAGCCCAAGGAGCCGGTCGGCCCGATCACCGAGCCGGAATCACTCGACGTGGCGCCGAACCTGGACCTCGAACTGGATCTCAACCTCGACGGTCGCAGCAGCAGCGACACCACGCCCGGCGCGCTGGAGGTGACCCGCCCTTTCACCACCGGTGCGGCCATCGCCGACGACACGCCCTTCTCGATCGACCTGCCGGGCATCGGCCAGCCGCCGGCCGAGGGCGGCGCTGCTGCGCCGGCCAATAGCACGCTTGACTTCGACCTGAGCGAATTGACGCTGGACGACGACAAGCTCGCCAGCTCGCGTCCCGCGCCGCTTGGCGCCGCGGAAGACTTCGCCGGCTCGTTGCCGTCCTTCGAGCTCGGTGACGATGACATGGATCCGCTGGCGCGCAAGCTCGAGCTGGCCGAGGAGTTCCGCCAGATCGGCGACATAGAAGGCGCCCGCGACCTGCTCGAGGAAGTACTGGCCAGCGCCGACGGCGCCGTCAAGTCCAAGGCGCAGGGCATGATTGACAGCCTGAGCTGAAGCCCGGCTTGGCGGCGAAGGGCCCTGAGGGGCCTTTCTTCGTTTGCTGCGTGGCTCACAATCCGCGCCCATGCCCGCCCCTCAATCGCAGCGCCTGGCGCTTGGCCTGAGCTATCGCGGCAGTGCCTACCATGGCTGGCAGTCCCAACCCGACGGCCGCACCCTGCAGGATCGGGTCGAAACGGCATTGGCCGAATTTGCTGCCGCGCCGGTGAGCACCGTCTGCGCCGGCCGCACCGATACCGGCGTGCATGCGCTGAACCAGGTGCTTCACATCGACGCACCGGTACAGCGCGAAGCCTTCTCGTGGGTGCGCGGCACCAACCGCTACCTGGAGCGCGACATCGCGGTGCAGTGGTGCCAGCCGGTGGCGGCAGACTTCCACGCCCGCCGTTCGGCGATTGGCCGGCGCTACCGCTATATGCTGTTGCAGTCGGCGGTGCGCCCGTCGCTGGAGCACGGCCTGTGCGGCTGGAGCTTCAAGGCCCTGGATGCCGAGGCCATGCGCGCGGCGGCAGCGCTGCTGATCGGCGAGCACGACTTCAGCAGCTTTCGCGCCGCCGAATGCCAGGCGCTGTCGCCGGTGAAGGCGATGCGTGCGATCCGCATCGAACGGCGCGGCGACTACTGGTGCTTCGATTTCGACGCCAGCGCCTTCCTGCACCACATGGTGCGCAACCTGATGGGCTGCCTGCTGGCGGTGGGCGAGGGCCGCCGTCCTCCCGGCTGGATGGCCGAGGTGCTGGCCGCGCGCAGCCGCGACGCGGCCGCGCCCACCTTGGCGCCGGACGGGCTGTACTTCGTCGGGCCGTACTACGATGCCCGGCATGGCATTCCCGAACACACGCCGGCCATCGGCTGGTTGCCCTGAGTGAAGCGCACCCGCATCAAGATCTGCGGCCTGACGCGCGAGGCCGATGTCGACGCCGCGGTGCAAGCCGGCGCCGATGCCCTCGGCTTTGTGCTCTACGAGAAGAGCCCGCGCCATGTGGACCCGGCGCGGGCCGCCGCGCTGGCGCGCCGGCTGCCGCCCTTTGTCACGCCGGTGCTGCTGCTGGTCAACGCTGCGCCGGCATTGCAGCAGGCGGCATTGGCGGCAGTGCCGCAGGCCCTACTGCAGTTCCACGGCGACGAGAGCCCGGCGCAGTGCAAGGCTGCGGCGCGGCCTTACCTGCGCGCGGCACGCATGGCCTCCGGCTTCGATTTGCTAGACTTCGCCGATCGCTTTCGAAGCGCTCAAGGCCTGCTTCTCGACGCCCATGTCGAGGCCTACGGCGGCAGTGGAAAGGTTTTTGATTGGTCACTTGTTCCTCCCAGCGTGCCCCTTCCGGTCGTTTTGTCTGGTGGGTTGAATGCTGCCAACGTGATCGACGGGGTGCTTCGCGTCCGGCCCTGGGCCGTTGACGTGAGTTCCGGCGTGGAAAGCGCCAAAGGCATCAAGGATGCCCAGGCGATGCGCCGGTTCTGCGATGCGGTGCGCGAGGCCGATGCCCGCGCGATCGACACCCCCTGAGGAATCCCCCTGACCATGCTCAACTACCAACAGCCCGATGCAAGCGGGCATTTCGGGCCCTATGGCGGCAGCTTCGTGGCCGAGACGCTGGTCCACGCGCTGGACGAGCTCAAGGCCGCCTATGCGCACTGCCGCCGCGATGCCGCATTCTTGGCCGAGTTCCGCCACGAGCTCAAGCACTTTGTCGGCCGGCCCAGCCCGGTGTACCACGCGGCGCGCACCAGCCGCGAGCTCGGCGGCGCACAGATCTACCTGAAGCGCGAGGACTTGAACCACACCGGCGCCCACAAGGTCAACAACACCATCGGCCAGGCGCTGCTGGCCAGGCGCATGGGCAAGCCGCGGGTCATCGCCGAAACCGGCGCCGGCCAGCATGGCGTGGCCACCGCCACCATCTGTGCACGCTACGGGCTCGAATGCGTGGTCTACATGGGCAGCGAGGACATCAAGCGCCAGTCGCCCAATGTCTACCGCATGCACCTGCTGGGCGCGACGGTGGTGCCCGTCGAATCGGGCAGCAAGACGTTGAAGGATGCGCTCAACGAGGCGCTGCGCGATTGGGTGACGAACGTCGAGAACACCTTCTACATCATCGGCACCGTGGCCGGCCCGGCGCCGTACCCGCAGATGGTGCGCGACTTCCAGAGCGTCATCGGCGAGGAGTGCCTGACGCAGATGCCCGATTTGATCCAGCGCCAGCCCGACGCGGTGATCGCCTGCGTCGGGGGCGGCAGCAACGCCATGGGCATCTTCTACCCTTACATTCGCCACGAGGGCGTGCGCCTGATTGGCGTCGAGGCCGCGGGGCAGGGCATCGCCACGGGCCGGCATGCGGCGTCGATCTCCGCCGGCTCGCCCGGCGTGTTGCACGGCAACCGCACCTACCTGCTGCAGGACGACAACGGGCAGATCATCGAGACCCACTCGGTGTCCGCCGGGCTGGACTATCCCGGCGTCGGCCCCGAGCATGCCTATCTGCACGACATCGGCCGTGCCGAATACGTCAGCGTCACCGACGACGAGGCGCTGGCTGCCTTCCACCACCTGTGCCGCACCGAGGGCATCATCCCGGCGCTGGAGTCCAGCCACGCGGTGGCCTACGCGATGAGGCTGGCCCCGACGCTGCGACCAGACCAACACCTGCTGGTCAACCTGTCGGGCCGCGGCGACAAGGACATCGGCACCGTGGCCGACCTGTCGGGTGCGGAGTTCTACTGCCGGCCGTCTTGCCGGCCCGCGGCCGGCGGCCAGCGTGTGGAGGTCAAGCGATGATCGCCGAGCGACCCTTGCGCAAGCGCCCGACGCCGCTGGGTGGGGCGGCCCGCAAGGCGGGCAGCGCGCCATGAGCCGCATTGCGGGCACGCTGGGCGCACTGCTGTCGCGCGGCCGTAAGGCGCTAATCCCCTACGTGCCGGTCGGCGACCCCTTTGCCGATGCCACGCCGGACATCATGCATGGCCTGGTGCGCGGCGGCGCCGACATCATCGAACTGGGCGTGCCCTTCTCCGACCCGATGGCCGACGGCCCGGTGATCCAGAAGGCCTGCGAGCGTGCGTTGGCGCGCGGCATCGGCATGGTGCAGGTGCTGGACGCGGTGCGCGAGTTCAGGCGCCGGGATGCAAGCACGCCGGTGGTGCTGATGGGCTATGCCAACCCGGTGGAGCGCTACGACCAGCGCCATGGAGTGGGCGCCTTCGTCGACGCCGCTGCCAAGGGCGGCGTCGATGGCGTGCTGGTGGTGGACTACCCGCCCGAGGAATGCGAGGCCTTCGCCGCGCAATTGCGCGCCAAGGGGCTGGACCTGATCTTCCTGCTGGCGCCGACCTCCACCGAGGCGCGCATCCGCGAGGTCGGCCGCCTGGCCAGCGGCTATGTCTACTATGTGTCGCTGAAGGGCGTCACTGGTGCCGGCCACCTTGACACGGCCGGCGTGGCCGAGGCCGTGCCGCGCATACGCGCCCATGTAAACGTGCCGGTGGGCGTGGGCTTCGGCATCCGCGACGCGGCCAGCGCCCGTGCCGTGGCCGAGGTGGCCGACGCAGTGGTCATCGGCACCCGGCTGGTGCAGGTGCTGGAAGCCGAGTCGCGCGACAATGTGGCCCGTGCCGCGGAAGTCTTCATGGCCGGCATCCGCGCTGCGCTGGATGCCAATGAACAAGGAGCAATCGCATGAGCTGGTTGGAAAAACTGCTGCCGCCGAAGATCCAGCAGACCGACCCGAGCGAACGCCGCTCGGTGCCGGAGGGGCTGTGGATCAAGTGCCCGTCCTGCGAAACCGTGCTCTACAAGAGCGACCTGGTGCAGAACCTGAGCGTCTGCCCGAAATGCGACCACCACCACCGCATCGGCGCGCGAGCGCGGCTCGACGCCTTCCTCGACCCCGAAGGCCGCTATGAGATCGGGCAGGAGGTGTTGCCGGTCGACGCGCTGAAGTTCAAGGACAGCAAGAAGTACCCCGAGCGGCTGAAATCCGCGCTCGAGGCCACTGGCGAGACCGATGCGCTGGTGGTCTTCGGCGGCGCGGTGATGAGCATGCCGCTGGTCGCGGCCTGCTTCGAGTTCGAGTTCATGGGCGGCTCGATGGGCTCGGTGGTCGGCGAGCGTTTCGTGCGCGGCGTGGAGACCGCCGTCGAACAGAAGGTGCCCTTCGTGTCCTTCACCGCCACCGGCGGCGCGCGCATGCAGGAAGGGCTGCTCAGCCTGCTGCAGATGGCCAAGACCAATGCCGCACTGACGCGTCTGGCCAAGGCCAGGCTGCCCTATATCAGCGTGCTGACCGACCCGACGATGGGTGGCGTTTCCGCCAGCTTCGCCTTCATGGGCGACCTGGTGATCGCCGAGCCCAAGGCGCTGATCGGCTTTGCCGGACCGCGCGTGATCGAGAACACCGTGCGCGAGACGCTGCCCGAAGGCTTCCAGCGTGCCGAGTTCCTGGTCGGCAAGGGCGCTCTGGACATGATCGTCGACCGACGCCAGTTGCGCCCGACCATCGCCCGCGCGCTGGCCATGTTGCAGCGCCAGAGCGCCGACGCCGTCGCCTGAGGCCGACCGCGCGAACGACGGCGCGCGTTGTGCGCCGCTTGCCGAACCTGCCCATGCCTGCCACCCTGGACGAATGGCTCGCCCACTGCGAGCGCCTGCATCCGAAGAACGTCGACCAGTCGCTGGAGCGGGCGCGCGCCGTGAGCGAGCGCATGGGTCTGGGTTTCTCCGTGCCGGTGGTCACGGTGGCCGGGACCAACGGCAAGGGCTCGAGCTGCGCCATGCTCGAGGCCATCGCCATGCAGGCCGGCTACCGGGTGGGCCTTTACAGCAGCCCGCACCTGGTGCATTTCGAGGAGCGCTGCCGCATCGACGGCCGGCAGCTTCAGGCCGGGGCGCTGCTTGCGCACTTCGAGGCCGTGGAGGCCGCGCGCGGCGAGACGGCGCTGACCTACTTCGAATTCACCACATTGGCGCTGATGCGCGCGTTGTCGCAGGCGCCGCTGGACCTGGTGATCCTGGAGGTGGGCCTGGGCGGACGGCTGGATGCCGTCAACGCGGTCGATGCCGATTGCGCGCTGATCACCAGCATCGACCTGGACCACGTCGAGTTGCTGGGGCCCGACCGCGAAAGCATTGGCTTCGAAAAGGCCGGCATCCTGCGTGCCGGCCGGCCGGCGGTGATCAGCGATCCGCTGCCGCCGGCCAGCGTGCTGCGCCATGCGCAGGCCATTGGCGCCGACCTGCGCCAGGTGGGCCGCGACTTCGCGCACAGCGGCGACCGGCAGCAATGGTCCTGGAGGGGCCGCAGCCGTCGCTACAACGCATTGGCCTACCCGGCGCTGCGCGGCGCCAACCAGCTGATCAATGCCAGCGGCGTGTTGGCGGTTTTCGAGGCGCTTCACGAGCGGCTGCCGATCACCGCACAGGCGGTGCGCAACGGCCTGGCCACGTTGGAGCTGCAGGGCCGCTTCCAGATCATCCCCGGCCAGCCGGTGCTGGTGCTGGACGTGGCCCACAACCCCCATGCAGTGGCCGCGCTGGCGCTGAACCTGGACCAGATGGGCTTCTATCCTCGCACCCATGCCGTGCTCGGCGCGATGCGCGACAAGGACATCGACGGCATCGTCGCCCGGCTGGCGCCGCTGGTCGATGCCTGGTACCTGTGCGACCTGCCGCTCGCGCGCGCCGCGCGTGCCGAGGAGTTGGCCCAGCACCTGCCCGCCGCAGCCACGGCGGCCGGCCAATTCGCCACGCCCTCGCTGGCCCTTCGTGCGGCCATGGAGGCGGCAGACCCCACTGATAGAATTGTGGTTTTCGGGTCGTTCCTCTGCGTCGGCGGTGTGCTGAAGGACGGCGTGCCTCGCACCCGCAGCGTGCACGGCGGCTGAGCCAGCGGTTCGCGGGTGCACGGGCCGGGTCGGCCGGCGCGACCGGATCGTGTGCACTGGCATCCGTCCGACGCCGCCGAACGGACCTTGGACCTTCACCGTTGCAGACGCCAGCCTGTGCTCTCATTCCTCAAGCGCAAAGACAGTCCAGCCCCAGCGGTGGCCCTGGACGAGGCGGCGACGGTGCAGGCGGCGCGCACACGGGCGCGCCGGCGGCTGATCGGCGCAGCGCTGCTGGTGGGCATTGGCATCATCGGTTTCCCGCTGATTTTCGAGACCCAGCCACGGCCGATCGCAGTGGACATTCCGATCGAGATTCCGGCGCGCGACGGCGTGCCGCCGCTGCGATTGCCGGTAGCCGAGGAAGCTGCGGCGACACCGCCGCGCGCGGCCAGTTCGGTGGCGGCCGGAGCGCCGACGTCCGTTGAATCCGCGACGCCCGCGACCAAGTCGCCGGTGGAGCCGGCCTCGGCAGCCCGCCCTGCCGCGCCGACGGCGACCCTCGAGGCCGAGGCGCAGCGCGCCCAGGCGCTGCTCGACGGCAAGCCCGTCGCGATGGCGCCTCCTGCGGCCCCTTCGTCGGCAGCCAAGACGCCGCGCTTCGTCGTGCAGGCCGGCGCGTACACGGACGCCGCCGCGTTGCGCGAGGCTCGCCAGAAGGTCGAGAAGCTGGGACTGAAGACCTACACCCAGGTGATCCAGACCGATTCGGGCGAGCGCACGCGCGTCCGCGTCGGACCCTTCGACACGCGCGAGGAGGCCGACAAGGCCGCCGCGCGCATCAAGGGCAGCGGCCTCGCGGCCAACGTGCTGAGCTTGTGATGGAACACATAGGTTGGGTCGACCTGGCCATGCTCGGCGTGCTGCTGCTGTCGCTGGGCCTGGGGCTGTGGCGCGGCTTCGTGCTCGAGGCGCTGGCGCTGATCGGCTGGGTCGTCGCCTACTTCGCGGCCCAGTGGCTGGCGCCGCAATGGGCGCCGCACCTGCCGTTGGGAGAGCCGGGCTCGAACCTGAACTACGCGGCCAGCTTTGCGGTGGCCTTCATGGCGGTGCTGATCGGATGGGGGCTGGCGTCGCGCGTGCTGCGCCTGCTGGTCAGCGCCACGCCGTTGCGCGGGGCCGACCGCGTGCTCGGTGCCGTCTTCGGACTGTTGCGCGGCGTGCTTGTGCTGATGGTGCTGGCCACGCTGGTTGCGCAGACGCCGGCGGCCGGATCGGAGCCCTGGAGCCGTTCGCACGGCGCGCAATGGCTGGCGGTGGCGATGCAGGGCCTGAAGCCGCTGCTGCCGCCTGACATCGCGCAGTTTCTTCCCGCTTGATCCCGGCCTCGAAGGACACCGAAGCATGTGCGGCATCGTCGGAGCCATCTCCAAGTCGCCGGTCAACCAGTTGCTCTACGACGCGCTGCTGCTGCTGCAGCACCGCGGCCAGGACGCGGCCGGCATCGTCACGATGCAAGGCACCAAGTGCTTCATGCACAAGGCGCGCGGCATGGTGCGCGACGTCTTCCGCACGCGGAACATGCGCGCGCTGCCGGGCAACGTCGGCCTGGGCCAGGTGCGCTACCCGACTGCGGGCAATGCCTGGAGCGAGGAGGAGGCCCAGCCCTTCTACGTCAATGCACCCTTCGGCATCGTGCTGGTGCACAACGGCAACCTCACCAACACGGCGGCGCTGAAGAGCGAGCTGTTTCGCATCGACCGCCGCCACATCAACACCGAGAGCGACACCGAGGTGCTGATCAACATCCTGGCACACGAAATCGAGGTCGCTGCGCGCGAACTGCCGTTGACGCCGCAGGCCGTGTTCTCCGCGGTGGCCGCGGTACACAAGCGCGTGAAGGGCTCGTACGCTGTGATCGCGCTGATCGCCGGCCATGGGCTGCTGGCGTTTCGCGACCCCTTCGGCATCCGCCCGCTGGCCTTCGGCGAGTTGCGCACCGGCGAGGGTGTGGAGTACATGGTGGCCAGCGAGTCGGTGGCCGTCGAGGGCACGGGCCGCCATGTGCTGCGCGACGTGGCGCCTGGCGAGGCCATCTTCATCGATGTCGACGGCCGGCTGCATTCGCAACAGTGCGCCGAGCGACCGACGCTCAACCCCTGCATGTTCGAGTTCGTCTACCTGGCGCGGCCCGACTCGGTGCTTGACGGCATCTCGGTGTACCAGGCGAGGCTGAACCTGGGCGAGACGCTGGCCCAGCGCGTCATCTCGACGATGCCGCCGAGCGCGATCGACGTGGTCATCCCGATCCCGGAATCCAGCCGCCCGTCGGCCATGCAGCTGGCCCAGAAGCTGGGCAAGCCCTATCGCGAAGGCTTCGTCAAGAACCGCTATGTCGGACGCACCTTCATCATGCCCGGCCAGGCGGTGCGCAAGAAGTCGGTGCGGCAGAAGCTCAATGCCATCGGCGTGGAGTTCAAGGGCCGCAACGTGCTGCTGGTGGACGACTCCATCGTGCGCGGCACCACCAGCAAGGAGATCGTGCAGATGGCGCGCGAGGCCGGGGCGAACAAGGTGTACATGGCCTCGGCCGCGCCGCCGGTGCGCTTCCCCAACGTGTACGGCATCGACATGCCCACCCGCGATGAGCTGATCGCCGCCGACCGCAGCATCGAGGAGATTCGCGACTACATCGGCGCCGATGCGCTGATCTACCAGGACGTCGATGCGATGAAGCGCGTGGTGGCGGCGCTGAACCCCGGGCTGGACGGCTTCGAGGCCTCGTGCTTCGACGGCCACTATGTCACTGGCGACATCTCGGCGGAGGAGTTCGCGGCCCTGGAGTTGCAGCGCAAGCAGCAGGCCGAGGATGAAGAGGCTCCGGAGAACTCGCGCCTGGCCCTGCAGAGCGCTGGGGAGCATGCCTGATGGCCGATGCGAAGAAGCTGCCGCGCGTCGAGCTGCCGGCCGATGCGCGCCGCGACACGCTGGCGGTGCGCGAAGGGATGCCGGCGTCGCCATGGGGCGAAAACTCGGAAGCCTTGTTCCTGACCAGCAGCTTCGTGCACCCCGATGCCGAAACCGCGGCACGGCGCTTTGCCAACGAGGAGGAGGCCTTCGTCTACAGCCGCTTCTCCAATCCCACCGTCACGATGATGGAACGGCGGCTGGCCGCGCTGGAGGGCACCACCGGGTGCATCGCCACCAGCAGCGGCATGGCAGCGATCACGATGCTGGTGCTGGGGCTGCTGAAGGCCGGCGACCATGTGGTGTGCTCGCAAAGCGTGTTCGGCTCGACCATCAAGCTGTTCCAGGACTTCGTAAAGTTTGGCGTGCAGACCAGCTTCGTGTCGCAGACCGACGTGTCGGCATGGCGTGCGGCCCTGCGGCCTTCGACGAAACTGCTGTTCGCCGAATCGCCCACCAACCCGCTGACCGAGGTCTGCGACATCCGCGCGCTCGCCGACATCGCGCACGGTGCGGACGCGCTGCTGGTGGTGGACAACTGCTTCTGCAGCCCCGCGCTGCAGCGCCCGGTGGACATGGGTGCCGACCTGGTCATGCACAGCGGCACCAAGTACCTGGACGGACAGGGTCGGGTCATCGCCGGCGCGCTGTGCGGGCCGGCCGAGCTGATCGATGCCAAGCTGGTGCCAACCATGCGCAGCGCCGGCATGAGCCTGTCGCCCTTCAATGCATGGGTGGTGCTCAAGGGCATGGAGACGCTGTCGATCCGCATGCAGGCGCAGAGCGAGCGTGCGTTGCAGCTGGCGCGGTGGCTTGAACAGCAGCCGCAGGTGGAACGCGTGTACTACCCCGGACTGCCCTCGCACCCGCAGCATGCGCTGGCGATGGCGCAACAAGGCGGGGTGGGCGGCGCGGTGGTGTCCTTCGTGCTGCGGGCGCAGGATCCCGACCGGGCCCGGGCCCATGCCTTTGCGCTGATCGATGCCACGCGCATCTGTTCCATCACTGCCAACCTGGGCGATACCAAGACCACCATCACCCACCCGTCTAGCACCAGCCACGGCCGGCTGACCGAGGCCCAGCGCCAGTCGGCCGGCATCAGCCAGGGCATGGTCCGCTTGGCCATGGGTCTGGACGATGTGCAGGACATCATGGCCGACCTGCAGCGCGGCCTGGAAGGCCTATGACCGAACGCCGGGTCCGCACCCGCATCGCACCTTCGCCCACTGGCTTCCTGCACCTGGGCACGGCGCGCACGGCGCTGTTCTCCTGGGCCTATGCGCGCCACTTCGGCGGCGACTTCATCCTGCGCATCGAGGACACCGATGTGGCCCGGTCGTCGCAGGAAGCGGTGGACCAGATCATTGCCGCGATGAGCTGGCTGGAGCTCGACCACGACGAAGGCCCGTTCTTCCAGATGCAGCGCATCGAGCGCTATCGCGAGGTCATTGCGCAGATGCTGGCCGCCGGCACGGCCTACCACTGCTACTGTTCGACAGACGAACTCGACTCGATGCGCGAGATGCAGCGCGCCCGCGGCGAAAAGCCCCGCTACGACGGCCGCTGGCGGCCCGAGCCGGGCAAGGTGTTGCCGGCAGTGCCGCCCGGTGCGCCGCCGGTGGTGCGCTTTCGCAACCCGCAGGACGGCGTGGTCAGCTGGCACGACATGGTCAAGGGTCCGATCAGCATCAGCAACCGCGAGCTCGACGACCTGGTCATCGCCCGCGCCGACGGCACGCCCACGTACAACTTCTGTGTGGTGGTCGATGACTGGGACATGCAGATCAGCCACGTGATCCGCGGCGACGACCATGTCAACAACACGCCGCGGCAGATCAACATCCTGCGTGCGCTGCTGGGCGATTCGGGCGGCGCCCTGCCCGAGTACGGCCATGTGCCGATGATCCTGGGCCCGGATGGCGACAAGCTGTCCAAGCGCCATGGCGCAGTCAGCGTGACACAGTACGAGGACGATGGCTACCTGCCCGAGGCCATGCTCAACTACCTGGCGCGTCTGGGCTGGAGCCATGGCGACACCGAGCTGTTCAGCCGCGAGCAGCTGATGTCGTGGTTCGACGGCCACCATCTGGCCAGAAGCCCGGCGCAATGGGACCCCGCCAAGCTGAACTGGGTCAACGCCCACCACCTGAAGCAGCGCCCGGATGCGTCGCTGGCCGAGCTGGTGGCCAGGCAGCTGACGCGGCGCGGCATCGTGGCCGGCGCTGACGAACGCCTGGCAAGGCTGTGCGCCCTTTTCAAAGACCGTTGTACCACCACGGTCGAGTTGGCCGACTGGATCGGCATGTACTTCGTCGACGTGCATCCGCGCGCCGAGGAACTGGCCGCGCATGTCACCGACACGGTACGCCCCGCGGTGGTGGCCTTGCGTGGCCGGCTGGCAGAGGTGGCCTGGGACAAGGCATCGATCGCCGCGGCCATCAAGGCCACGCTGGCCGAGCATGGCCTGAAGATGCCGCAACTGGCCCATGCGGTGCGCGTGCTGGTGTGTGGCCGCAGCCAGACACCGTCGCTCGACGCAGTGCTGGAGTTGTTCACGCGCGAACAGGTGTTGTGGCGTTTGAGGAGCGCGTAGAACTGCAGATATAATGCGCGGCTGCTTGAATGGCGCAAGGTGATCAATCTTGGGGGGTATAGCTCAGCTGGGAGAGCGCTTGCATGGCATGCAAGAGGTCAGCGGTTTGATCCCGCTTACCTC
>JBEIHU010000120.1:0-12692 GCA_040381175.1 Burkholderiaceae bacterium
AAGCTGCTGCGCGTGGCCGCGCGGCTGTTCCGCCGCCAGGGCTTTGCCGCCACCACCACCCGCGACATCGCCGCCGCGGCGGGCATGCGCTCGGGCTCGCCCTTCTATCACTTCGAGAGCAAGGGCGCGCTGCTGGCCGCGGTGGTGGAGCAGGGCATGCGCGCCGCACTTGAGCGCCAGGCGCAGGCGCTGGTCGCCTCGCGGCAGGCGGCCGAGGCGCCAGAGGCCCTGCTGCGCCGCTTGGTGCGCACGCATTTCGACGTGCTGCTGGGCCCGGGCAGCGACTTCATCCCGGTGATGCTGTACGAATGGCGCTCGCTGAGCGCCGAGCAGCGCGCCGCCATCGCCCGCCTGCAGCGCGAGTACGAAGCCGCCTGGAGCTGGGCGCTCGAGGCGCTGTGCCGCGCCGGCCGCATCCGCGCCGACGCACGCGCCGCGCGGCTGATGTGCCTGGGCGCGCTGAACTGGTCGGTGCAGTGGTACAAGCCCGGCAAGGGCGCCACGCTTGATCAACTGACCGAGCAGGCGATGCTGCTCTTCCTGCCCGACAACCCCCGGAGACCCGCATGAACGACCGCGCCACCTTCGCCCGCATGGACCAAAGCACCGCGGCCGACTGGCAGCTGATCGCCGGGGACTTCCGGCCCTTCAGCCAAGCGCTGCCGGACCGCATCCTGTCGCACCTGAAGCTGCTGGATGGCGACTACGGCGGCTTCCCGGTCGACCGCTACACCCACTGCCTGCAGACGGCCACGCTGGCGCTGCGCGACGGCCGCGATGAGGAATACGTGGTCTGCGCGCTGCTGCACGACATCGGCGACACGCTGGGCTGCTTCAACCACCCGGACATCGCCGCGGCGATCCTGAAACCCTTCGTCAGCGAAGCCAACCTGTGGATGGTGCAGAACCACGGCATCTTCCAGGGCTACAACTTCTTCCACCACCTGGGAATGGACCGCAACATGCGCGACATGTTCAAGGGCCACGCCCACTACGCGCGCACCGATGAATTCATCGCGCTGTACGACAACCCGGCCTTCGACCCGAAAGGCGAGACGCTGCCGATCAGCGAATTCGAGCCGATGGTGCGGCGCCTGTTCGCGCAGCCGCGCAACACCATCTACAAGGCGGCGCTGGAGGGGCGGCCCGCCGCCGCGTGACCGGCCTTCGCCCAGTCGCCGGCCCGGGTGCGGCCTGCTGGCACACGGGTTGCTCACGGTGGTGGCGATGAGACCCCGCTCTTT
The DNA here is from genome assembly GCA_040381175.1 of Burkholderiaceae bacterium. Classification (GTDB taxonomy): domain Bacteria; phylum Pseudomonadota; class Gammaproteobacteria; order Burkholderiales; family Burkholderiaceae_C; genus Rubrivivax. The sequence goes on from JBEIHU010000120.1 coordinate 1,245, forward strand.
GTACTTCCCCGGCGATCCGGTCAACTGGCCGGTCGTGCGCCAGGCTCTGCAGGGCCTGGACATCGACGACAGCGACGCGGCCCGCGAGCGTGCCGCCGCCGATTACCACTGGTACAGCCCGATCCTGGCCGAGGCGCTGCAGGGCAAGCGGCCCGATCTGGTGGTCAAGCCGCGCAACCCCGACGAGGTGCTGCGCCTGGCGGCCGTCTGCGCCCGGCACCGCGTGCCGCTCACCGTGCGCGGCGGCGGCACCGGCAACTACGGCCAGTGCGTGCCGCTGCACGGCGGCATCGTCATGGACGCCACCGCCCTGAACCGCATCCTGCGGCTGGAGCCCGGCTGGGCGGTGGTGGAGGCGGGCGTGCTGATCCACGACCTGAACCAGGCGGCGCGCGCTACCGGCCAGCAGCTGCGCATGTGGCCCAGCACCGAGCGCATCGCCACGCTGGGCGGCTTCATCGCCGGCGGGCATTCGGGCATTGGCTCCATCCGCCACGGCATCCTGGCCGACCCCGGCAACGTGCGGCGGCTGCGCATCGTCACGCTGGAAGACCCGCCGCAGGTGATCGACCTGCACGACGCCGACATCCAGAAGGCCCACCATGCCTACGGCACCAACGGGCTGATCACCGAGGTGGAGATCGCGCTGACCGACGCCGTCGAATGGCGGCACACGATCACGCTCTTCGACAGCTACGACGCGGTGCTGCGCTTCGGGCTGGCGGTGGGCCAGCGCAGCCCGGACGGCGGCATCGACGTGTTCCAGCTCTCGGCGGTGGAACGGCGCATCACGCCGTACTACGCCGGCCTGCGCGACCGGCTGGAGGATGCCGACGCGATGTTCGCCCAGGTGTCGCCGGCCACGCTGCCGGCCTACGAGGCGCTGGCCGCGCAGATGGGCGGCCGGGTGGTGGTGCGCGGCACCGAGGCCGAGCTGCTGGCCCAAGGGCTGCCCTCGGCCACCGAATGCGCCTACAACCACACCACGCTGGAGGCGTTGAAATCCGACCGCGGCGTCACCTACCTGCAGGTGGCCTATCCGGGCCCGCTGGACCCGGCGCTGGTGGCCGCGCAGATGCAGCGCTTCGGCGACGAGCTGTACTTCCACCACGAGTTCAGCCGCGCCGGGGGCGAGCTGGTGGCCTTTGCGCTGCCGCTGGTGCAGTACTTCGACGCGGCCCAGCAGCGCGAGCTGATCGCCAGCTTCGAGGCCGACGGCTGCCGCATCTTCGACCCGCACGCCTTCCGGCTCGAGGACGGCGGCATGAAGCAGGTGGACGAGGCCCAGCTGGCCTTCAAGCAGCGAGCCGACCCGCTGGGGCTGATGAACCCGGGCAAGGTGCGCGCCTGGGACGAGCGCATGCTGGGCCTGCAGGTGGGCGCGTGAAGCTGCTGCTGGTGTACTGCCATCCCGATCCGCAGAGCTTCGGCGCGGCGCTGCGCCGCACCGCGGCCGACGCGCTGCGCGCCGCCGGCCACGAGCTGCGCGAGATCGACCTCTATGGTGAAGGCTTCGACCCGGTGTTCAGCTCGGCCGAGAAGGCCACCTACCTGACGGACACCCAGCGCAACATCGACGGCGTGGCCGCCCATGTCGACGCGCTGCGCTGGGCCGACGGCTGGGTGGTGGTGTACCCGACCTGGTTCTACGGCGCGCCGGCCATGCTGAAGGGCTGGCTCGACCGTGTCTGGCTGCCGGGCGTCACCTTCCGTGTCGCGCCGGCCAAGGAGCGGACCATCGGCGGCGAGCTGCGCAACATCCGGCTTTTCGTCGGCATCACCACCTCAGGCTCGCCCTGGTGGTGGCTGAAGGTGATCGGCGACCCGGGCCGCAGCCTCTTCATGAAGGGCCTGCGCCCGCTCTATGCCAAGGGCGTGCGCATGCGCTGGCTGCAGCTGTACAACATGAACCACGTTACGCAACCCGAGCGCGAGGCTTTCCTGGCGCGGGTGCGGCGCGAACTGGAGGCGCTATGAGTCCCATCGCCCAGCCGCTGGCCAAGTATTCCGCCTGGCGCCGAGCCGGTGACTTCGTCTTCCTGTCCGGCGTGATCGCGGTGGACCCGGCCAGCGCCACCATCGTCAAGGGCTATGCGGACATCCCAGCCGAGGCCCGCAAGCTGCTCGGCGAGACCGGCGAGTTCAGCACCGACATCAAGGAAGGGCCCATCTTGGCGCAGAGCTGGTTCGTGCTCGACCGCATCCGCAGCACGGTCGAGGCCGCCGGCGGCCGCATGGACGATGTCTTCAAGCTGGTCCAGTACTTTCGCAACCTGGACCACTTTCCGCATTACAGCCGGGTGCGAAAGCTGTTCTTCAGCGGCGAGCCGCCGGCCTCCACCGTGGTGGAGGTCAGCGCCATGCTGCCCACGGCCGACATACTGATCGAGGTGGAGGCCACGGCCTATCTCCCATTGCCGCGTTGAAGACCCGGCCGCCTTTGGGGCTTTGCGACTGCAGACGGGGCGCCTGGCACCACGCCGGGGCTGGCGCCGCACCTTGCGGGTGCCGATGGGCTGAAGGGTCATGGCACAACGCTTGCACAACGGACCGTTGTCCGCCGTATGTCCGGTTCCGCAACTCTCGTGCAATCAAAGGAAAGCCCCATGAAATCTCGAGCCTTCCGCGTCCTGGCCCTTGCCGTCGTCACCCTCGGTTCTGCCGCCGCGCAGGCCCAGGAGAAGTTCACTTACATGACCAACTGGTACGCGCAGGCGGAACATGGCGGCTTTTACCAGGCGCTGGCCAGCGGCCTGTACAAGAAGGAGGGCCTGGACGTGACCATCAAGATGGGCGGTCCGCAGGTCAACGGCATGCAACTGCTCGCCGCCGGCCAGACCGACTGCTTCATGGGCTACGACGTGCAGACCTTCTCTGGCTGGGCTCAAGGCATCAACGCCGTGACCGTGGCTGCGTCCTTCCAGAAGGACCCGCAGGTTCTCATCGGCCACCCCGGCGTGGTCAACAAGATGGAAGACCTGAAAGGCAAGACCATCCTGATCTCCAGCGCCGCCAACACCACCTACTGGCCCTGGCTGATGGCCACCTACAAGCTCGAGCCCTCGCAGGCGCGGCCCTACACCTTCAACATCCAGCCCTTCATTGCCGACAAGAACCTGGTGCAGCAGGGCTACCTGTCCAGCGAGCCCTACGCCATCGAGAAGGAAGCCAAGTTCAAGCCCAACGTCTTCCTGCTGTCCGACTACGGCTGGCCTCCGTACAGCACCACCATCGTCTGCATGGAAAAGACGGTCAGGGAGCGTCCGAAGGCCGTGGCCGCCTTCGTCAAGGCCAGCATGCAGGGCTGGAAAGACTACCTGAAGGGTGACCCGTCGGCCGCCAATGCGCTGATCAAGAAGGACAACCCGAACATGACCGACGACAAGATCGCCGTCGGCATCAAGCTGCTCAACGATACCGGCATGGTCTTCGGCGGCGACGCAGCCAAGATGGGCGTGGGGATCATGACCGACGCACGCATGAAGACCACCTACGACATGCTGGTGGCGATGAAGCTTCTGGATCCGAGCAAGGTGGACCTTAAGAAGACCTACACCACCGACTTCGTCAAGGACCTGAAGATCATGCCGTGATGATGCTGCCCCGAAGCGCCTGCGGTGCTTCTTCCATGGGAGCGACGCCAGCGGCCCGGCAAGCTGCTTTCGTGACGCCTTGCGAATGAACGGCTCGATTGTTCCTGACGCACAGGGTTTGTGGAGATGACGGTCCCGCTGATCGATCTGTCGACAGGCGACGATGCCTCGCTGGCGCGGCGTATCGACGTTGCGCTGCGTGAATGCGGCTTCCTCGCGCTGGTCGGCCACGATGTGCCGCAGGCAGTGATCGACGCCGCCTTTGCTGTGTCGCGCCGCTTCTTCGCCCTGCCCGATTTGCAGAAGCACCGCTGGCACGTCGACGGCTGGGCTGATCGAGCCCCCAAGACGACGCTGGCGGCATCGCCTCCCCAAGCCGGAGCGCAGGGCTTGGGGCGGCCTGTCACCCTGCTGAAGCGCGGCTTCGATCCGATCGGCTGGCAGTCGCTGGACGTGGGCATGCCGCCGGACATGAAGGAAAGCTTCTACATCGGGAAAACCAGCCACGGACCGAACCAGTGGCCCGACGAGGCGCTGGTGCCTGGCTTCCGCACCGCATGCGAGCAGTACTCGGTGGCGATGGAACGGGTTGCGCGGCGGCTGATGGCGCTGTTCGCCCAGGCGCTGGGCATGGCGCCGCAGGCTTTCGACGGCTACATGCGCGACCCGATCTGCACCACGCGGCTGCTGCACTACCCGCCGCAGCCGGCGCACGCCGCGCCGGGGCAGATTGGCTGCGGCGCGCACACCGATTGGGGCGCGTTGACGCTGCTGGCGCAAGACGACGCCGGCGGCCTGCAGGTGCAGGGCGCCGACGGCAGATGGTTCGACGTGGCGCCGATGCCCGGTGCGCTGGTGGTCAACACCGGCGACATGATGCCGCGCTGGACCAACGACCGCTGGCGCTCGACGATGCACCGCGTCATCAACCGGCGCAGCGGCAGGGACCGCTGGTCCATCGCCTACTTCTTCGACCTGGACCCCGAGGCCCGCATCGCGCCGCTGCCCTGCTGCATCGGCCCCGGGCGTCCCGCCCGCTACGTGCCGGTGACCGCCGGCGAACACCTGATCGAGATGTACAAGCGCACCACGGTGGACGCATGAAGCCAGGATCCTTGTCTGCGGCGGGCCGAGCGCCGGGCCGCCCCAAGCCGGCCCGCGCCCCCGCGGGGGGCCGTCCGGTGTACTCGACGGACGGGGGCCTGTCATGACGCCGGCGGTCGAAGTCCTGTCGGTCGAGAAGACCTATCCGAACGGCACGCATGCGCTGCAGCCCGTCAACCTGGCGGTGCAGGAGGGCGAGTTCGTCACGCTGCTGGGCCCCTCCGGCTGCGGCAAGAGCACGCTGCTGAAAATGGTGGCCGGCCTGCTGGCACCCAGCAACGGCCGGCTGCTGCTGTGGCGCAAGCCGGTGGAGCAGATCGAAAGCACCGGGCACCGGCTGTCCTTCGTGTTCCAGGAACCCACGCTGATGCCCTGGGCCCACGTACGAGGCAATGTGCGTCTGCCGCTGGACCTGGCCGGCGTGCCGTCCAGTGAGGCCAACCCGCGCGTGCACGATGCGCTGGCGATGGTGGGTCTGGACAAGTTCGCCGGCGCGTTGCCGCGCGAGCTGTCCGGCGGCATGCAGATGCGGGTGTCCATCGCCCGCGGCCTGGTCACTCAGCCGACGCTGCTGTTGATGGACGAACCCTTCGGCGCGCTGGACGAGATCACCCGCAACAAGCTCGACAGCGACCTGCTGGACCTGTGGCGCGCGAAGAAGCTGACGGTGGTCTTCGTCACCCACAGCATCTACGAGGCGGTGTACCTGTCCACCCGGGTGGTGGTGATGGCCGCGCGCCCGGGGCGCGTTGTGGAGGAGTTCGCGATCGACGAACCCTATCCGCGCGGGCCGGAGTTCCGCGTGTCCAACACCTTCAGCCGCTATGCCAAGCAGCTGCAGGACAGCCTGCTGCGCGCCAGCGGCGCGCAGGCTGAAGGGGCGTTGCCATGAACACCATGGCCGAAAGCGCCGCACCCGCTGCCGCGCCGGAGCGCAGAGCCCCTTTGCTGTCGCGACCCGAGTTCCAGCGCGTGTTCTATCCGGCCCTGGTGGCGGTGCTGCTGATCGGGCTGTGGCAGTGGTGGGTCACTGCCTTCGAGATCCCGCGCTTCCTGGTGCCTTCGCCGCTGCTGGTGGCGCAGACGCTGGTGGCCGACGCCGGGCTGCTGTTCGGCGCGCTCTTCACCACGCTGAAGATCACCGTCTTCGCCTTCGTCTGTGCCACCGTACTGGGCGTGCTGATCGCCTTTGCCTTCGTGCAGAGCCGGGTCATCGAGACGGCGCTGTTCCCCTATGCCGTGCTGCTGCAGGTGGCACCGATCGTCGCCATCGCGCCGCTGATCATCATTTGGGTGAAGAACCCCACCGTATCGCTAGTGATATGCGCCACGCTGGTGGCGCTGTTCCCGATCATCGCCAACACCACGCTCGGCCTGCGCAGCGTCAACCCCGGGCTGATGAGCTACTTCAACCTCAACCGCGCCAGCCGCTTGCAGACGCTGTGGCGGCTGCGCATCCCCAGCGCGCTGCCGTACTTCTTTGGCGGGCTGCGCATCAGCTCGGGCCTGGCGCTGATCGGCGCGGTGGTGGCCGAGTTCGTGGCCGGCACCGGCGGCACCGGCACCGGGCTGGCCTACCAGATCCTGCAAAGCGGCTACCAGCTGAACATCCCGCGCATGTTCGCGGCCCTCCTGCTGATCACCGTGACCGGCGTGCTGCTGTTCGCGGCCATGGCCTGGCTGTCGAAGCTCGCGTTGGGGAGCTGGCACGAAAGCGAAGTCCAGCCGGGTTAGCCTGTGCGGCTCCGGCAACCCTTGCTCACGAAAAATGACGAACGATCTCCTGGTGCGCGGCGCCGCGCAACTCTTCACCGGCCTTCGCGGCGCAGCGGCGCGCACTGCCGGCGGCAATGACATTCGCGTGCGCGGCGGCCTCATCACGGCCATCGGCACGCTTGCCCCCGAGCCGGGCGAGCGGGTCATCGACGCTGGCGGCTGCGTCATCTATCCGGGCTGGGTCAACACCCACCATCACCTGTTCCAGAGCCTGCTGAAGGGCATTCCCTCCGGGATCAACATGGCGTTGGTACCGTGGCTGGCGGCGGTGCCGGTGGCCTACCGGCAGCATTTCGACACAGAGCACGCGCTGCGCATCGCCGCGCGCGTGGGCCTGGTGGAGCTGCTGCTGTCGGGCTGTAGCACGGTGGCCGATCACCAGTACCACTACTGGCCGGGCATGCCTTTCGATGCCTCGGCCGCGGTGTTCGACGAGGCCGACCAGCTGGGCCTGCGCTTCGTGCTGTGCCGCGGCGGGCAGACGCAGATGCGTGCGATGACCGACCAGGCCGCGCCACCCCAGGTGATGCCCGAGACGCTCGATGCCTTCCTCGCCTCGGTGGAGCGCGACGTGCAGCGCTACCACCAGCCGGGCCCGATGGCGATGAAGCGCGTGGTCAGCGCCATCACCACGCCCAACTGGAGCTGCAAGCCCGAGGAGCTGCAGATCATGGCGCGCGAGGCGCGTCGCCTGGGTATCCGGCTGCACAGCCACCTGTCCGAGACCTACGACTACGTGCGCTGGGCGCGCGAGGTGCATGGCTGCACACCGATGCAGTTCGTCTCTCGGCATGAATGGGTCGGCTCCGACGTCTGGTACGCGCACATGGTGCACCTTAGCGATGACGAGATCCGCCTGTGCGCCGAGACGGGCACCGGCATCGCCCACTGCCCGCAGAGTAACGGCAGGCTGGGCTCGGGCATCGCCCGCGTGCCCGAGGCGCTGGCCGCCGGCGTGCCGGTGTCGCTGGCGGTGGACGGCGCGGCCTCGAACGAGGCCGCCGACATGCAGAGCGAGGCGCATGCCTGCTGGCTGATGCACCGCGCCGATCCGCGAGCGGGAGAGCGCAAGACGGCGCACGTGCCCGGCCATCACCTGGCCCAGCCCGGCGGCGATGCCGCGACGATGAGTGTCGAGGACGTGGTGCACATCGGCACCGCCGGCGGCGCGCGCGTGCTGGGGCTGGACGGCATCGGCACCCTGCAGGTGGGGCAGGCGGCCGACCTGGCCGCCTACGATTTGGACGATCCGCGCTACATGGGCCTGCACGACATCGGCGTTGGGCCGGTGGCCAGCGGCGGCCGGGCGCGGCTGCGCGCGCTGCTGGTGGGCGGCCGCGTGGTGGCTGAACATGACACGATTCCCGGCCTGGACATGGCTGAACTGCGCCGCGAGGCGCAGACCCTGGTGCACAGGATGCTGACCGCATGAACTTCGAGCCCGCCGTGGTGGCCCGTGACACCGCCGAGATCGCCGCCACGCTGAACGCGCTGGAGTGGATCACCGACAACCGTGTCGAGCGCCTGAGCCAGGATTTCTACTGGTTCAGTCCGATTCTGAAGCGCCAGCTGGACGGCCTGCGCGCCGATGCGGTGGTGCGGCCGAAGACCGAGGACGAGATCCGTGCCGTGGTCGGCGCCTGCGCCCGGGCCGGCGTGCCGATCACCGTGCGCGGCAGCGGCACCGGCAACTATGGCCAGTGCATGCCGCTGCATGGCGGCGTGATCCTCGACCTGAGCGCCTACAAGCAACTGCTGTGGGTGAAGCCGGGCGTGGGCCGGGCCCAGGCCGGCATCCGAATGATGGAGATGGACCGGCAGATGCAGCCCCAAGGTTGGGAACTGCGCTGCGTGCCCAGCACCTTCCGCAGCGCCACGCTAGGTGGGCTGTACGGCGGCGGCTTCGGCGGCGTGGGCAGCATCAACCACGGGCCGCTGGCCAGCACCGGCAACGTGCTGGGTGTGCGCGCGATGAGCATCGAGCCCGAGCCCAAGGTGGTGGAGCTGCGCGCGCCCGAGGCGCTGCTGCTGCACCATGTGTACGGCACCAACGGCCTGGTGCTGGAGCTGGAGGTGGGCCTGGCACCAGCGCATCCTTGGCTGGAGGCCATCGTCTGCTTCGACACTTTCGATGCCGCGCTGGAGTTCGGCGATGCGCTGGCCTCGGCGCCGGGCATCGTCAAGAAGAGCGTCACGCTGCTCGCCCAGCCGATCCCCGACCTGCTGCTGCGGGCGGTGTCGCCGCTGGCCGGCACGATGACGCCCGGCTCGCACGCGGTGTTCGTGCTGGTGGCTGAATTCAGCGAGCCCGGCCTGCAGCAGACTGTGGCGCAGTTCGGCGGCACGCTCAGCTACCGCAAGACGGCGGCCGAGGTGCATGCCAGCAACCGCACCATCGTCGAATACACCTGGAACCACACCACGCTGCATGCGATGAAGGTGGACAAGGGCCTGACCTACATCCAGAGCGGCTTCCAGGCTGGCCAGCACGTGGCCCAGGCCAAGGCCATGCGAAAGCTGCTGGGCGACGAGGTGCTGGTGCACCTGGAGTTCATCCGCACCAAGGAAGGCGCGATGAACTGCTCGGGCCTGCAGCTGGTGCGCTACCGCAGCGACGATCGGCTGAACCAGATCATGCAGCTGCACCGCGACCACGGCGTGTACATCGCCAACCCGCATGTCTACATCGTCGAGGATGGCAAGCAGGGCCAGGTGAACCCCGACGTGGTGGCCACCAAGATGCGCTTCGACCCGCAGGGCCTGCTCAACCCCGGCAAGCTGCGCGGCTGGGCGCAGCGCGAGCAGATCATGGCGGACGCGGCCAGCGGGCGCGTGTCATTGACCACCCTGCCCAGCTTTTGATCCGCAAGCTTGTTCGACCATGGGGCCAACGTGCACCAAGCGCCAATTGCAGCGGCGGCCAGTCTGCGCCAGCATTCGCCAGCTTCTCGATCCCTGATCGCGAACCCGCACGGGAAGTCGTGAGCGAACCGAGCACACCCGGGCGGGCCGGATTCATTCACGGTTCCTGAGGCCTCAGCGCAGCAGTTTGGCGCCGATGGGCGGCTCGCTGTCGTCGGCGTACGCGCTGCGCCGGTTGGCCGAGGGTGTTTCGCCGGGCCGGCAGATTGCCTGCTCCCACAGCGAGGCCTCGCTCACCTGCTTCTCGCCGGCCAGCGAGGCCAGCCGGCCGAAGAAGTCTTGCGGAGGCTGCGCCAAGCCATTGATCGAGGTGACCGGGAAGTCGATCCGGTGGATGTGGAACACCTGGCGCTCGCCGCCGATGTTGCGCGGCGTCCATTGCTCCAGCGCGCCCAGCGTGACAGTGATGTCGTCACGCCCGGGGTCGTGTTCCTTGCAGTCGATGAAGCAGGTGTTGCCGTCGGCGGTTTCCGAGAAGGTGACGGTGCGCAGGTTGATGATCGGCGGCGCCAGCACGGCGGCCTGCGCGGAGCCGATGGTGTTCTGGTGGCCGGCCGGCGGCAGCAGCCGCGCCTGCAACGCTGCGGTGTCCTGCGCCTGGCCCGACGCTACCAGCGCGGCCCGCTGCACGTCGGGATTGGGGTCGCCCTGCGGCCGGTATCGACATCGAGCATGCGCACCGCATGGCAGCCCCCCCGCGGCGGCGCCACCGCCACCACCGTGGAACGCGAGCCCGGCGGCAGGAACACCGAGCTCGGCAGCCTGGGCTGGATCAGCACGTGGCCTTCGCGGTTGATCTCCCGCAGCAGCACGCCGTCGGCGGCCAGGTCGAAGTACGCATCGACGCCCAGGGTGCCCAGGTTGCGCGCCCGCCTCTGGCCCGGGCGCATGCGCAGCGACCCGCCGAGCAGCCCGTGCGAACGCGGGTGGTACCAGTGCGTGCCCTGGGCATGGTCGCCGGGAACCTGCCAGCGGTAGACACAGTCTGCGCCGGCACCGACGTCGGAAAACACGTCGTCTACCGGCGCGGCCGGCGGCACCACCCGCCGTGTCGCCGCCGCATCATGGGCCGGCTGGCGCCGCCGCTCAAGGCAGCGTCTGCAGCAGCGCCTGCACCAGCCGCTGCGGCCGGTGCTGCAGCTTGGCCGGCGTCAACCCCAGCCGCACCATCGCCAGCTGGCGCGACGGCACGATCGCGATCGCCTGGCCGTCGTGGCCGTTCATCCACAACGTGTCCGGCGGCAGCCGGAAGCCAGCGTCCGGGTTCTGCCCTTCGGGCGTGCCGGCGCGCGGCCCATGCAGCCACATCTGGCCCTCGGTGTAGTCCTGCGGCGCGGCCTTCGACGGCGTGCGCATGCGCGCCACCCAGTCCGCCGGCAGCAGGGCCTGGCCGTTCCACTGCCCGTCCTGCAGCAGCAGCAGCGCGAAGCGGGCCCAGTCGCGGCCGGTGGCGTACATGTAGGACGAGCCGACGAAGGTGCCGCGGGCGTCGGCCTCCAGCACCGCGCTGCGCATGCCCAGCGGGTCGAACAGCGAGCGCCGCGGCCAGGCCAGCGCCGCGCCGCCGGGCACGGCGTCCTGCCACAGCCGCGCCAGCAGCACGCTGCTGCCGCTGGAATAGTTGAAGACGCTGCCCACCGGTTGCGCCAGCGGCTGCTGCCGCGCGAAGCTGGCCATGTCCGGCTCCAGGTAGAGCATGCGCGTGACGTCGGTGACGCTGCCATAGTCCTCGTTGAAGCTCAGCCCGCTGGACATGGACAGCAGCTTCGCCATGGGGATGCGCCGGCGCTCGTCGCCAGCCCAGGCCGGGAACAGCGTCTCGCGCTCGACGTCGATCAGGCCCTCGCGCACCAGCGTGCCGATCAGCGCGGCGGTGACGGTCTTGGTCATCGACCAGCCGAGCAGCGGGGTCGATGCGTCGAAGCCCTCGCCGTAGCGCTCGGCTACGATGCGGCCGCGGTGCAGCACCACCAGCGCGCGCATGCCGGGGCCGGCCAGGCGATCGTCGGACAGCAGCGCGGCCACGGCCGGCGCCGCGGCGTCGACCTGGTCG
>JBEIHU010000121.1:0-12655 GCA_040381175.1 Burkholderiaceae bacterium
ACCGAGGACCAGCGCGACTTCGCCACCACCATCCGCGACAGCGGCGACGCTCTGCTGACGATCATCAACGACATCCTCGACTTCTCGAAGTTCGAGGCCGGGCGCATGGACATCGAGCGCCACCCCTTCGACCTGCGCGACTGCGTCGAGTCGGCGCTCGACCTGATCGCCGGCCGCGCCGCCGAGAAGCACCTGGACATCGCCTACGTCTTCGAAGGCGAGGTGCCGCCGGTGATCGATGGCGACGTGACCAGGCTGCGGCAGATCCTGCTGAACCTGCTGAGCAACGCCGTCAAGTTCACCGACGCCGGCGAGGCGGTGCTCAGCGTGATGTCCGAAGGCGACATGCTGCACTTCGCCGTGCGCGATACCGGCATCGGCCTCACCGACCAGGGCAAGAGCCGGCTGTTCCAGAAGTTCAGCCAGGCCGACAGCAGCACCACGCGCAAGTACGGCGGCACCGGCCTGGGCCTGGCCATCAGCAAGCTGCTGGCCGAGCTGATGGGCGGCACGATGTGGGTGGACAGCGCCGGGCCGGGCAGCGGCTCGACCTTCCACTTCACCATCCAGGCCAGGCCTGCGCAGCTGCCCGGAGGCGGCGAAGCGCGCCGCCGCCACGTGACCGGCGAACAACCGGCGCTGAAGGGCAAGCGCCTGCTGGTGGTGGACGACAACGCCACCAACCGGCGCATCCTGACGCTGCAGGCGGCCAAATGGGGCATGGAGGCCGCCGAGACCGATGCGCCGGACAAGGCCCTGCCGCTGCTGCTGCAGCAGCGTTTCGACCTGGCCATCCTGGACATGCACATGCCGGGTATGGACGTCGTGCAGCTGGCCACGCGCATCCGCGAGGCTGGCCACACGCTGCCGCTGGTGCTGTTCACCTCACTCGGCCGGCAGGAGAACACCAGCGGTCTGTTCGCGGCCAGCCTGGGCAAGCCGCTGCACCAGAGCCAGCTGTTCGACACGCTGGTCACGCTGCTGTCGGCCGAACGCGCCAGCGCGCCCGCGCCCAGCGTGGCCAAGGCGCGGATCGACGCCGGCATGGCCGAACGCCACCCGCTGCGCATCCTGCTGGCCGAGGACAACGTGGTCAACCAGAAGCTGGCGCTGCGCCTGCTGCAGCAGATGGGCTACCGGGCCGACGTGGCCGGCAACGGCATCGAGGCGATCGAGTGCGTGGCTCGCCAGCCTTACGACGTGGTGCTGATGGACGTGCAGATGCCGGAGATGGATGGGCTCGAAGCCACGCGCCGCATCGTGGCGCGCTGGCCGGCCGGCGAGCTCCCGCGCATCGTCGCGATGACCGCCAACGCGATGCAGGGCGACCGCGAGGAATGCCTTGCCGCCGGCATGGACGATTACGTGACCAAGCCGATCCGGGTGGAGGCGCTGGTGCAGGCGCTGCTGGGCGCCGGGCCGCGCGAGGGCTGATTCAGCGCAGAACCTCGATATGCGCCGCTCGCTCGGCGTCGCTGGCCAGCAGCGCGTGCACGTCGCTGTCGAAGATGAGCAGCTTCATGTTGGCGCGAATGGCGGCGGAGAGCAGGTAGGCTTCGGCCACCTGGCGGTGGCCGACGATGCCGCCCGTGCACACACGCGGCGTGTCGTCCAAGGCGAAGTCCAGCGGCACCAGGCGGTGCCCCTGATGGGCCAGGATGTGGCGCAGGACCCCCGTGACCTCGGCAATGGATTGGGACTGCCCACCAAATGCCGGTTGGCTGGTGATGCGCACAAAGGCCGCCTGGGTCATGGGGCAACGGCCCCAACCCCGCCGCGCATGAGCGCGCCGGGCCGCTCCCAAGCGCGAATCCCGGAGTGCGCAGCGCGGAGGGTAATTCAGTGAGCGATGAACCGGCCACCGGCATGGAGGACGATCTGGACAAACCGATCCGCGTGGCTGCGCGGGTGCAGGCATTGAACCCGACTAGGCCGTCGCGATGAACCGTACTTCAAGCCGCGAGTCGGCGGGTTCAAGGGTTCAACGCGCTGGCGATGTCGGTCTCGGAAAAGTCGACCCCCTTGAACAGCAGCGGCAACCCGCGCACCTTGGCCAACGCATAGCTGAATACGTCACCGAAGTTCAATGCAGCAGCATGCCCGCTGCCTTTGCCGAAAGCGACAAAGGCGGCGTAGGCGGCGTCCATTTCGGCCGGCCCGGGTGGCACGATCTCGAACAGCGGCAAGCGCAGCAGGTCGTCCACCAGCACCACCGCGCGCTGCCCGCGCCGGCCGTGCACCACCATGCGCGCCTCCACCACCGACACGGTGCTGATCAGCACACGCTGCGCTGCCTGCATCGCCTGCACGAACGCGTCGCGCTCGGGCTCCCCGAAAGCCACCGCCACGATGGCCGAGGTGTCGGCGACGATCACTTCGGCAAGCCCTGGGCGTCCCAGGGCACGGCGTCGTACGCATCCGCACGGTCAGGGATCCGGTCGAGCTGCGCCAGCAGCGCCGCCATGCGCGCCGCCTGGTTCGCGACGTCCTGGGTCTCCATGCCGAGCCGGTCGATGGCGCGTTCGACCAGAGCGGTCTTGCTCAGCCCGGTGCGCTTGGCCAAGCGCTCGACCTTGCTCACCACCGTCGGATTGGCAATCTGCAGGGCCATGGAAAGTTCACCTCAATGTTGACATCAACATTATCAATATACAGCCCTACAGCGGCGACGGCAATCGCCGCGCCGGGAGACGACGCATGAAGACAAAGGACGCTCAGGCGTCCATCAGCGCCCTCGCCCGCGCCGGCAAGCAGGCCCAGACCATCGAAGCCGCCACCGCGGCACTGGACGCAGAAGCACCGGGCCAGGCCGAGCGCGTCGCGCTGCTCGATCTGCGCGCCGAAGCGCTGGTCGCCGAGGGCCGCTTCGGCGACGCCGCGCAGGACGCCGAGGCCATGCTGGCACTGGCCGGCGACACGCGAGCGCTGAAGATCCGAGCGCTGATGCGCCAGGCCTTGGCGCTGATGCGGCTGGGCCAGAACAAGCATGCACTCGGCGTCGCCGAGCAGGCGATGGCCCTGGCCGAGTCCGGCCGCGACCCGGCCACCGTGGCCGGCGGCGTGCTGTGCCTGGCCGAGGCGCAGCTGCGTGCGGCATCTCACGACGCCGCGCTGGCCAGCGCAAAGCGCGCGGCCGCGCTGTTCGAAGCGCTGGGCGACACCGCAGGCAACGGCCGCGCCCATTGGCTGATCGCCTTTGCGTTCACCCGGCTGTCGCGCAACGACGCCTCGCGCAGCGCCGCCCAGCAGGCGGTAGCCCTGGCCCGGCAGGCGGGCGACGCCTACGGCCTGGCCAATGCGCTGAACGTGCTCAGCTTCAGCTGCACCGACATCGCCGATCGGCTGGATGTGCTTCGGCAGGCAGAAGCGGCGTTCGAACGCGCCGGCTATGTCTTCGGCCGCATGATGGTGCTGGGCAACTTGTCGCTCACCTTTGCCGAGCTGGGCCTTTGGCGCCACGCCTGCCGCCTGGGCGAGCAATGCATGGCCTTGGCCGAGCGCATGGGCGCGCCCCTGAACCGGACGCTGGAAACGGGTGCGGTACTGAAGTGGCAACTCGACCTGGGCGACCTGCCCCGAGCGCGCGCGGGCTGGCCGGCCTATGACGCGCTGGTCGATTCACTGGACGAGCCGGTCACGCGCGGCGACCGCGAGCTGTTCGCCGCCGAGCTCTGGGCTGCCGAGGGTGACACCGCCCGCGCGCTGACGCGGCTGCGCGCCTTCCTGCGTCAGGTGCGGACGCACAACCCCGGCTTCGAGCTGTATGTGCAGATCCCGCTGGCCAGGCTGCTGCTGCAACGCGGCGATGCCGCAGGGGCACTGCGGGCCACGCGATCCGGCATCGCCTGCCTGCGCGAGCGCGGCTTCGCGCGCACCGGCTTCGGCCAGAGCCAGGACATCTGGTGGTGGCACCACCGCGCGCTGGCCGCCCTGGGCCGCGACGACGAAGCCTGGACCGCGTTGCAGCAGGCGCAGGCGCTGATGCTGGTATCGGTGTGCAACGTGCCCGACGAAGGCCTGCGCCGCAGCTACCTGAACAAGCTGCTGGTCAACCGCCAACTGGTGCCCACCTGGCTGGCCGAAGCCGCGCGGCGCGGCGTGCCTGAGGCCCAACGTCTGGAACACCTGCGCCTGCCCAGCAGCCTGGCCGACCCCTTCAAGCGCCTGGTGGACAGTGGCCTGCGCTTGAACCAGCTGAGCAGCGAAGCCGCGCTGCACGACTTCCTGGTCGATGAAGTCACCGAACTCAGCGGCGCCGAGCGTGTGCTGCTGGTGCTGGAAGGTGCTGGCGGCCGACGCGTCGCCGGCGCGCTGGTGCCCGCAGGCGAGGACGCCGCCACGCTGCTGCAGGCCGTGAGCCCGTGGCTGGACGAGGCGGCCGCCACCCACGAGCCGTGCCTGCGCCACGGCCCCGAGGGCGCGGCCGAGGAAGCGCAGCGTTCCTGCCTGGTGGCGCCGCTGGTGGCGCAGGGCGAACTGCTGGGCCATCTGTACGCTGACATCGAAGGCGCCTTCGGCCGCTTCAACGATGCCGACCGCGATCTGGTCGCGATGCTCGCCGGCCAAGCGGCAGTGGCGCTGGCCAACCTGCGCTTCGCCGGCGGCCTGGAGGCGCAGGTGGCCGAGCGCACCGCCGAAGCGCGCAGCGCCCAGGCCGATGCCGAACGGCGCGCCGCCGAGCTGGCCATCATCAACGGCATCCAGCAGGGCATGGCCGGATCGCTGGACTTCCAGGGCATCGTCGACCTGGTGGGCGACAAGCTGCGCGAAGTGTTCAAGACCGGCGACCTGGGCATCCACTGGGGCGACGAAGCGGCGCACGAGCTTCGCTTCCCGTACCAGTACGTGCACGGCCGGCGCGTGTATCCGCCGCCGGTGCGCCACTTCGACCTGCAGCACCCGTTGCTGGTCGAGCTCGGCGCCGGCCGTCCGGTGGTGATGAACAGCCCTGCCGCCGCCAAGGCCTGGGGCTTGTACCGGCGGCCGGGCGTGGACTACCCGCTGTCCACGGCGTACATCCCGGTCATGGCCGGCGAACGCTCGCTGGGCGCGATCGTGCTCGACAACCACGAACGCGAGAACGCCTTCGGCGACGCCGAGGTGCGCCTGCTCACCACCATTGCCGCGAGCATGGGCGTGGCGCTGGAGAACGCGCGCCTGCACGCCGAGACGCGCGAGGCGCTGCAGCAGCAGACCGCCACGGCCGAGGTGCTGCAAGTCATCAGCCACTCGATCGCCGACGCGCAGCCAGTGTTCGACAAGATCATCGACAGCGCCTCGCAGTTGTTCCCCAACGCCGGGGCGCTGCTGATCTTCCTGGCGGATGCCGAGGAACGCTTGCACCTGGGCGGCATCCGGCTTCTCAGTGACGCGTCGGCACCGTTGGCACCAGAAGCGGCCAGACAGCAGGAGCAAGCTGTGGCGCAGCGCTTTCCGATGCCGCTGGCGGGCTCCGCGACCGAGGTGGTGATCCGCACCGGGGAGCTCACCGAAGTTCCCGACGTGCTCAACGCGTCCGACGTGCCTGCGCTTCAGCGCTTCGCGAAGATCCTGGGCTACAACTTCGCCGCGCTGTTCGCGCCGCTGATGTGGGAAGGCAAGGCCATCGGCGCCATCGAGCTGGCAAGCGCAAGGGTCGGCCCTTTCAGCGACAAGCAGCGCGCCCTGCTCAAGACCTTCGCCGACCAGGCGGTGATCGCGATCCAGAACGCCCGGATGTTCCGCGAGACGAACGAAGCGCTGGAGCGGCAGACGGCCACGGCCGAGATCCTGAAGGTCATCGCCAGCTCGCCGGCCGACGTGCAGCCGGTGTTCGACGCGGTTGCCGACCGTGCCCGGCTGCTGTGCGGTGCCGAGGTGAGCTCGGTGACGCGCTTCGACGGTGAGTGGCTGCACATGGTCAGCTACCGGGGCGCGTCGGCCGAGGCCGAGGCCGAAATGCGCGCCGCCTTCCCGGTCAAGCCCGGGCACGGATCGGTCAATGCCCGGGCCATCGTGACCGCGGCACCCGCGCAGGTGCCCGACATCCGGCTCGACCCGAACTACCAGCTCACCGGACCCGTGGCCAGCGCGGGCCTGCGCAGCATGTTGGGCGTGCCGATGCTGCAGCACGGCCAGGTCATCGGCGTCATCGGTCTCGGGCGCAAGGCGCCGGGGCCATATTCGAACGCATCGATCCAGCTGCTGCAGGCCTTTGCCGACCAGGCGGTGATCGCCATCGAAAACACACGCCTGTTCAACGAAACGCAGCAGGCGTTGCAACGCCAGACCGCCACCGCCGAGGTGTTGGGCGCAATCAGCAGTTCGGTGGCCGACGCGCAGCCGGTGTTCGACAAGATCCTGGACTGCTGCGAGCGCTTGCTTCCTTGCCTATGGGTCAGCCTGTTCCTGGCCGACGAGGCGGGCATGCTGACGCTGGAGCGCAGCCATTGGACGGCGCTGGGGCGCACCAAGACGGGTGGTGACGCGGTGGCTGCGGTGGATGCCGCCATCCGGTCGGTGTATCCGATGCCGTTGCGCGACACGGCCACCGCGCTGGCCTTCGACAGGGGCGATGTCATCGACATGCACGATGTCCTGAACGACGCAGCCGTACCCAATGGGGTACGCGCAGTGGCCCAGCGCTTGAGCCAGACCTTGGGTTTCGGCTACTCGCAGGTCAATGCCCCCCTGCTGTGGCAAGGCCGGGGCATTGGCTCGATTGCCGTCATTCGGGATATTGCGGATGCGCACAGCGCCACACAGGGGTTCAGCCCGCAGGAACACGCGTTGCTGAAAAGCTTCGCCGACCAGGCGGTGATCGCGATCCAGAACGCGCGGCTGTTCCGCGAGACCAACGAGGCGCTGGAGCGGCAGACGGCGACGGCCGAGATCCTGAAGGTCATCGCCAGCTCGCCGTCGGACGTGCAGCCGGTGTTCGACGCCATCGCGCGCAGTTCCAACCAGTTGCTGGGGGGGTTCTCGACAATGGTGGCGCGCATCGAAGACGATGCGCTGCACCTGGTGGCCTTCACCTCGACCACGCCCGAAGGCGACGCGGCGCTGCAGCGCTCGTTCCCGATCTCGCTGCAGACCTTCCCGATGGGTGCGGCCATCCGCCGCGGCGAGATGGTGCCCATCGTCGACACCGAGCGGGTGGATGACGCGCTGCAGAACATCCGCGAGCTGGCGCGCGCGCGCGGCTACCGCAGCCTGCTGTTCTGCCCGCTGGTGCGCGAGGGGCAGAGCATCGGCATGATCAGCGTGACAAGGCGCGATGCCGGTCCGTTCGCGCCGCACCAGGTGGCGCTGCTGCAGACTTTTGCCGACCAGGCGGTGATTGCCATCGAGAACGTGCGCCTGTTCAACGAGACACAGGAATCGCTGCAGCAGCAGAAGGCTTCGGCCGAGGTGCTGGCCGTGATCAGCAATTCGATGGCCGATGCGCAGCCGGTGTTCGAGAAGATCCTCGACAGCTGCAAGCACCTGTTCAGCGGCGACGAGCTCGACGTGCTGCTGGTCGACGAGCAGGGCATGCTGAACATTGCCGCCTACCGCGGCGTGGCGCGCGACATCGTCGCCGCCACCTTCCCGGCACCGGTGGAACGCACGCCCGCCGGCCGTGCGCTGCGCGAGCGGCGCGTGATGCACTGGCCCGACCTGATCGACGGCGACGACGTGCCGGGCGTGCTGCGCAAGATGGCCAAGCTGATCGGCTACCGCTCGATGGTCTTTGCGCCGATGCTGTGGAACGAGCGGGGCATCGGCGCCATCGGCGTGGCGCGCTCCACCGGCCCCTTCAAGCCGAAGGAGCTGGCGATGCTAGAGACCTTCGCCGACCAGGCGGTCATCGCCATCCAGACCGCGCGGTTGTTCAACGAGACGCAGGAGGCGCTGGAACAGCAGACCGCCAGTGCCGAGGTGCTGACTGTGATCGGCCAATCGGTATCCGATACCGCGCCGGTGTTCGGGCGCATCGTCGACAGCGTGCGGCGCATCCTGAACACCAACTACGTCAACATCGGCCTGATCGGCGACGATGACCTGGTGCATCTGGACTGGAACCGCGCGCTGCAACTCCCCGACGATCCGTTGTACTCGAAGATTGCTGAACTGCTGCATCGCAGCTTCCCGGCACCGGCGCGCGAGACGGTCTACGGCTACGCCGCGGCGAAGCGCATCGTGCTGCACTACCCCGATGTGCTGCACGGCCCCGGTGTGCCACCCAGGATGCGGGAAAGCGTCGTCTGGATGGGTGACCATTCGCAGCTGTACGTGCCGTTGATGTGGCAGGACAAGGGCATCGGCGCCTTCAACGTTGCGCGCATCCCGAAGCAGCCCTTCACCGAAAAGGAGATCGCGCTGATCAAGACCTTCGCCGACCAGGCGGTCATCGCGATCCAGAACGCGAAGATGTTCCGCGAGACGCAGGAGGCGCGCGAGCAAGCCGAGACCGCACGCGGTCAGGCCGAAGCCGCCAACGAAGCCAAGAGCGCGTTCCTGGCGACGATGAGCCACGAGATCCGCACGCCGATGAACGCGGTCATCGGCATGAGCGGGCTGCTGCTGGACACGCCTTTGACGGAAGACCAGCGCGACTTCGCCACCACCATCCGCGACTCGGGCGATTCGCTGCTGACGATCATCAACGACATCCTGGACTTCTCCAAGATCGAGGCCGGGCGCATGGACATCGAGCGCCACCCCTTCGACCTGCGCGATTGCGTGGAGTCGGCGATGGACCTGATCGGCGCGCGCGCGGCCGAGAAGCACCTGGACATCGCCTACGTCTTCGAGGGCGAGGTCCCGCCAGCCATCGACGGTGACGTGACCCGGCTGCGGCAGGTGCTGCTGAACCTGCTGAGCAACTCGGTGAAGTTCACCGAGAAGGGCGAGGTGGTGCTCAGCGTGCGCACCGAAGGCGACGAGCAGACCGGTGAAGGCAGCCTGCTGCACTTCACCGTGCGCGACACCGGCATCGGCCTGAGCGAAGAAGGCCTGTCGCGGCTGTTCCAGAAGTTCAGCCAGGCCGACAGCGGCACCACTCGCAAGTACGGCGGCACGGGGCTGGGCCTGGCGATCTCCAAGCTGCTGGCCGAGCTGATGGGCGGCACCATGTGGGCAGAGAGCGCCGGGCCGGGGTTGGGCTCGACCTTCCACTTCACGATGCGCTGCGTGCCGGCCGAGCTGCCGCAGGGCACCCGCCGCGACTTCCTGGGCACCCAGCCGCAGCTGGCGGGCAAGCGCATCCTGGTGGTCGACGACAACGCCACCAACCGGCGCATCCTGGCGCTGCAGACGGCCAAGTGGGGCATGGTGGTGCAGGACACCGAGTTCCCCGAACAGGCCTTGCAGATGCTGAAGGCCAAAGCCTACGACCTGGCGATCGTGGACATGCACATGCCCGACATGGACGGGGCAATGCTGGCGCAGAAGGTCCGCGAGGCCGGCCACAAGCTGCCGTTGGTGCTGTTCAGCAGCCTGGGGCGCAAGGAGGCAACCGACAGCATCTTCAACGCCACGCTGGCCAAGCCGCTGCGCCAGAGCCAGTTGTTCGACACGCTGGTGTCGCTGCTGGCGCACGAAGACACCACGAAGGCCGCGCCCACCGTGGCCAAGCCGCGCATGGACGCGCAGATGGCCGAGCGCCACCCCTTGCGCATCCTGCTGGCCGAGGACAACGTGGTCAACCAAAAGCTGGCCTTGAGGCTGCTGCAGCAGATGGGCTACCGGGCCGACGTGGCCGGCAACGGCATCGAGGCGGTGGAGTGTTGCGCCCGCCAGCCCTACGACGTGGTGCTGATGGACGTGCAGATGCCGGAGCTGGACGGGCTGGAGGCCACACGCCGTATCGTGACCCGCTGGCCCTCCCCTGCCACGCGCCCGCGCATCGTCGCCATGACCGCCAATGCGATGCAGGGCGACCGCGAGGAATGCCTGGCCGCCGGCATGGACGATTACGTGACCAAGCCGATCCGGGTGGAGGCGCTGGTGCAGGCGCTGCTGGGCGCAGCGCCACGCGTCGGCAGTGCCTGAAGGCGCGCTCAGCCGGCCGGCTGCGGCGCGACCGCTTGCTGCTGCTGCGCACGCCGCACGTCAGCACCCAGGCGCATGGCCAGCAGCTCGATCAGGTGGAAGCCAAAGGACGGGCTCTGGTAGAACAGCGCGCGCACCGTGGCGCCGGAAATCTCCAGCAGCGTGCAGTCGTCGATGGCGCGCACGCTCTGGGTGCGCGTCTGCTCGGGCGAGAACAGCGCGATCTCTCCGAAGATGCGCCCGGCCTCCAGAGGCCGGCCGATCTCCACCAGCTCGGCCCGGCCGCTGACCAGCATGTACAGGTGGTCGGCGCGGTCGCCCTTGGCGAACAGCAGCTCGCCGGCCTTCAGCGTGCGGCCACGCATGTAGGGCTTGAGCCACAGGCCTGCCATGTCGGCCTCCACCCCGGCACGGCGCACGTGGCGGGTCAGCTTGGTCACCTGCACCGCGCGTAGGCAGTTCAGCGGCAACAGCACCGCCGCCGTCAGCAAGGCCACTGGCGACGGCCCCAGCACGCCATACACCAGCGAGGTAATGCTCGAGGCCACCGTCAGCCACCGCAGCGGCACCATCGTACGAGCATAGGCGGCGGCCAGCGTCAGCAGCAGCGCCAGCAGCACCGCCATGTGCGCCACCAGCTGCCGCGGGCTGCTCTGCACCCGCTCCATCAGCATGTCCCAAGCCGCAGCCTGCTGGGCCAGCAGCTGGCTGAAATCCAGATCCATCGTTTCTCCTCGTTCGTCTTCTGCAGGCGCCACCGGGGCGGCCCCGACGGCATGCCCAAGACTAAGACAAAGACCAGCCGCCCGTGCACTGCGGGAAGCCCCGAAGCCGCCAACACTGAGGGGCGACGGCTGCATGCAAAGCGAAGTATCGTCACGCATGCCCGCGACCTGACCGCGGGCTCCTCAGGACCGATGCGATGACCGCCACCCCCATCGATGCCGCCACCTTCTCGGAGCTGCAGGACACTGCCGGCGCGGAGTTCGTTGCCGAGCTGGTCGCCACCTTCGTCGACGAAGAAGCGCCGCAGATGCTGGCCGAGCTGCGAGCCGCACGGGCCGAAGGCGCGGCCGAGCGTTTCCGCCGTGCAGCGCATTCACTGAAGTCCAATGCCAACACCTTCGGTGCACTGCAGCTTGGCGAGCTGGCGCGCGCGCTGGAGCTGGGCGGCCTGCCGGCCGACGACGCACCACTGGCGGCGCTGGAGGCAGCCCATGCCGAGGCAGCCGCTGCGTTGGGGGAATTGGCCCGTGGCTGAGTCCGGCGCGCGGCTGCTCGTGGCCGACGACAACAAGGTCAACAGGCTGCTGCTCGGCCGCAGCCTGGAGCAGCTGGGCCACCGCGTGGCGATGGCCGAAAACGGCCGCATCGCGCTGGACATGCTGCGCCGCGAGAGCTTCGACCTGCTGCTGCTGGACATGGAGATGCCCGAGATGAGCGGCTTCCAGGTGCTGGAGCAGATGGTGGCCGACCTGCAGCTGCGAGACCTGCCGGTCATCGTCACCAGCTCGCTCGAGGGCGTGGCGCACGTGGCACGCTGCATCGAGCTGGGCGCCGACGACTACCTGCCCAAGCCGGTGAACCCGGTGCTGCTGAAGGCGCGCATCGGCTCCAGCCTGGAGAAGAAGCGCCTGCGCGACCAACAGAAGGAGCTGGTGCGCCGCTTCGCGACCAGCGAGGTGGCGCAGGACCTGCAGCAATCCGGCTTTGCACTGGGCGGCAAGCGCATCGCCGGCACGGTGATGTTCTGCGACATCCGCGGCTTCACGTCCATCGCCGAACAGCAGTCGCCTGAAGAGACGATCGAGTTGTTGAACACCTTCTACACGCTGATGTTCGACGCCATCACCGGCGCCGGCGGCGTGGTCAACCAGATGGTGGGCGACGGCCTGATGTCGATCTTCGGCGCGCCGCTGCCGCGGGCGGAACCCTGCGCCGGCGCGGTGCGCGCGGCGCGGGAGATGATCGAGCTGATCGAGCTGCTCAACGTGGAGCGCCGCCCTGCAGGCAAGCCGGCGCTGGCCATCGGCATCGGCATCGCCACCGGCGAGATGATCGCCGGCTACACCGGCACGCAGCACCGAGCCACCTACACCTGCATTGGCGACGCGGTCAATCTGGCCGCGCGGCTCGAGGCCCACACCAAGCTGGCCGGACGGCCGATCCTGATCGACGGCGACACCGCTGCGGCGCTGCGCGGGACGCAGACCCTGGAAGCTCTGGGGCCAGTGCAGCTGAAGGGCAAGGCCGCCGCGGTGGAGGTGTTTGCGGTGTCCGCGTAGGTCTGGCCTGCCGTGCCGAGCTGGCATGGCTTGTGCACCACAAGCAACCCGAAAGAGCAGACCAGGGACGAAAGACCGAGCCGCCGTCGGCATCGATGGTCAGCCTCTGCCCATCCTGCCGCCGGAGCGCAATGACACGGGGCTGCCGCATCACGATCTGCTCGCCGTGGGTCCTGGCGATGCTGCCAAAGCTGGGCGAGCCCAACGGCTTCTTTATCAGTGCGGAGCTGTTGATGCTGGCCAGCAGATCGGCGGCGGTGGCGGTGATCGCCATCGGTTCCAGCTCCGACGACGACGTCGGCACCGACCGTTCATCGCGCACAGACGGGTGGAGCGGTCACGTGGTGCTGGTGCTG
>JBEIHU010000122.1:0-12626 GCA_040381175.1 Burkholderiaceae bacterium
AGCTCGTCCTCGCGGTGGCGCTGCGTGTTGGCCTGGCTCACCTTCAGCGTGGTGCCGCTGGGCAGCGCCAGGTGGTAGACCGTGTAGCTGCCGAAGTAGGCCTTCTCCCCGATGCGGCCCTGCACCGCGTTGTAGTCGCGGAAGGTCGGCGGGTTGCGGCTCAGGTGGATCTTCTCGGGCCGCAGCGCAACGGTCACGCGCATGCCGGCAGTGCCGGTGATCCCGTGCCCGACGTAGTGGCGCACGTCGGCGCAGGCGATCACGCAGTGGTCCGGCTCGTCGATGTCCAGCGTGCCCTCCATCAGGTTGACGTTGCCGATGAAGTCGGCCACGAACCGAGTCGACGGGGTCTCGTACACCGTGTCCGGGGCACCCACCTGCAGCAGCCGTCCCTGGCTCATCACGGCGACCCGGTCGGCCATCGTCATGGCCTCCTCCTGGTCGTGCGTCACCATCACGCAGGTGACGCCGACCGACTGCACGATGTTGACCAGCTCGATCTGCGTCTGCTCGCGCAGCTTGCGGTCCAGCGCGCCCAGCGGCTCGTCCAGCAGCAGCACCTGCGGCTGCTTGGCCAGGCTGCGCGCCAGCGCGACGCGCTGCTGCTGGCCGCCGGACAGCTGGTGCGGCTTGCGCTTGCCGAACTTGCCCAGCTGCACCAACTTCAGCATGGCCTCCACGCGTTCGGCGATCTGGTCCTTGGGCAGGCCGTCGCGCCGCAGGCCGAAGGCGATGTTGTCCCATACCGTCAGGTGCGGGAACAGCGCGTAGCTCTGGAACATCATGTTCATCGGCCGCTGGTACGGCGGCAGCTCCGCCAGGTCCTGGCCGGCCAGCACGATGCGGCCGGAAGTCGGCGTCTCGAAGCCGGCCAGCATACGCAGCAGCGTGCTCTTGCCGCAGCCTGAGGAGCCGAGCAGCGCAAAGATCTCGCCCTTGGCAATCTCCAGGCTGACGTTGTTGACCGCCTTGTAGCCGTCGAAATCCTTGGTCAGCTGGTCGATGTGCAGGAAGGCTGCGTCGACCTGGTCGCCATCTCGATAGCTTTCCGTCGCCATGTCGTGCGCGCCGCCGTGCGGGCTCAAAGGCCGGTCTTGAAGGTGGTGAAGGTGCGGGTCATCAACCGGCGCAGATCGTTGTTCAGCGCCTCCGGCGGCACCATGTTCTTCATGTCGGCCGGGGGCAGGAAGACGGTCGGGTTGTTCGCCACCTCGGGCTTGATGAACTTCTTCGATTCGAGGTTGGGGTTGGCGTAGAAGACCTTGTTGGTCAGCGAGGCATGCACCTCGGGGCGCAGGATGTAGTTGATGAACTTGTGGGCATTGCCCGGGCGCGCGGCATCGGCCGGTATGACCATCACGTCGAAGAACAGCAGCCCGCCGTTCTTCGGGATCAGCGCCTGGATGTTGTTTCCCGTCTTGCCGTCGATGGCGCGCTGGCGCGCGATGTTGATGTCGCCCGACCAGCCCAGCGCGACGCAGATCGAGCCGTTGGCCAGGTCGTTGATGTAGCCCGAGGAGCTGAACACCGTGATGTACGGGCGAACGGCCTTCAGCACCTGCGCGGCGGCGGCGTAGTCGGCCGGGTTCTTGCTGAATGGCGGCTTGCCCATGTAGTGCAGCGCCGCCGGGATGACCTCGGTGGCCGAGTCCAGAAAGGACACGCCGCAGCTCTTGAGCTTGCTGACGTACTCCGGCTTGAACACCAGGTCCCAGACGTTCTCGGGCATCGGCAGCGGTGCGATCGCCGCCTTGACCTTGTCGACGTTGATGCCCACCGTCGTGAAGCCCCACAGCCAGTTGACCATGTAATCGTTGCCCGCATCAAGACGTGCCAGCTGCGCCTGCAATGCAGGGTCGAGGTTCTTGTAGTTGGGCAGCTGCGTCTTGTCGATCTTGCGCAGCAGGCCGCCGTCGATCTGCAGCTTGGCCCAGTTGGACGAGGGCACCACCAGGTCATAGCCGGTGCGCCCCGCCACCAGCTTGGCGTGCACGATCTCGTTGTTGTCGAAGTTGTCGTACCGGACCTTGATGCCGGTTTCCTTCTCGAAGTTGCGGATCGTGTCCTCGGCGATGTAATCCGACCAGTTGTAGATGTTGAGGACCTTCTCCTCCTCTTGCGCCGAAGCGGCCGACCAGGCCAGGGCGAGGGTGGCTGCAAGCATGGCGGCCATGGGGCGGATCGAGAAAATGCTCATGGACAGGGCTCCGAGGGTGAGGAAGAAGCGGTGCAACGAGGTCGGCGTAGTGTAGGCGGGGCGGGGCGGCCGGCCGATCGGTGGAAGCGCTCAGTTCAGCCAGCCCTGGCGCTGCGCATCGGCCAGGCTCAGATTCAGGCAGCGGCGCACCAGCGCCATCATTTCGTCGATCTGCGCGCGGGTGATGACCAGCGGCGGGGCGATGATCATGCGGTCGCCGACGGCGCGCATGATCAGCCCGTTGCCAAAGCAATGGCCGCGGCAGACCATGCCGAACTCCAGCTCGGCCGGGAAGGCGGTGCCTCGGGCCTTGTCCTTGACGAGTTGCAGCGCCGCCATCAGCCCGCAGGTCTGCACCTCGCCCACCAGCGGGTGGTCGGCCAGTGCGGCGAACTGCTGCGCCAGGTAGGGACCTACATCGTCGTGCACATGCTCGACCAGCTTCAGCTGCCGGATCAACCGGATGTTGGCCACGGCCACGGCGCACGCCACCGGGTGGCCAGAGTAGGTATAGCCGTGATTGAAGTCGCCGCCCTGGTCGATCAGCACCCTGGCGATGCGATCGCCGACCATCACCCCGCCCAGCGGCACGTAGCCGCTGGTCACGCCCTTGGCGAAGGTCATCAGGTCGGGGCGCGCGCCAAAGCGCTGGCAGCCAAACCAGTGGCCGGTGCGGCCGAAGCCGCAGATGACCTCGTCGCTGACCAGCAGCACGCCGTACTTTTCGCAGATGCGCTGGATCTCGGGCCAGTAGCTTTCGGACGGCACGATCACGCCGCCGGCGCCTTGCACCGGCTCGCCGATGAAGGCCGCCACCTTGTCGGCGCCCAGCTCCAGGATCTTCTGCTCGAGCCAGCCGGCGGCCATCAGGCCGAAGCCTTCGCGGTCTAGCCCGAGCTCGCGGCCATGCTCCCACCAGTGCGGCTGCTGGATGTGCACGATGCCGGGGATCGGCAACCCGCCCTGGGCATGCATGCCGCCCATGCCGCCGAGCGAGGCGCCGGCCATCGTGCTGCCGTGGTAGGCGTTGTGCCGGCTGATGATCACCTGCCGCTGCGGCTGGCCGAGGATGTCCCAGTAGCGGCGCACCATGCGCACCACGGTGTCGTTGCCCTCGGAGCCGGAGCCCGAGAAGAAGACATGCTGGAACTGCGGCGGCGTCACCTCGGACAGCAGCTCGGCCAGTTCGATGGCCGGCGGCGTGGCCGTCTGGAAGAACGCGTTGTAGAAAGGCAGCTCGGCCATCTGCCGGGACGCGGCATCGACCAGCGCGCGCTGTCCGTAGCCGACATTGACGCACCACAGTCCGGACATCGCGTCCAGGATCTTGTGGCCCTCGCTGTCCCACAGGTAGATGTTGTCGGCGCGGGTGATGATGCGCGAGCCCTTGCCGGCCAGTGCCTTGAAATCGGTGAAGGGGTGCAGGAAATGGGCAGCGTCGGCCGCCTGCCATTGCCGGGTGCTGCGCTGCGGGGCGTCGATCACGGTGTTCATGTCCAGTCTCCTGAGGTTCAGACGTGCAGCAGCAGGTGCTCGCGCTCCCACGGCGAAATGACCTTCATGAACTCGGCGTACTCGATCTCCTTGACTTCGGTGTACACGGTGACGAAGGCCGTGCCCAGCACTTCGGCCAGGTCCTTCTCGTCGCGCAGCAGCTGCAGCGCCTCGCCCAGGCTGCGCGGCAGCGCATGCTCGCCCAGGTAGGCGTCACCCTTGCATTCCGCCGTGGGCATCAGCTTGTTCTTGATGCCCAGGTAGCCGCAGGCCAGTGTGGCCGCCAGCGCCACGTAGGGGTTGGCGTCGGCGCCGATGACGCGGTTCTCGATGCGCCGCGCCTGCGGGCCGGCCACAGGCGAGCGGATCCCCACGGTGCGGTTGTCGGTGCCCCACTGGATGTTGATCGGGGCGGCGTTGGAACGCACCAGCCGGCGGTAGGAATTGACGTAGGGCGCGAACAAGGCCATCGCCGCAGGGATGTAGCGTTGCAGCCCGCCGATGTACCAGAGGAACTCCTGGCTGGCCGAGCCGTCTTCCTTGCTGAAGATGTTCATGCCCGTGTCCAGGTTGACCAGGCTCTGGTGCACATGCATCGCGCTGCCCGGCTCGCCGGCAATCGGCTTGGCCATGAAAGTGGCATACATGTCGTGGCGCAGCGCCGCCTCGCGCACAGTGCGCTTGAACAGGAAGGTCTCGTCGGCAAGGCTCAGCGGGTCGGCATGGAAGAAGTTGATCTCCATCTGCCCGGCGCCGACCTCGTGGATCAGCGTGTCCACGTTCAGCTCCATCTTCTCGCAGTATTCGTACACGTCCTCGAACAGCGGGTCGAACTCGTTGACCGCATCGATCGAATAGGCCTGACGCGAGGTTTCGGCCCGCCCGCTGCGGCCCACCGGGGGCTTCAGCGGCATGTCCGGGTCGGTGTTGCGCGCCACCAGGTAGAACTCCAGCTCCGGGGCAACCACCGGCTTCCAGCCTTCGGCCGCGAACAGGGCACACACCCGGCGCAGCACCGAACGCGGTGCGAAGGGCACAAGCTTGCCATGCTTGTCGTAGCAGTCGTGGATGACCTGTGCCGTCGGATCGGTGGCCCAGGGCACGATGCGCACCGTGGTCGGGTCGGCCTGCAAGTGCATGTCCTGGTCGGTCGGGCTGATGACGTCGTAGTACGGGCCTTCTTCTGGGAACTCGCCGGTCACGCCCATCGCCACCACCGCCTCGGGCAGGCGCATGCCGCGGTCTTCGGTGAACTTCTCGCGCGGCAGGATCTTGCCGCGCGCCACGCCGGTCAAGTCCGGCACCAGGCACTCGATCTCGGTCACGCGGTGCGTGTTGAGCCACTGTTCGAGCTCGCTGAATGTGAAATTGTCTCTTTGGACCATGGGACACCTAAGCTGTTTTCCTGCGCGGCGGCTGTTGCTGGGGTGCCGCCGACGAACCCGTCGCCCGACTCGCGGGACTAGCTAAGGCAGCGATTCGCGGTACCGCTGCCGATAGGCGCGGCAGGCCTGGCCGAAGGCCTGCGCCAGCCGCTGCGAAACCGGATTGCCGCTGGCCTGCCATTCTGGATGCCACTGCACGCACAGATTGAAACCCGCTGCCTTGGGAATGGAAAACGCTTCGATGAGCCCGTCCGGGGCACGCGCCTCGACAAGCAAATCTCGCGCCAGACGCTTGACACCTTGGCCATGCACGGAATTCACCTGAAACCGGCGGCGGTCGAGAATCTGCTCCAGCACGCCGCCGGCCATCACCTCGACGTCGTGGGCGACGCCGTATTGCTGCTCGGCGCTGCCTTGCGGGTCGGCGCGGTGGTCGGCATAGCCCGGCACCTCCTGCACCGCCTGGTGCAGCGAGCCGCCCAGCGCCACATTGGTCTCCTGCGTGCCGCGGCAGATTGCGAACAGCGGTAGGCCTCGCTGCAGCACCCTGGGAATGAAAGGCAGCGTCCAGTGGTCGCGCTCCACGTCCAGCGGCAACTCGGGGTTGTGCACGCCTTCGTCGAAGTGTCGCGGGTGCACGTTCGACGGCGAGCCGGTCAGCAGCACACCATCGGCCAGCTCGAGCAGCGAGTCGACCTCGCCCTCCAGCGCGTTCGGCACCACCAGCGGCACACAGCCGGCCAGCCGCACGAAGTCGACGTACTTCTTGCCGGCGATGTGGAAAGGGTGGTGGCCCAGCGGCCGGTTGCAGGCCGGCACCAGCACCACGGGCAGGTCTGGATTCATCGGGGTGGTTCCTCAGGGTGACCTGTGGCCTGGGCCGGGCAGGCGGGCAATGCGGCCTTCATGCCACCAGATCCCGCATCCGATACCAGGCCATGCCCAGCACGAGCGCCGGTGTGCGCAACAGCCGCCCGCCAGGGAAGGGACGATGCTTCAGGCGCGCGAAGGTGTCGAAGCGGCTGGCGTCGCCGGCAATGGCCTCGGCCACCAGCTTGCCGGCCAGCCCCGTCAGCGCCAGGCCATGACCCGAGAAGCCTTGCAGGTAGTACACGTTGGCGGCAGAGCCGGCGGCCGCCGGCCGCCGGCCGAAATCGGGCGCCCGATTCATCGAGATGTCGACAAAACCGCCCCACGCATATTCCACCCGGGCCTTCGCCAGTTGCGGGAAGGTGCCGACCATGCGCTGGCGGATGCTCTCGGCCAGGTTTGCCGGCGTGACCGTGCTGTAGCTGACGCGCCCGCCGTAGAGCATGCGCTGGTCGTTGGTGGTACGGAAGTAGTCAAGCACGAAGTTGGTGTCGCACACTGCCGCGCGCGACGGGATCAGGCTGTCGGCCAGCGCATTGTCCAGCCGCTCGGTGCAGGCGATATAGGTGCCCACCGGCATGATCCGAGCCTCGAGTTCCTGCGCGATTCCTTGCAGGTACACGTTGCCGGCCAGCAACACGTGGCGGGCATGCAGCTCACCCTGCGGGGTGCGCAGCCGCACCGTCTCGCCAGGCTGCAGCGCCGTCACGGGCGTCTGCTCGTGGATCACCGCGCCAGACGCGGCGGCAGCGCGAGCGAGGCCCAGCGTGTACTTCAGCGGATGCAGGTGGCCAGAGCGCAGGTCCATGACGCCGCTGTGGAAGCGCTCGCTGGAAATCCAGCGCGGCATCTCGGCCGGTGGAATGTGCCGTTGCGCGTAACCGTAGACCTGCTCCATGCGCTCGGCCCAATCCAGCAGTTCGCGCCCCTTGCGTGCGCTGGTGGCCAGACCCAAGTAGCCATCGCGCCAGTCGCAGTCGATCGCACAGCGATCGATGCGCTCGCGCAGCAGCTCCAGCGCCTCGATCGACATGGCCCAGATGCGCTTGGCCTCGTCGAGGCCGACCAGCTGCTCGATGGTGGATTGGTCGCATGCCAGGCCATGAATGGCCTGCCCGCCATTGCGCCCGCTGGCACCCCAGCCCAGCTGCCGTGCTTCGAGCAAGGTGACCGAAAAACCTCGCTCCGCCAGTTCCAGGGCCGCCGACAGCCCCGCCAGGCCGCCACCCACCACCGCCACGTCGCAGCGTTGCGTGCCTTGCAAAGGCGGATGGGCGTGCGCCCGCTCGGCCGTGGCTGCATAGTAGGAATTGCGCGTCAGTTCGCGATCGGCGCTCAGCAGGTTCATGGGGTCGGTATGCGAAGGGGCCCGTTCATACCAAAGGGGAGGGGCCGTCCCCAAGCGTGGTGGTCCGAAATGCCGCATGCGGCGTTGCAGTTCCTTGCCCAGCGTCCGCGGTCTGGCGGCCGCCTGCGGCCTGGGTGCGGCATGTCCGATGCATGACGCGATCCGTTCCCGCGGTGTGAACGGGCCCGAAGCCCATCCCTCGTGCGTGCTCTGGCCACTCTCGCAAGCTCCGGCTGCACGCCGACTTGCCGCGGCAGCGGCGCCGCAGCGCCTGGTCGTGGGCAGGGATGGTTTCGTGTCCTCAGGCCGCGCGCTGGATCGCGCCGCGAAGGGTATCGACGATCAGATCGATCTGCTCGCGCTCGATGATCAGCGGCGGCGAGATCGCGACCGTGTCGCCAGTGGTGCGCAGCATCACGCCCTTGTCGTAGCAGTCGAGGAAGACGCTGAACGCGCGCTTCGTCGGCTCGCCGGCGATCGGCGCCAGTTCCACGGCGCCGACCAGGCCGAAGTTGCGGATGTCGATCACGTTGGGCAGGCCCTTCAGCGAATGCACCGCTTCGGCGAAATAGCCCTGCAGCTGGCCGGCACGCGTCAGCAGGCCTTCGTCGGCATAGGTTTCCAGCGTGGCCAGCCCCGCGGCGCAGGCCAGCGGGTGCGACGAGTACGTGTAGCCGTGCGGGAACTCGATCAGGTGCTCTGGCCCGGTCATGAACACATCGTGGATGGCCTGCCTGGCCAGCACGGCGCCCATCGGCACGCAGCCGTTGGTGATGCCCTTGGCCAGCGTCATCAGGTCGGGCGTGACGCCGAAGGTGGTGGCGGCGAAGGGCGTGCCCGTGCGGCCGAAGCCGCAGATGACCTCGTCAAAGATCAGCAGGATGCCGTGCTTGTCGCAGATCTCGCGCAGCCGCTGCAGGTACCCCTTGGGCGGGATCAGCACGCCGGTGGAGCCGGCGATCGGCTCGACGATGACCGCGGCAATCGTCGAGGCATCGTGCAACTGCACCAGTCGCTCCAGGTCGTCGGCCAGTTCGGCGCCATGCTCGGGCTGGCCGACGCTGAAGGCATTGCGTGCCAGATCGTGGGTGTGGCGGATGTGGTCCACGCCAGCCAGCAGGCTGCCGAACATCTTGCGGTTGCCGACCATGCCGCCGACCGAGATGCCGCCGAAGTTGACGCCGTGGTACCCGCGCTCGCGGCCGATCAGCCGGGTGCGCGCGCCTTCGCCACGGGCGCGGTGGTAGGCGATTGCCATCTTCAGGGCGGTTTCCACCGATTCGGAGCCCGAGTTGGTGAAGAACACCTTGTTCATGCCCGGCGGCGCGATCTTCGCCACCTTGTCGGCCAGCTCGAAGGCCTTGGGGTGCGCCATCTGGAAGGGCGGTGCAAAGTCCAGTTCGGCGGCCTGGTCCTGGATCGCCTTGACGATCTTCGGCCGCGCATGACCCGCGTTCACGCACCACAGGCCGGCCACGCCGTCGAGGATCTTCCGACCTTTGTCGTCCCAGTAGTACATGCCCGACGAACGCGTCAGCAGTCGCGGCGACTTCTTGAACTGGCGGCTGGCGGTGAAGGGCATCCAGAATGCGTCGAGTTCGGGTTTCATGGCGGAATCCTCGGGAAGTGGCACGGCGGATGCGGTGGATTCGATGCTCGAACAACCGCAGTTGGAAGTCTAAACACTGCGCGCCACAATGTGCTGGCTCAATCAGCCACACAAGGCCGAGCCGACGCAATATCATGCCGCCATCTAGTCCTTCGGCAGCATCAGATGCGAAACCCGACGGCGCCGGTGCAACTCGATTCGATCGACCGTGCCATCCTGGAAGCCTTGCAGCGTGACGGGCGGCTGTCCAACGTGGAGCTCGCGCAGCAGGTGCACCTGTCGCCCTCGGCCTGCCTGCGCCGGGTGAAGCAACTGGAGGAATCGGGCGTCATCGCCCAGTATGTGGCGCTGCTGAACCCCAAGGCCGTCGGCCGGCACGGCACCAGCTTCACGATCATAAACCTGGAGAGCATGAACAACCAGCAGCTCGAGGCCTTCGAGCAGGCGGTGCGCGACGCGCCGGAGATCCTGGATTGCTTCTTCGTGGCCGGCTCCAACGACTATCTGCTGCGCTTTGCCTACCGTGACGCCGAGGACCTGGAGCGCTTCCACACCGAAGTGCTGATGCGACTGCCGGGCGTGGCGCGGTCGAACTCGATGCTGGTTCTGCGCACGGTGAAGAAGACCACCGCGCTGGCGTTGTAGCGTTTCAGGGCGCCCGCCATGCGCCACGCGCGATGCAACCGCACAGGTAGGTCCAGACGAAGCGCGCTGCGGCATAGCTGCTCAGCTCGGCATGGTCGTAGGGTGGCGCCACCTCCACGCAGTCCATGCCGACGAAGGGCAGGCCGGCCAGCTCTTCCAGCACGGTGAACACCTGGTTGGTGGTCAGCCCACCCGGCTCGGGAGTGCCGGTGCCCGGCGCGAAGGCCGGGTCCAGAGCGTCGATGTCCAGCGACAGGTACACCGGCGGGTGGCCATGCGCCGCCAGACGTTCGCGAATCGCTCCCAGCACCGGCCCCAGCTGCTCGGCACTTTCCAGCCCGCGCAGGCTGCGTGCGTCGAAGATCAGCCCGCCCTGGTCGCGCACGTACTCGCGTGCCTCGCGCACGCCAGCCGAGCGAACGCCCAGCTGCATCGTGCATTCCTTGATCACCAGGCCTTGCTGGATCGCCTCGTAGACCCAGGTGCCGTGGCCGCTGGGCTCGCCGAAGTGGTCTTCCCAGGTATCGCAGTGCGCATCGAAATGGATCACCGCCAGTGGCCGGCCCAGCCAGCGCCTGTAGCAACGAAGCAGCGGCAGCGTGATCGAATGGTCGCCGCCCAGCCAGGCCATGTGGTGGCGGCGGATCAGCGCGTCCACCAGCGGCGTCATCGCCTCGCGCATGCCCTGCAGGCTGGTGTTGGGCAGCGGCAGGTCGCCGGCATCGGCCAACCGGCCGTCGGGCGTGACGTCGAACAGCGGATGCACGCCGTCGCACAGCATGTGGCTGGCCGTACGGATGGCCCGCGGGCCGAAGCGCGCGCCCGGCCGATTGGTGGTGGAGCCGTCCCAGGCAATGCCGGCCACCGCATAGGGCACCGTCTCGGCAGTGGCAGCCACCTTCAGGAAACGGGTGTCGGACTGGTAGGCGAATTGGGTCATCTGAGCGCCCGAGGCTGTGGATGACCGATCATAGGCAGTCTGTCGCGCCCGCCGCCAAAGACCCACCGATGAAGCCCGTGCTCGTGCTGCAACACCTCAGCGGGGACGGCCCCGCCTACCTGGCCACCTGGCTGCAGCGCCAGCGCCTGGCCTTCGACCTGCGCAACACCGAGGCCGGGCAGGACTTCCCGCTGCACATGGACGGCCATGCGGCGCTGGCCATCCTGGGCGGCGAGATGAGCGCCAACGACGACATGCCGTCTCTGCGCCGGGCCGAGCTGCTGATTCTGGATGCGATGGCGCGCGGACGGCCGGTCATCGGCCACTGCCTGGGCGGGCAGCTGATGGCGCGGGCGCTCGGTGCCAAGGTCGGCCCTTCGATTGCACCTGAGGTCGGTTGGCACCGCATGGACGTTGCGCCGCTGCCCGCCGCGCACGACTGGTTCGGCGAGACCTCGCAGCTGCAGGTGTTCCACTGGCACGAGGAGGCCTTTGCGCTGCCGCCGGGAGCGGTGGCGCTGGCCAGCAGCCCGGCCTGCACGCACCAGGCCTTTGCGATTGGCCCGCACCTGGGCATGCAGTTCCACATCGAGGTCGACGAGGAAAAGCTGCGCCGCTGGGCCACGCTGGACACGCCGGCCTACCACGCGCTGCAGCAGCGCCACCCCAGTGCGCACGGCGGCGCGCGCATGGTGGCCGAGATGGCGCAGTGGCTGCCGCGGCAGCAGACCGTTGCCGACCGGGTGTATGCGCGGTGGATGGCCACGGCGCCGCGAGACTAGGCGTGTTTTCGCATGGCATAAAGGTCACTCCGCATTACGGAATTTTGTAACGCTGCACTGCAGCATAGCGTTTCATTCGGCTGTTCTCGTTTCCGCATTGCGATATAGGTTAGATAAACCATTGATTGTATTGAGTAAGTTTTTTAGTCTTATATAAGACATAAGTCTTTCTTGCGCGGAAGACCTCCGCTAGCCTTGAGGCTGTCTTCGACCCCCGAACCTCTGCCTGCAAGGAGTACTGAATGAGCCAACTGTCCCGTGAGCAACAAGCCGCCGCCCTTGAGAAGGATTGGGCAACCAACCCGCGCTGGAAGGGCATCAAGCGCAACTACAGCGCCGCCGACGTGGTGCGCCTACGCGGCAGCTTGGCAGTCGAGCACACGCTGGCCCGGCGAAGCGCCGAGAAGCTGTGGACGCTGTGCAATACCGAGCCCTTCGTCAACACGCTGGGCGCGCTGACCGGCAACCAGGCCATGCAGCAGGTCAAGGCCGGCCTGAAGGCCATCTACCTTTCGGGATGGCAGGTGGCCGGTGACGCCAACAGCAACGGTGAGATGTACCCCGACCAGTCGCTGTACGCGGTGGACTCGGTGCCCAAGGTGGTCAAGCGCATCAACAACACGTTCCAGCGCGCCGACCAGATCCAGTGGAGCGAAGGCAAGAACGACATCGACTTCTTCGCCCCGATCGTGGCCGATGCCGAAGCCGGCTTTGGCGGCGTGCTCAACGCCTTCGAGCTGATGAAGGCCATGATCGAGGCCGGTGCGGCCGGCGTGCACTTCGAGGACCAGCTGGCCTCGGTGAAGAAATGCGGCCACATGGGCGGCAAGGTGCTGGTTCCCACCCGCGAGGCGGTGGCCAAGCTGACTGCGGCGCGCCTGGCGGCCGACGTGCTGGGCGTGCCGACGATCCTGCTGGCGCGTACCGACGCGGAAGCCGCGGATCTGGTGACCAGCGATGTCGACGACAACGACAAGCCCTTCCTGACCGGCGAGCGCACGGTCGAAGGCTTCTACCGCACCAAGAAGGGCTTCGAGCAGGCCGTCAGCCGCGGCCTGGCTTATGCGGAAGTGGCCGACATGGTGTGGTGCGAGACCGGCACGCCGGACCTGGCCTTCGCCAAGGCCTTCGCCGACGCCATCCACGCCAAGTTCCCGGGCAAGATGCTGGCCTACAACTGCAGCCCCAGCTTCAACTGGAAAAGAAACCTGGACGACGCCACCATCGCGAAGTTCCAGCGCGAGCTGGGCGCGATGGGCTACAAGTTCCAGTTCATCACGCTGGCGGGCTTCCACAGCCTGAACTACGGCATGTTCGACCTGGCCTACGGCTACGCGCGCCAGAACATGACGGCCT
>JBEIHU010000123.1:0-12403 GCA_040381175.1 Burkholderiaceae bacterium
CGTGCTGCACCCGCATGGTCACCGGCGCGCCGAGGTTGACACTGCCGGCCACCAGCGCGTCGCCGGGTCGCTTGGCCACAGGGGTCGATTCGCCGGTGAGCAGCGCCTCGTCGGCCTGAGTACGACCGTCGAGCAGCGTGCCGTCGGCAGGAAAGGCCTGCCCCAACGCCACGCGCACGCGCTCGCCAGGCGCTAGGCGCAGCACGCTGACCTGTTCGCTGCGGCCGTCGTCGAGCAGACGCGTGGCCTGCTGCGGCATGCTGTCCAGCGCCGATTCAAGCTGCTGCACGGCGCGCTGGCGCGCATGCAGCTCCAGATAGCGCGACGCCAGCAGGAAGCTGACGAACATGGTCATCGAATCGAAATACACCTCGTGACCGAAGAGGCCGCCGGGGTCGAAAGTGGCGCCGGTGCTGGCGATGAAAATCACGGCCACGCCGACGGCGATGGGCACGTCCATACCGATGCGCCGCGAGCGCAGGCTGTGCCACATGCCGCTGAAGAACGGTGCTGAAGAGAACAGCAGCACCGGCACGCTCAGCACCCAGCTGCTCCAGTTGAGCAGCTGCGCCAGATCCGGCTCCAGCTCGCCCGGCCCGGCCACGTACGACGGCGTGGCCAGCATCATCACCTGCATCATGCAGAACCAGGCGACGAACAGCCGCCACAGCGCCTTGCGGCTCTCGGCGCGGCGCAGCTCGCGCGCCGGCGCGGCGGCATCGGGCACGGCGTCGTAGCCAGCGCGGCGCACCGCCTCGATCAGCTTCGACGGACGTGTGCGTTGCGGGTCCCAGCGCACCGCGGCGCGCTGCCCCGCAGCACTGACGGTGGCTGCCGCGACCCCGTCGACCGCGCACAGCGCCTGCTCGATGATGCCGGCACATGCCGCGCAGTACATGCCCGACAGGCTCAGCGTCGAGTCGGCCATGCGCTGGCCGTTGCTGCCGACGGACCACCGCGTGAAACGCTGCTGCTCCAGCGGGTCGTCCAATACCGCCCCATCGGGCGCGGCCTCGGCGGCCGGCGGCGCCATGGCGGTGGACGTTTTCATCGCACCGGCCCGGGTCTGCAACGTCCGGACCGCGCGTTGATCGACAATCTGCACTTCACGCGAACGACATTACATGATCCGCAAACCTTCTAGCCACAAGTCATTGCGCCGGATGGGGTTGGCGCTGGGACTGGTGCTGGGCAGCGCATGGGCGCAGACCGGGCCGCAGCCCAGGCTGGACACCCTCACGCTCAGCGCCGGCATGCACAACATCCGTGCAGAAGTGGCGCGCACGCCGCTGCAGACGCAGACCGGCATGATGTTCCGAACCGAGATGGCGCAGCACGAGGGCATGCTCTTCGTCTTCGAAGGCCTGGCCAGGCGCTGCTTCTGGATGAGAAACACGCTGCTGCCGCTGAGCATTGCCTTCATCGCCGACGACGGCCGCATCGTCAACCTGGCCGACATGGAACCGCAGTCGGAACAGTCGCATTGTTCGGCCGAGCCGGTGCGCTTTGCGCTGGAAATGAACCAGGGCTGGTTCGCCAAGCGCGGCATCAAGCCCGGTTTCAGCCTCAAGGGGCCGCCGTTCGGCAACTGAACGGCCCCTGCAGCGGTTGCGCTGGTTCAGCCGAAGTTGCGCTGGGCGAAGTCCCAGTTCACCAGCTTGTCCAGGAAGGTCTCGACGAACTTCTGGCGCAGGTTGCGGTAATCGATGTAGTAAGCATGCTCCCAGACGTCGACGGTGAGCAGCGCGGTGTCGCCGGTGGTCAGCGGGGTGCCGGCCGCGCCCATGTTGACGATGTCCACAGAGCCGTCGGCCTTCTTCACCAGCCAGGTCCAGCCCGAACCGAAATTGCCGACTGCGCTCTTCACGAAGGCTTCACGGAACGCGGCGTAGGACCCCCACTTGGCCTGGATTGCTGCGGCCAGCGCGCCGCCGGGTTCGCCGCCCCCGCTGGGCTTCATGCAGTTCCAGAAGAAGGTGTGGTTCCAGATCTGCGCGGAGTTGTTGTAGATGCCGCCGGAAGACTTGCGCACGATGTCCTCGAGCGACAGCGATTCGACTTCGGTGCCTTATTGCAGGTTGGTCAGGTTGACCACGTAGGCGTTGTGGTGCTTGCCGTGGTGGAACTCGAGCGTTTCCTTGCTGTAGTGCGGGGCCAGCGCGTCCAGCGCGTAGGGCAATGCGGGCAGGGTGTGTTCCATCGTGTGTCCTTTGGATGCGGCCGCGGCGTCGGGGTCGGCGCGGGCGGGTGGGGATTGAAGCCCGCGCATTGTAGGCATGGGCGCACCGGCGCGCGGTGGCGGCGCCTATGACGCCGCCGGATCCCTCGGAGTCACATCCAGCACCTGCATGTTCGCCGATCCGTCGGCCCACACGGCATCGAGCCGCTCACCCGGAGACACCGAGTGCACCGACAGAACCGGCCGGCCGTCGGCATCGGCCATCCAGGCATAGCCGCGCGCCAGCACGCGCTGCGGGTCGAGCGCTGCCAGCCGCTGGACCGCGGTTTCCAGACGCTGCGCCTGGCGTTCTCGCTGATGGCGCATCGTGCGCACCAGCCGGGCGCCCAGCTGGGCCGGCTCGCGTGCTGCGTCGGCGAGACTGCGGCGCAGTGCCAGGTGCAGCCGATCATCGAGCGCGACCAGCCGCTGCCGCTGCGTCGACAGGGCCCGCGCCGGGCCGCCCATGCGCAAGGCCAGTGCATCCAGGCGCTGCGCCTGCGTGTCGCTCCAGTGATGCACCCGGCGCTGAAGCCGCTCGGCCAATGCCTGCAGCCGCGCCAGCGCTTCGGCGCGTACCGGCGCCGCCAGCTCGGCTGCGGCCGTCGGCGTCGCCGCGCGCAGATCGGCAGCCAGGTCGGCCAGCGTGACGTCGCTTTCGTGGCCCACACCGCTGATCACCGGAATCGGCGAGCCTGCGATCGCCCTCACCAGCGCCTCGTCGTTGAAGGCCCACAGGTCCTCCAGCGAGCCGCCGCCGCGAACCAGCAGCAGCGTGTCCACCTCGCGCCGCTCGGCCGCCTGGCGCAGAGCCGCCACCAGCGAGGCCGGCGCATCGGCGCCTTGCACCGGACTCGGATAGACGATCACCCGCACCTGCGGGGCACGCCGCGCCAGCGTGGCCAGCACATCATGCAGCGCCGCGCCTGCCGTCGAGGTGATGATGCCCAGGCTCGCCGGCCAGGCGGCAATGCGGCGCTTGCGCGGCCCGTCGAACAGCCCTGCAGCCTCGAGCCTGGCCTTCAGTCGCAGGAACTGCTCGTACAGCGCCCCAGCGCCCAGCCGCTGCATCGATTCGACCACCAGCTGCAGCTCGCCGCGCGGCTCGTACACCGCGAGGCGGCCGCGAACTTCGACCTGCTGGCCGTCCTGCGCGTCGAAGGGCACCAGCGTGGCCGCGCGCCGAAACATCGCGCAGCGCAGCAGCGCGCTGGCACCGGACAGGTCCTTGAGCGCGAAATAGCGGTGCCCGCTGGCAGCCCGTGTCAGCCCCGACAGTTCCCCGCGCACCGTCACCGCGCCGAAGCGGGCTTGCAGCAGGTCGCCAGTGGCCAGCAGCAGGGCGCCGACATCCCAGGCCGTCCGGGCAGCCGGATGGGCGCCGGCTTCAGCCACCGGCAAAGCCCCAGCCCCTGCGGTTGCGGACATCCACAGGCGCGCCCGTATTGGCCGAAATGCGGCAGATGCTGGTCACGGAACCGTAACATTCATGCAAGTTGTTGATTTTCATAGAAAATATGCTGATGAAATTTTGAGCAACCAAGCGCGGCGCAAGCAACTGTGCGGTTCTGCGGCCGGCCGCGCCGGGTTACGCACATTGTTGTCCACAGCAGCGGTGGATTACTGGCGCAGTCCTCATGACGGGCGGCCGAGGCAGGATCGGATCGCTTGCCCCTGGGGTGATAATCCCGGCGCACCGCGCTCTTCAAGCCCTGCAACCAGAGGACGACTTGCTTTCGATCATCCAAGCTGCCGGATGGCCCGTCTGGCCCCTGATCCTGTGCTCCGTGGCGGCGCTGACGATCATCATCGAAAGGCTGATCAGCCTGCGCGCCAGCCAGATCGCGCCGGCCAGCCTGCTCGAAGAAGTGCTGTCGGTTACCCGCAGCAGCCTGCCGGGCGCGGATGTCGTCAACAAGCTGGCCGAAAACTCGCTGCTCGGCGGTGTCTTTGCCACTGGCCTGCGCAGTGTCATCGCCGAGCCGCGCATCACCGAGCAGGCAGTGCGTCAGGCCTTCGAAAGCGCCGGACGCGTCGCGCTGCACCGGCTCGAGCGCTATCTCAACACGCTGGGTACGATCGCCACCGCGGCGCCGCTGCTCGGCCTGTTCGGCACGGTCATCGGCATGATCGAGATCTTCGGCTCGCAGGCCCCCGCCTCGGGCAGCGGCGGCAACCCGCAGCAGCTGGCGCACGGTATCTCGATCGCGCTGTACAACACCGCCTTCGGGTTGATGATCGCCATACCTTCGTTGATGTTCTACCGCTATTTCCGCGGCCGGGTCGACGAGTACCTGCTGACGATGGAGCTGGCCACCGAGCGGCTGGTGCCGCACCTGATGCGCTTCGCGGTGCGCACGCCGCCCGTGCATGCCGCCGCGGAGACCGCGGCATGAATTTCAGGCCGCACCGCCGCAACGAGGAACCCGAGATCAACCTGATCGCGTTCATCGACGTGCTGCTGGTGATCCTGATTTTCCTGATGCTGTCGACCACCTACTCGCGCTTCACCGAGTTGCAGCTCAACCTGCCAGCGGCCGACGCCGAGCAGTTGCGAGAGCGGCCGGGCGAGATCATCGTGGCCGTCAGCAGCGACGGTCGCTACACGCTGAACCGCCGCGCCGTCGACGGGCGCAGCGTCGAGCAGCTGGCGGCCAAACTCAAGGACGCCGCGGCGGGCCGGCCGGACACGATGCTCATCATCTCGGCCGACGCACTGGCCACGCACCAGTCGGTGATCAACGTGCTCGACGCGGCGCGGCGGGCCGGCCTGGCGAGGCTGAGCTTCGCGGCACAGACCGGCGAGACCAAGGCCGCCCCTTGAGCCTGTCCGCGACCGGTCGCGTCGAGTCGGCGCTGGCTCGGTTCTGGTGGCGCGATACCCCGGGCGCTGCCGCCTGGGCGTTGTGGCCGTTGGCCTCGCTGTATCGCATTGTCTTGGCGTTGCGCACCCTGGCCTACGCCGTGGGCTGGTTGAAGACCGATCGTGCGCCGATGCCGCTGATCGTTGTCGGCAACCTGGTGGCCGGCGGCGACGGCAAGACACCGACCGTGATGGCGCTGGTGCAGGCCTTGCGCCAGGCGGGCTGGACGCCGGGCATCGTTTCGCGCGGCCACGGCCGGCGCAGCCACGAGGCCGCTGCCGTGCATGCCGACAGCCCCGCCACCGCGGTCGGCGACGAGCCGCTGCTGCTGCACCTGCGCACGCGTGCACCGGTATGGGTGGCGCGGCGCCGTGTTGACGCGGCGCGCGGCCTGTGCGCCGCCCATCCGGATGTCGATGTGCTGGTGGCCGATGATGGGCTGCAGCACCGGGCATTGGCTCGCGACGTGCAGGTCATCGTCTTCGACGACCGCGGCACCGGCAACGGCTGCTTGTTACCGGCCGGGCCGTTGCGCCAGCCGATGCCCCAGCATGTGCCGGTGAACAGCCATGTGCTGTACAACGCCGCGCGCCCCAGCACCCACTGGCCCGGCGCAATGGCGGCGCGGCGGCTCGGCGGCGCCGTACTGCTTCAGGATTGGTGGCGAGGCGCGCCGGCCACGGCGCAGGCCCTGCACGCGCTGCGCGGCCGGCCGGTGCTGGCTGCCGCCGGCCTGGCCGCGCCCGAGCGCTTCTTTGCCATGTTGCGCGATGCCGGCCTGCAGCCCACCGCCCTGCCCCTGCCCGACCACCATGGCTTCGAACGGCTGCCCTGGCCGCCCGACACGGCAGAGGTTCTGGTCACCGAGAAGGATGCAGTGAAGCTGCCGCCCGGAATGGGGGGCGCCACGCGCATCTGGGTCGTGGCGCTAGACTTCCGACTGCCTGAAGATTTCAGCACTTCAGTGCTGGACAACCTGCGCCTCGCGTACCCACCATGAGCATCGACCATCGCCTGCTGGACCTGCTGGTCTGCCCGGTCTGCAAGGGCCCGCTGCAGGCCCACCGCGACAGCGAGAACCGGCTGGTCGAGCTGCAGTGCCCGGCCGACCGGCTGGGCTTCCCGATCCGCGACGGCATCCCGGTGATGCTGGAGCAGGAAGCCCGAAACCTGGATGCCCAGGGCGCGGCGGGCCCGTCCGGCTGATGGGCTTTTCGGTGCTGATCCCGGCCCGGCTGGCCTCGACGCGGCTTCCGGGCAAACCATTGGCCGATATCGGCGGACTGCCGATGGTGGTGCGGGTGGCGCGCCGTGCAGTCGAGTCCGGCGCCGACCAGGTGGTGGTGGCCTGCGACGACAACCGCATCGTGCAGGCCTGCCAGGCGCACGGCGTGCGCGCGCTGTTGACGCGCGGCGACCATGCCAGCGGCAGCGACCGCCTGGCCGAGGCCTGCGCCCTGCTGGGGCTGGATGGCACGCACGTGGTGGTCAACGTGCAAGGCGACGAGCCGCTGATCGACCCGCATCTGGTGCGCCAGTGCGCCGAATTGCTGGGGCAGCGGCCGGACTGCGTGATGAGCACCGCGGCGCACCCGATCGACAACCTGGGCGACTATCTCGACCCGAACATCGTCAAGGTGGTGCTCGACGCCCAGCAGGTGGCGCTGTACTTCAGCCGTGCGCCGATTC
This sequence comes from Burkholderiaceae bacterium, assembly GCA_040381175.1. Classification (GTDB taxonomy): domain Bacteria; phylum Pseudomonadota; class Gammaproteobacteria; order Burkholderiales; family Burkholderiaceae_C; genus Rubrivivax. Next base: position 6,772 of record JBEIHU010000123.1, read on the forward strand.
CTTGGCGGCGCGACGGCAGCAGCAGCGCGCAGCCGGCGCTGCCGCAGGACCCGCCGGCGCTGCGCCATGTGGGCCTGTATGCCTACCGTGCAGACTTCCTGCGCGGTTTTCCGAGCCTGCCGCCCGCTGCCATCGAGCGCGGCGAGGCGCTCGAGCAGCTGCGAGTGCTCTGGCACGGCCAACGCATCGCGGTGCATGTCAGCCCACATGCACCGGGCACTGGCGTGGACACACCCGAGGATCTGCAGCGCGTGCGCGCGCTGTTCGGTGCAGCCGGGCCGGCGTAAGGCTCGCGCCAAGGCCACCGTGATAATCTTTCCCGAGCCAAAGGGCCAGCCCTGCGGCCGGACACTTCCATTCAACAGCGGCCACCCGCGGCGAAGGCGAACAACTCCATGAGACTCATTCTTCTGGGCGCACCCGGCGCCGGCAAGGGCACCCAAGCCACGAAGATCTGCCAGAAGTACGGCATCCCGCAGATCTCCACCGGCGACATGCTGCGAGCCGCCGTCAAAGCCGGCACGCCGCTCGGCCTGGCGGCGAAGAAGGTGATGGACTCCGGCGCCCTGGTCAGCGACGACATCATCATCGGCCTGGTGAAGGAGCGCATCGCCCAGCCCGACTGCGCCAAGGGCTTCCTGTTCGACGGCTTCCCGCGCACCATCCCGCAGGCCGAGGCGATGAAGAGCGCGGGCGTCAGGCTCGACGTGGTGCTGGAGATCGACGTGCCCGACGCGGCCATCATCGAGCGCATGAGCGGCCGGCGCGCGCACTTGCCATCGGGCCGCACTTACCACGTCAAGTTCAACCCGCCCAAGGTGCCGGGCAAGGACGATGTCACCGGCGAAGACCTGGTGCAGCGCGAGGACGACAAGGAAGAAACCGTGCGCAAGCGGCTCGAGGTGTACCAGTCGCAGACGCGTCCGCTGGTCGACTACTACTCGGCCTGGGCCGCAGTTGGCGACGCGCAGGCGCCGCGCTATCGGCGCATCGACGGCAGCGGCAGCGTGGAACAAATCACCGAGCGCGCCTTCGCGGCGCTGGGCTGAACGAGGAGCGGCACATGGATATCGCCGGCAAGGTCTTCATCGTCACTGGCGGCGCGTCGGGTCTGGGCGAAGGCACGGCGCGCATGCTGGCCACCCACGGTGCCAAGGTGGTGGTCGCCGACCTGCAGGCGGAAGCCGGGCAGAAGGTGGCTGCCGCGATCGGCGGCGTCTTCGTCAAGTGCGACGTCAGCCAGGAGGCCGATGGCCAGGCCGTGGTGGCCGCGGCCACTGGCGCGGGCAAGCTGATGGGCTTGGTCAACTGCGCCGGCATCGCGCCGGCCGCCAAGACGGTGGGCAAGGACGGCGCGCATGGCTTGAGCCTGTTCACCAAGACCCTCATGGTCAATCTGGTCGGCAGCTTCAACATGATCCGCCTGGCCGCCGAGGCGATGTGCAAGAACGCGCCCGAGCCCACCGGCGAGCGCGGCGTGCTGATCAGCACCGCCAGCGTGGCCGCTTACGACGGCCAGATCGGCCAGGCGGCCTATGCCGCCAGCAAGGGCGGCGTGGTCGGCATGACACTGCCGATCGCCCGGGACCTGGCGCGCAATGGCATCCGCAACATGACCATCGCGCCGGGCATCTTCGGCACGCCGATGCTGTTCGGCATGCCGCAGGAAGTGCAGGACGCGCTGGCCGCCGGCGTGCCCTTCCCCAGCCGGCTGGGCACGCCGGCCGACTATGCCAAGCTGGTGCACCAGATCATCACCAACGACATGCTCAATGGCGAGGTGATCCGGCTGGATGGTGCGATCCGGATGGCGCCGAAGTAGGGCCGCCATCTGGCGGTCCCACCCTGGCGCTGCCTAGAACTTCAGCGTGCCCGTCAGGTAGATGAAGCGGCCGCGAGGGTCGTACTGCGACGGGTCGTAGCCCACCTGGAACTGGTTCGACGAGTACACGTAGAAAGCCGGCTGCTTGTCAAAGATGTTGCGGCCGCCCAGCGTGATGACGGCGTTCTTGAAGCCGGTGTAGGCCACCTGCAGATCCCAGAGCGACAGCGAGGGCATCGTCGTCGGGTTGCCTTCGAAGTCCCAACCTGCGTGATAGCCGGTCGCATACTGATTGGCCAGGGTCGTCGACCAATCGCCTTGCGTCCAGGTGCCGCTCAGGTACTGCTTGTAGCGCAGCACCACGCCGTAGCCGTCCCGGTCGATGGTCGAGCTGATGACCGGGCTCCCATCGGGGTTGACGACGGTGGCGACCTTGCGCGAACCGCCGCCGGGCGTGCTTTGGTCGAACTTGAAGTAATAGGTGCTGTTCAGCCCGACATTGATCACACCGGGGCCCAGTTTCTCGCGGTACCTGAAGTCCAGGTCCATGCCCTGCACCGTCATCGTGCCGGTGTTGGCGAGCAGGGTTTTCGTCGATTCGATGTTGTTCGTCAGCGGGTTGCGCACCACCAGCCCTGCATAGGCCGGGTTGCCGAGCGCGTTTTGCGTGACGATCTCCTGGGTCGAGGGTGCCGAGATGACGTTGTCGACCTGGATGCTGAAATAGTCGAGGCCGATGGCCACCTGCTGCACGGGCTGGAAGACCAGGCCCGCCGACCACTGCTTCGAGGTCTCGGGCTTCAGGTTGGGGTTGCCGCCGGTGAGATCGTTGACCTGAAGGTTCTGCTGGCCCGTCACTGGATCGTTGAACTGCGACGACGACTGCAGTACCTGTGGTGCGTAAAGATCTTTCAACGTGGGCGCGCGGAACCCGGTGCCGTAGGAGCCCCGCACCAGCCATTGCTGCGAAGGCTGCCAGCGAAGGTTGCCCTTCCAGTTGGTGGTGGAGCCGAAATCGCTGTAGTCGTCCCAGCGCAGCGCCAGGCCGCCATCCAGGCTCTTGACGATGGGAATGTTCAACTCGCCGAACAGCGCGTTCACGTTGCGATCTGCATCGATCGGCTTTTCCGCGCCGCCCAGGCCGGCGATATCGCCGCTCCCAAGTGCAGCGCTCGGCGACTGCGAGAAGTTCTCCCTGCGGTACTGGTATCCGGCGGCGTACTGCATCATCCCGGAGGGCAGTTTCAGCACGTCGCCCGACAAGGTGGCATCGAGGTTGGTCGCCGAGGTCTTGGCGTCGAGCGTCTTGCCGACATAGCGGCCCGGGGCGAGCGCGTTCATGAAAGCTGGCGACTGTGTCGGCGACCAGGGGTTCCAGTCGCTTCCCGCCGCCTGGGTTGCCGCCGCGAAGGACGTCATCGCGAAATAGCCGTCCTTGACTTTCGCCCCCAGCTTGCTCTCGTTGTAGCCCAGCGCGACGTTGTAGCTTTGCTCCATCCAGTCGCCACGCGCACCGGCCACCAGGCGGGTTTGCGTGCTGGTGTTCTCGTCCACGCGCGGGCCGAAATCCCAGGCTCGAGAAGTGATGCCCAGGTCTTCGCCGTCGAGCGCGCCCAGGCCCACCGACTGCAAGTAGCTGGACGCCAGGGAGTAGGCGGGATTGCTGGGCCGCAACAACAGCACCCGATCGATGCCCGCCGTCGCGAACGCCTCGCTGGTTTCCATGAAGCTGGTGCGCACCGGGCTGGGCTGATAGGTCGTCGTGATGACGGAGCGCGAGTACAGGCCATCGGCAAACAACTCGGCGCTGTCGTTCAGACGGAAGACGAAGTTCATGGTGCCCGAGACTGTCTCGGTCTGCGACAGCAGGCCCACATCGGCGGCCTGGTCGTAGGTGCACCAGGGGTAGCCGTTGAACAGATCCGAACCCCGCGAGGCGCCCTTGAGCGTCCCGCACTGGCCGGCACTGGCGAGGGGGTTGCCGTAGTTCGCGAAACCGGCCTGATAGGGCGCGCCAGCCACGTTCTTCGGGCCGCTGCCCAGCGTCCACGCGCCCTGGATATTGCCCTGCCCGGTGTTCAGCGGCAGCTGCAGCGGATAGCGGTCGCCGCTGGAAGCGTAGGAGCGGTCGCGGCCGAAAAGGTCCTGGTTCCTCAGCCATTGCCCGCTGACCGTGAGGTTCCAGTTCTCCTTGTTCAGGTCGCCCCAGCCGGCGACGATGTTGGCCTGGTACTGCTGGCCGCCGCCACCCGTGGTCGGCGTGCCGACGGTGCCGCCGAGCTGGTAGCCCTGGAAGTCCTTCGTCAGGATGAAGTTGACCACGCCCGCCACCGCGTCGGACCCATACACCGCAGACGCGCCGTCCTTCAGGATCTCGACACGCTCGACCGCAGCCAGCGGAATGTTGTTCACGTTGACGGTGCCGCCGCCACTGCCGGAAAACGCCGCCAGCCGTCGTCCGTTCAACAGCACCAGGGTCCGCTCCTCGCCCAGGCCTCGCAAGGACACGCCGGAGCCGCCATAAGTGCCCAGCCCGGCGCCCATCGCCGTGTTCGTTTGACCTGAGGAAGACATGGCTGACACCGTCTGCAGCAACTGCTCGGTGGTCTGTACGCCAGTGCGCTCGATGTCCGCGCGGTTCAGCGTCTGCACCTGCAAGGCCCCTTCGGCCTCGACCCTCTTGATCGAGGAACCGGTGATCTCGACCCGTTGCGCCGACACGGCAGCGGGCCAGCCACCGACCACCAGCGAGCTGCCGAATGCGAACATCAGGCTCTTGCAGATCCTCGTCTTCCTGAACATTGGTGTACTCCTCGGTGTTGTGGTGGGTGATGCCGATCCGCTCCAAGAGCGTAAACCGTGCCAGCTGCGCAGCGACGTCGTGGTTTGAGACTTCCTATGTGACCGCGTCATTTTCGGCGCCTGCGCTTCCAGCCAAGCACTGGGTCAACCCTTAGCCCGTTCGGCCGCCGGGGGGGGTGCGTGCACCGGGAGGGCCGCGACGGCCCCGCCGGCACATGCTTTGATGTCGCACCGAAGGGCACAAGGAGATGTCCTGTTGCGCCAAGCAGTCCGGCGGTCGGCCAGCAATGTGGCCGCCAAGCAACGCTGCGGCGGGCACGCTTGCGCGTCGTCGCTATCGGAAAAGGCTCGGCCGCGGCACCGCTGCGAGCAACTCACGGGTATAGGCCTGCCTTGGTCGACCCAGCACCTCGGCGCACCCGCCCTGCTCGACGATCTCGCCGTCGCGCATCACCGCCACATCGTCGGCGATGTACTCGACGACGCCGATATTGTGGGTGATGAACAGGTAGCTCAGGCCCATGTCGCGCTGCAGTTCGCGCAGCAGGTTCAGGATCTGCGCCTGGACCGACACGTCCAGCGCCGAGGTCGGCTCGTCGCAGACCACCAGCTTGGGCTGCACCGCCAGTGCGCGGGCGATGGCGATGCGCTGGCGCTGGCCGCCTGAAAATTCGTGCGGAAAGCGCTGCAGCGCGTCGCGGCCCAGCCCGACGCGTTCGCCGAGGTCTTCAATGCGCCGGCGCCGGGCTGCAGCATCCAGCTGCGGATGCAGTGCCTGCAGCCCTTCTTCGAGCAACTCCAGCACGCGCATGCGCGGGTTGAGTGACGCAAACGGGTCCTGGAAGATGATCTGCACGTCGCGCCGCGCGGCCAGCAAGGCGTCGCCCTGCAGTTCGAAAAGATCGTGGCCATTCAGCAAGGCCCGGCCCTCGATGCGGGCCTGAGAGCGAAGCAACTGCACGATGGCCTTGCCGATGGTCGTCTTGCCACAGCCCGACTCGCCCACCA
>JBEIHU010000124.1:0-12107 GCA_040381175.1 Burkholderiaceae bacterium
CAGGCGCGCAGCAGGCCGCGGCCCTGGCGCTCGTTCAGGCCTGCGGCCGAATAGGCCACCTGCGGGTCGGGGATGGGCAGAAGTACGTCGAGCGCGCGGTCCAGTGCCGCGCTGGCCCTGGCCAGCGAGTCACGCTGTGCCGCGACCTGGCCGCTGGCCACGGCCAGCCGCTGGCGCAGCTGCGGTGTCAGATGGCCGGCACGGGCGCTGCGTCGCAGCCGCTCGACCGCCATGGCCAGCGCGCTTTGCAGCTCGGCGGCCTCGGTGGCAACGGCTTCGGCGCGGCGCACGCCGAGCGCCTCGCCCAGGGCGTGCAGGCGGGATTCGAGCGACGCGATCGATTCTTCGAGTTCGGCGGTCGGCGCCATTGGGAGGCTCAGTGCGCCGCCTTCGGCAGCAGTTCCTGGGCGTTGGCGATCAGCTGGTCGGCGATGGCCTCGGCATTGATCCGGAACTTGCCGTCACGAATGGCCTGCGCAATGCGCTCCACCTTTTCGCTGTCGAAATCGGCCTGGCTGGCCTCGGGGCTGCTCAGCGCGGCTTGGCTCGACAGCTGCACCTTGGCGCTTGGCTCGGTGGCTGCCACCGGCCCGGACGTAGCCTTGCGCTCCCCAGCCGCCGTGGTGGCGGTGGTAAGAATGTCGACGGGACCGATCTTCATGAACAACTCCTGGTTTGCCGCCCAGAGGGCTGCAGCGCCTTCCCGCGCCTGCGGCAGGAGCCCCCTGGGGCCCCGGATTGCCGTGCATGCGCGTTATATCGGCCACCGCGTGCGAGAACTTGAGCGCCCGACGGCGGGATTCTGTCACTCCCCACGCACATCGGGGGGGGAAGCGGCAGCCGAACCCAGCTCAAAGCGCCACCTCGACCCGGTTCGGGCCGACCGCCTGCCCGCTGAGAACCCGGCCGTTGTCGGTGCGCACGCGCACCGTCTGGCCCTCCAGCCCCGGCCCCAGCGCCTGGCCTGCGCCGCCCACGCTGAAGCCGCGGCCGTGAGCCACCAACTGCACCGCGTCGCCAGCGGCAAACCATCGGCGCTGCTTCAGGTCGGCCAGGCGCGGCGCGACGCCGGCCGGCAGCGGCCGGGCCAGCTGGCGGCCGATCAGCCGTGACGCGTCGGCGAGTGGCGGCGTGGGGTTGGCCGCCCAGTCGACTTCGGCCTGGCGCAGCTGCTCGGCCTGCAGCACGCTGCCGGCGGGCAGCGGAGCGGACGTCACCCAGGCGAGGGCGAAGACGCGCACCGTCACCGGCAGATACACGTTCCACGGCGACGGCCCCTGCACGCAGCGCAGACCGATGCGGCTGCGGCCCCAGGGCCGCGCGCCCTGTGGCAGGTAGGGTTCTATGCGTTCGCATGGCGCCAGGCGCAGCCGCGGGTCGAGCCGGCCGGGCTCGACCTCGATCCGCACCGCTCCCGGGGCCAAGGCGCCGCCGGCCTGCTCGCCCAGCGCCTGGATGCGCTGCAGCGTGTCGGCATCGAAGCCGCCATCGCTGCCCTGCGCCAGTGCCAGCGCAGGCAGCGCCAGCAGTGCGACCAGCCGCCAGGGCAGGCGGCGGGCATGAGCACGCACGCGCGAAAGGGCTTGGAGCAACGCTGTCATCACGGCATGGACTTTAGGGCGGAGGCGGCCGCCGCGGCACGCTGAAGTAGGCTGCGTTCCGTGCGCTTTTCGCGCTCATGTCCAGCCGGCACGCTGCCCACAATGCCTCGCCATGAAACCGCCATGCCCGGAGCCGCGATGATCAACCGACTCGGCGACAGCCTCAACTTCAACGCCCAGGCGCTGGCGCTGCGCTCCGAGCGGCAGCGCCTGCTGGCCAGCAACATCGCCAATGCCGACACGCCGGGCTACGTCGCCCGCGACCTGGACTTCGCCTCGGCGCTGCGCGAGGCCACCGGCGCGGCATGGGCCGGCACGCCGGCGCTGCGGGAGCTGCGCGGCAGCCTGGCAGCGCTGAGTGGCGGCTCCGCCGCCGACGCCCACCTGCGCTATGCCGCCGCCGCGCAGACCAGCCTCGACGGCAATTCGGTGGACATGGACCGCGAGCGCGCCTCCTTCGCCGACAACACGGTCAAGTACGAGGCCACGCTGCGCTTCATCAACTCGCAGGTGCGCAGCATGCTGGACGCGATGAAGTCGCCTCAGCAGGGCTGATGTGGACCACCCCCGCAGCGCCTGCGGCACTCCCCCTCGAGGGGGCGCCGCCAGCGGCCCGGCGAAGCCGCTTCCGCGGCGGCTGCTTGACGCATGGCTGCCGTTCGGTCTGCATTTCGTGAGCATCCATTGAAAGGAACGCTTCCATGAGCATGTTCAAGATCTTCGACGTCAGCGGCAGCGCGGTCAGCGCGCAGAGCCAGCGGCTGAACGTCGTGGCTTCCAACCTGGCCAACGCGGACACCGTGGCCGGGCCCGACGGCAAGGCCTACAAGTCGCGCCACGTGGTCTTCCAGACCGAGCTGATGGGCGAGCTGGGCGCTGCCGGCGTGCGCGTGTCCAGCGTCGGCGAGGACAACACCCAGGGCCGCAGGGTGCACGACCCCAAGCACCCCGGCGCCGACGCCGAGGGCTATGTCACCTACAGCAACGTCAACACCGTCGAGGAAATGGTCAACATGATCTCGGCTTCGCGCTCCTACCAGAACAACCTGGAGGTGATGAACGCGGCCAAGAGCCTGCTGCTGAAGACGCTGCAGATGGGCAATTCATGAGCTCGGTCTCCGTCCTCGCCGACCGGTTGAACGGCGCCGCCGGCGGCAGCATCGCCACCCGCAACGACGCCGGCAGCGAAGACCGATTCCTCAAGCTGCTGGTGGCGCAGATGCAGAACCAGGACCCGATGAACCCGCTGGACAACGCGCAGGTCACCAGCCAGATGGCGCAGATCAACACCGTCAGCGGCATCGAAAAGCTGAACAAGACAGTGGCCGGGCTGAACGGCCAGCTGGTGCAGCTGCAGGCGCTGCAGGGCGTGACGCTGGTCGGGCGCGACGTCACCGTCGTCGGCGACCGCCTGGCGGTGGCCGACGGCGTGGGCGTCGGTGGCTTCGAGCTGAACTCGGCCGCCGACAGCGTCAGGGTCGAAATCCTGAACGGCGCCGGCCGCGTCGTCGACACGCTCGACCTGGGCGCGCAGCCCAGCGGCAGGCATGCCTTCGAATGGCCGGCCGGCAGCGTGCGCGACGGCGACGGCCACCGCTTCCGCGTCACCGCCAACGCCGGCAGCGCCAGCGTGCTGGGCAGCAGGCTGATGCGCGACCACGTCGAATCGGTCAGCAGCGCCGGCGACACACTGAGCCTCGCGCTGCGCCATTCGGGCCCGGTCGGATACGACGCCGTCAAGGCCTTCAACTAGATCCCGCCACAGGACGAACGCATGAGCTTCCAGCAAGGTCTTTCCGGACTCAACGCCTCGAGCAAGAACCTCGAGGTCATCGGCAACAACATCGCCAACGCCAACACCTTTGGCTCGAAGGCGGCGCGCGCCGAATTCGCGGCGGTCTATGCCACCGCGCTCAACGGCGCCGGCTCCAACGTGGTGAGCATCGGCACCACGCTGGCAACGGTGGCGCAGCAGTTCACCCAGGGCAACATTTCGACCACCGAGAACCCGATGGACCTGGCGATCAAGGGCGCCGGCTTCTTCCAGGTCAGCGACGGAAGCAGCCCGATCAGCTACACCCGCAACGGCCAGTTCAAGGTCGACCGCGAGGGCTTCATCGTCGACAACGGCCAGCAGCGGCTGATGGGCTATGCCGCCGACGCCAATGGCGTGATCCAGCCGGGCCAGGCGGTCGCGCTGCAGCTGCCCACGGGCGGCATCATGCCCAACCCGACGACGCGCGCCTCGATGGAATTGAACCTGGACTCGCGAGCGGCGACCAGGTTGCCTGCCGCGGCGCCGCTGATCGACTTTGCCGACGCGACGACCTACAACAATGCCACCTCGCTGACGGTGTTCGATGCCAAGGGCCAGGACGTGGCGATGAGCTTCTATTTCCAGAAGATCGCCAACGACCAGTGGAACGTCTATGCCACCTCCAACGGCGGCACGGTCGGCGGCACCGCGGCCGCGCCGGCGCCAATCACCACCATCACCTTCCAGAGCAACGGCAGCGGGCCGATCTCGCCAAGTGCGCCGGTGTCCTTCGATGTGCCGGCCTCGACCAATGCCGTCGGGGCGCAGACCGTGCCGATCACCGGCTTGCTGCTCGACCTGAGCGGGGCCACGCAGTTCGGCGCGTCCTACGGCGTCACCGACCTGCGCCAGGACGGCTACTCCGCCGGTTCGCTGAGCAGCGTTGCGATCGAACCCAATGGCGTGATCACCGCCCGCTACTCCAACGGCCAGTCCAAGCCGGCGGGCCAGATCGAGATCGCGAACTTCCGCAACCCGCAGGGCCTGCAGCCGCTGGGCGACAACACCTGGGCGCGCACCTTCGCTTCGGGCGACCCGGTGATCGGCGTGCCCGGCGAGGGCAACCTGGGCGTGCTGCAGTCCGGCGCGCTGGAGGAATCGAACGTCGACCTGACCGGCGAGCTGGTCAACATGATCACCGCGCAGCGCATCTACCAGGCCAACGCGCAGACCATCAAGACCCAGGACCAGGTGCTGCAGACCCTCGTGAATCTGCGCTGATGATGGTCGACCCGGCCGTAGATTGAGGGGCACGCATGGACCGCATGATCTATCTGTCGATGTCGGGTGCCAAGGCCACGCTGCAGCGCCAGGACATCCTGGCGCACAACCTGGCCAACGTCTCGACCACGGGCTTCCGCGCCGAGATGGCCGCCTTCCGCGCGGTGCCGGTGCTGGGCGACGGCGCCAGCACACGCGTCTATGCGCTGGAGTCCACGCCCGGCCACAGCGACGCGCCGGGCGAGGTGCAGACCACCGGCCGGGCCCTCGATGTGGCCGTGTCGGGCAAGTCCTGGCTGTCGGTGCAGGCGCTGGACGGCGCCGAGGCCTACACCCGCGGCGGCGCGCTGGACATCGATGCCGAAGGCCAGCTGGTCACGCGCAGCGGCCTGCCCGTGATCGGCGACGGCGGGCCGATCACCGTGCCGGCCAACGCACGCATCGACATCGGCAGCGACGGCACTGTCACCGGCACGGTGGGCAACGCACGCCCGCAGGTGCTGGGGCGGCTGAAGCTGGTCACGCCCGAGGCGCCGCTGCTGCGCGGCGGCGACGGCTTGTTTCGCTCGCCAGGCGGCGAGCTCGACGCCGACCCGGCCGCGCGGGTGCAGCAAGGCGCGCTGGAAGGCAGCAATGTCAGCGCCGTCGAAACCATGGTGGCGATGATCGCCGCCGCGCGCCAGTTCGAGCAGCAGATGAAGATGCTGCAGACAGCCGAGCAGAAGGAGCAGGCGGCGACGCGGCTGCTGTCGAACAGCGCCGTCTAGCGCTGTGCCAAGATGGCGGCTGATCCAGCCCCCGGGGTGATGCCCTGAGCCAAGACGCCTATTGCCATCTGCCGCACCTGCGCGAGCGCATCGCGCCGCCCGAGGCGTCGGCGCTGCGCGTCACGCCGCAAGTGCTGCAGCTGTGGGACCAGCGGGCCCGCGACCAGGGCCGCAGCCCGGACTGGCGCTGGTCCGATCAGCAGCTCGAAGCCACCCGTGTCGAGCTGCTCGGCCCGCCCGAGCGCGATCACGACCTGTGGATCTTCGGCTACGGCTCGCTGATGTGGGACCCCGGCTTCCACTTCGCCGAGGTGCGGCTGGCCGAGCTGCCGCTGCACCGCCGGCGTTTCAGCTGCCGCACCGTGCTTGGCCGCGGTTCGCCCGAATGCCCGGGCCTGATGCTGACGCTGGAGCCCGGCGAGGGCCGCTGCAGCGGGCTGGCCTTTCGCATCGAGGCGGCCGTGGCGGCGCACGAATCGGGCATGCTGTGGCGGCGCGAGATGATCCGCGGCATCTACCGGCCGCGCCTGCTGCCCGTGCACACGCCGCAAGGCGAGGTGACGGCGCTGGTCTTCGCCGCCAACGACGCGCACGACGACCATGTCGGCGAGCTGCCGCTGGACGAGGCCGCCGCCATCATTGCCCGCGCCGAAGGCGTGCTCGGCAGCAACCGCCAGTACCTGGAGCAACTGGTCTGGCAGCTGCAGCACCTGGGCCTGGACGACGCCTACCTGCGCGAGCTGCTGCAGCGCGTGCGCCAGCTGGGGCCGGCTTGACGCGCCGGCAGCGGGCGTGAGCGGCGAGCTGCTGCTGCTGGCCGGCGGTGCCGCGCTCGCCGGCTTGGTGCAGGGCATCTCGGGCTTCGCCTTCGCGATGGTGGCCATGTCGGTGTGGGTCTGGGGCATCGAGCCGCGGCTGGCCGCGGTGATGGCCGTGTCTGGCGGATTGCTGGGACAGATCGTCGGGCTGTTCACCGTGCGCCGCGCGCCGCGCTGGGCGATGCTGCTGCCCTTCCTGGCCGGCGCGCTGGCCGGGGTGCCGCTGGGCACCTGGGTGCTGCCCTGGCTGGACCCGCGCGCCTTCAAGCTGGTGCTGGGCTTGTTCCTGCTGGTGTGCTGCCCGGCGATGCTGCTGGCGCACCGCATCCCGCGGCTGCAGGCCGGCGGCCGCTGGGCTGACGGCGCGGTCGGCCTGCTCGGCGGCGTCATGGGCGGCATCGGCGGCTTCAGCGGCTTGCTGCCCTCGCTGTGGGTCACGCTGCGCGGCTGGGACAAGGAGCTGCAGCGCGGCATCATCCAGAACTTCAGCCTGGCGGCGCTGGCGGCGACGCTGGCCAGCTACGTCGCCTCCGGTATGGTCACGGCCGAGATGGCGCCAAAGTTCGCCGTCGTCGCGCCCGCCATGCTGCTGCCGGCGCTGCTGGGCGCGCGCCTGTACCACGGCCTCAGCCCGCTGGCCTTTCGCCGCGTGGTGTTGCTGCTGCTCAGCTGTGCCGGCGCGGCGATGGTCGCAGCCGCGTTGCCGGCCGCGCACCAGGTGTAAGAAGCGCCCCGTTCGGGGCGCTTATCGCCGTGCCGGTGCCCTTCAGTTCGGCCGACACTGGCCGGCAGTCGTAGGGAGCCGGGTGCATGAATCGTTCGCTTTGGATCGCCAAGAGTGGCATGGAAGGCCAGCAGTTCAAGCTGGACACCATCTCCAACAACCTGGCCAACGTGGGCACCAACGGCTTCAAGCGCGGCGGTGTGGTCTTCGAGGACCTGATGTACGACAGCCTGCGCCAGGTGGGCGCGGCCAACGGCGAGCAGACGCAGCTGCCCACCGGCCTGCAGGTCGGCCTGGGCTCGCGAGCGGCGGCCTCGACGCGCAACTTCAGCCAGGGCAACCTGCAGGCCACCGGCAACAACCTGGACATGGCCATCAAGGGGCAGGGCTTCTTCCAGATCCAACTGCCCGACGGCAGCACGGCCTACACCCGCGACGGCTCGTTCCAGCTCGATGCCACCGGCCAGATCGTCACGGCCAACGGCCATGTGCTGCAGCCCGGCATCATCATCCCGGCCAACGCGCAGAGCGTGACCGTGGCCGCCGACGGCACGGTCAACGTGACGCTGCCGGCGCAGGCCGCCCCGCAGGCTGTGGGCCAGCTGCAGCTGGCCAGCTTCATCAACCCGGGCGGCCTGGACCCGCGCGGCCAGAACCTGTACGCCGAGACCGCCGCCTCCGGCGCGCCCAGCGCCGGCGCGCCCGGCGCCGACGGTCGCGGCGGCCTGATGCAGGGCTTTGTCGAAGGCAGCAACGTCAACGTGGTCGAGGAGCTGGTGTCCATGATCGCCACGCAGCGCGCCTACGAGCTGAACTCCAAGGCGATCCAGACCACCGACCAGATGCTGGCGCGGCTGGGCCAGCTGTGATGCGCGCCCTGCTGGCAGTCCTGTCCTGCGCCGCATTGGGCGGCTGCGTGACGATGAACCCGCGCGTCGAGGTGGCCGAGCCGACCTACACCGTGCCGCGCACGCCGCCGCCGCTGGTGGTGGCCAACGGCGCCATCTTCCAGCCGGCGCAGTACCGCCCGCTGTTCGAGGACTATCGCGCGCGCCACCGCGGCGACACGCTGAAGGTGGAGATCGTCGAGAAGATCGTCGCCACCCAGAAGTCCACCAGCTCGATCGACAAGAGCGGCAAGGTCGACGCCTCGGTGGTGGCGCTGCCGGGCATCAACCCGAGCCGGCTGACGCGGGCCAATGCCGAAGGCTCCAGCAGCAACAGCTTCGCCGGCAAGGGTTCCACCGAGAACAGCAACGACTTCTTCGGCAGCATCAGCGTGGTCGTCGTCGACGTGCTGCCCAACGGTCACCTGCTGATCGCCGGGGAGAAGCAGATCGGCGTCAACAGCAATGTCGACGTGCTGCGCTTCTCGGGCCAGGTCGACCCGTTGCTGATCCAGGCCGGCAACACCATACCCAGCGCGCAGATCGCCAACGTGCGCGTCGAGCACCGCGGCCGCGGCCAGCAGGCCGACGCGCAGACCATCGGCTGGCTGAGCCGCTTCTTCCTGAACATCCTGCCCCTATGACTTTCCCCCTGCGAGCTTCGAGAGTCCCCTCGAGGGCGGACCGCCCGCGGACCGGCCGAGCCGGATCCGCGGCGATGGCTCGATCGCAGGCGGCTGTGCGCTTCGACGAGGTTGCGGATCGTGCGGTGCGCTGGCTCGTGGTGCTGGCGTTCTTCCTGGCCAGCGCCGCGCTGTGGTGGCCGGTGGACGCATCGGCCGCGCGCGTCAAGGAGGTGGCCTCGGTGGCCGGGGTGCGCAGCAACCAGCTCACCGGCTACGGTCTGGTGGTGGGGCTGGACGGCAGCGGCGACCAGACCACCGCCGCGCCCTTCACCTCGCAGAGCCTGATCACGATGCTGCAGCAGCTGGGCGTGACGATTCCGCCGGGCACGCCGCTGCAGTTGCGCAACGTCGCTGCTGTGATGGTCACCGCCAACCTGCCGCCGTATGCGATGCCGGGGCAGCAGGTGGATGTGAACGTGTCCTCGATCGGCAATGCCAAGAGCCTGCGCGGCGGCACGCTGGTGACCACACCGCTGAAGGGCGTGGACGGGCAGATCTATGCGCTGGCCCAGGGCAACCTGGTCATCGGCGGGGCTGGCGCGGCGGCGAACGGCTCCAAGGTGGTGATCAACCAGCTGTCCAGCGGCCGCGTGCCGGCCGGCGCGACCATCGAGCGATCGGTGCCCAACACCGCGCTGCAGGGTGATTCGCTGCAGCTGGCGATGCATGCCAACGACTACCAGACCGCCAGCGCGGTGGCCCAGGCCATCAACCAGGCCAAGGGCCCGGGCACGGCCACCGCCGTCGACGCACGCATGGTGCGCGTGAGCATGCCCGAGGACCCGAACCAGCGCGTCGCCTTCGTGGCCGACATCGAAAACCTGTCGGTGCAGCTCGCCAAGCCGGCGGCGAAGGTGATCCTGAACGCGCGCACCGGCTCGGTGGTGCTGAACGAATCGGTCACGCTGGGCGCTTGCGCAGTGGCCCACGGCAACCTGTCGGTGACCATCTCGACCACGCCCACGGTCAGCCAGCCTGGCCCTTTGGCCGGCGGCCGCACAGTCACCACCGAACAGTCCGACATCTCGATCACCGCCGGCAACAAGGCCATGATCGAGATGCCCGCCGGCGTGCGCCTGAGCGAGGTGGTCAAGGCGCTGAACGCGATGGGCGCGACGCCGCAGGACCTGCTTGTGATCCTGCAGGCCATGAAGAGCGCGGGTGCGCTGCACGCAGAGATCGAAGTGATATGACGACCCCCCCGCAGCGCCTGCGGCGCTCCCCCCGGGGGGCGACGCCAGCGGCCCGGCGAAGCTGGTTCCGCGGCGTCCGCTCAGCGGATCGGCCCTGCGTGCTGCGGTGCGCTGCAGGCGCGACGCCATGAATGCGCCCTTGAAACCGGTCGGCCTGGCCGGCGACGCGCAGTCGCTGTCGGCGCTGCGCACGCGTGCCGCCACCGACCCGAAGGTGGCGGTGCGCGAGGTGGCCAAGCAGTTCGAGGCGCTGTTCATGCAGGAGCTGATGAAGAGCATGCGCGCAGCCACGCTGTCGTCCGGCATGCTCGACAACGAGGGCAGCAAGCTCGGCACCGAGCTCCTCGACAAGCAGTTCGCCACGCAGATGACAGGCCTGCCTGGCGGCCTGTCCGAGGCCATCATGCGGCAGCTGGAGCGGCAGATGGGCATGGCGCCGGGACCGATCCCGCTGCCGGCGGCCGCGCCGCTTCAGCCCGAGCGCGCGGTGCGCATTCCTGACCAGAGCGCTGCCGGCTTCGTCCAGCAGCACAGCGCGGCGGCGCAGGCCGCCGAGCGGGCCACCGGCATCCCGGCGGCCTTCATGATCGGCCAGGCGGCGCACGAAAGCGGCTGGGGCCGTCGCGAGATCCGCCATGCCGACGGCACGCCATCGCACAACCTGTTCGGCATCAAGGCCGGGCCCGACTGGAAGGGTGCGGTGGCCGAGACGCTGACCACCGAATACGTCAACGGCCGCGCCCTGAAGACGGTGGCCAGGTTCCGTGCCTACGCCAGTCATGCCGAGTCCTTTGCCGACTATGCGCGGCTGATGAAGAACAGCCCGCGTTACCAGCAGGTGCTGGCGCAGGCACGGGATGCGGGCGGTTTCGCCAGCGGGCTGCAGCGCGCCGGCTATGCCACCGATCCGGCCTATGCCGAAAAGCTGACGCGCGTGATCAACACCACGTTGCGCCTGCAACGTGCCTCGACCTGAGCCTAGGCCGACGTGAGCGCCTCGGCCCTGTTCTCGCTCGGCAGCAAGGCCATCGCGGCCAGCTACTCGGCGCTCGCGACCACCGGCCACAACATCTCCAACGCCAACGTCAAGGGCTATTCGCGCCAGCAGGTGGAGCTGGCCACGGCGGAGGCCCAGTTCACCGGCGCCGGCTTCTTCGGCAAGGGCGCGGACGTGACCACGGTGACCCGGGCGCACGATGCCTTCCGGACCCGCGAAGCCGCCACCGCCAGCTCGCTGGCGTCGATGGATGCGGCCCGGCTGGGCCTGCTGCGCCAGCTGGAGTCGGCCTTTCCCACCGGCGAGCAGGGTGTGGGCCATGCCGCCGGCGCCTTTCTCAATGCCATGGTCGACCTGTCGGCGCGGCCGTCCGATGCGGCCACGCGCCAGGTGGTGCTGGCACGCGCCCAGGAGGTGGCCGACCGCTTTGTCGCCGCGGGCGCACAGCTCGACGGGCTTCAGCAGCAGCTGCGCGAAGGCATCGAGGCCAGCGTGGCCCAGGTCAACCAGCTGACCGGCACCATTGCCGAGCTGAACCAGCGCATTGCCGCGGTCAAGAGCCTGACCCATGCGCCGAACGACCTGCTCGACCAGCGCGACCAGGCTCTGGCCGAGCTGAGCACGCACCTGCAGCTGGCCACGGTGCGCGCCGAGGACGGCAGCGTGGCGGTGTTCGTGGCCGGCGGCCAGTGCCTTGTTCTGGGCACGCGGGTGCAGCAGCTGGGCGTGCAGGCAGACCCCAGCGATGCCACGCGCGTGGCGCTGGGCCTTTCGGAAAGCAGCTTCGTGCGCCCGCTGGGTGCTCAGGAGCTGGGCGGCGGCAGCATTGCCGGGCTGCTGCGCTTTCAGAACGGTGACCTCGTCGATGCGCGCGCCCAGCTCGGCCAGTTGGCCGCGGCGCTTTCGGGCAAGGTCAACGAGCAACAGGCGCTAGGCCTGGACTTGAGCGATCCGCCGGGAAGCGGCGCGCCGATCTTCGCTGTGGGCGCGCCGCGGGCCCTGGCCAATGCCAACAACGCCGTCGACGCTGGCGGGCAGTTCATCGGCCAGGTCAGCCTGAGCGTGACCGACGCAACCCAGCTGCAGGCCAGCGAGTACGCGCTGCGCGCCGACCCGGGCGGCGCACCGGGCGTGTGGGAGCTGACGCGCCTGCAGGACGGGCTGGTGCGCAGCATCGTCAGCGGCGACGTGCTCGACGGCATGCGCATCGACATCGGCCCGCCGGCGCCGGCCGCCGCCGACCGCTTCCTGCTGCAGCCTGTGACGCGCGCGGCCGACGCGATGCAGCGCGTGCTCGCCAACGGGCGCGGGCTGGCGGCCGCCTCGCCACTGAGCGCGGCCGTGCGGGTGGGCAACACCGGCACCGGCACCGTGGCGGCGCTGCGCGTGGTCAGCAC
>JBEIHU010000125.1:0-12088 GCA_040381175.1 Burkholderiaceae bacterium
CTGGCGGGCGCGGTCGAGCCCGGGCACGAAATGGTCCAGCCCGATCTCGCCCACGGCCACCAGCCGCGGGTCCGCGCCATGCGTCCGCACGGCCTCGCGCAGCCAATCCAGGTCGGCTTCTGCGGCACGGTCGACATACAGCGGATGGATGCCCAGCGCGTAGGCGCCGTCATGCTCATGCGCCAGCTCGCGCACCCGGTCGAAGCCAGCGCGCTCCACCGCCGGCAGCACCAGGCGCACGACGCCGGCGGCGCGGGCGCGCGCAACCACCGCATCGCGGTCGGCATCGAACTCGGGTGCGTCGAGATGGCAGTGGGTGTCGATCCAGGACAGCATGCGCGGATCATGCACCGGCCGCCTTTGCCGCGCCGGCCAGGCGGTCCAGCATCGCCAGCCCGCCGGGCAGGCAGTGGCCATGCAGGTCGTAGCGCTCGCGCACCGTGCGCCTGGCCGCCGCGCGCAGCGCGGTGCCGGCTTCGGGATGGTGCAGCGCATCGGCCAGGGCAAGGGCCAGACCTTCGTGGTCGAAGAAGTCGACCAGCCGGCCATTCTGGCCGTCTTCGATCACCTCCTGAACCGGCGGCGTGGCCGAACCGACGATGCAGCAGCCAGCAGCCATGGCCTCGAGCAGAGACCATGACAGCACGAAGGGATAGCTCAGATAGGCGTGCACCGCCGACAGCTGCAGCACCTTGACGAAATCGCCATAGGGCAACCGGCCGGTGAACAGCACGCGGCTCCAGTCGACCCGGTCGCCGAGCTCGGCCATCAGCCGCTGGCGGTAGCTGTCGCCGGCGGGCAGGCGCATGCCGTAGCTGACCTCGTCGCCGCCGACCACCACCGTCAGCGCCTGCGGCGCCAGCCGTTGCAGCAGCGGCAGGCTGCGCATGAAGATGTGAAAGCCGCGATAGGGCTCCAGGTTGCGCGCCACGTAGGTGACGATCGGGTCGCCGTGGCGCAGCACATGCCCGCCGTGGGCCCAGTGCGCCTGGGCATCGGGCCGCAGCACGCCAGTGTCGACGCCTTCGTGCAGCACCTGCAGTCGCGGCCGGTACTCGCGCGGGAACTGCTCGCGCTGCCATTTCGTGGGGCACCAGCCTGCATCCATGTCGTGCAGCGCCAGCAGGTGAGGCATGTTGCGAAGCTGCAGGCGCTGCCAATGGCGGTCGTCGACCGGGTATTCGGGGTCGAAGCCCACGTCCGCGCCGGCCGGGCGGTAGAAAAATTCGCAGTAACCGAGCAGCGGCGTGTCCGGCAGTGCGCCGCGCAGGTACATCGCCTCGCCCCAACCGGGATGGGCGACGACCACGTCCGGCACCAGCTTGCGGCTGCAAAGCTGGCGCACTGCTTGCAGCACCGCTTCGGCACGCTCCAGCTGCCGGTCGAGCGCGCGCAGGCGCGGCGGCACCGAAGAACGAGCGGCCGAATCGGGCAGGCGGTAGCCCAGCACGCCCAGGTTCGGATGGCGCAGGCCCCAGCGCTGCACCGCGGCATGCTCGCCGATGGCCAGCACCTGGTCACCGCGGTGCAGCAGCGCCGCGATCAGGTGGCGGTACTGCGCCGGCAGGTTCTGGTGAATGAAGCAGACGCGCATGGCACTCACGTTGCGACGCCAGTCACGTCGCGGCCAACCCGCCTGGCGCGGTCGGCGCAGGATGCTACGGACCCGACAGGCAGACAGCTGCGCCATTGTGGCCCAGCATGGGTCCGGGGTCGAGCAGGCCGTCTGCCCGCGGGGATGCAAGGGCCGACACAACGTGATAACGTGAAAACCAGTCATCGAGCTCCATCCGCAGGGCGCTACATGCCGATTCGCAGATCGCCGCTTTACAGCCCGTCGCGCCGCAGCGCGCCCCCGCCCATGCCGGCGGCTGCCACCCAGCCTTCGGTGGCAATGCCGGCGGCGGCGCCCGCGGCCGGCTTGCCGCCCGCCCCCGGCAGGCGCTTCATCAAGCGTCATGCAGCGGCGATCGTCTGGAGCGGCATGGGGGCCTTGCTGGCGGTGGCGGTGATGCTGGCCGTCATCGCGCTGCAGCCGCGCCAGCGCATCATCACCCAGGCGCAGATCGACGCGGCAGTGCGCCATTCGCTCGAAAAGGAGCCGCTGCCCTCGCCGGCGACCAAGGCCTACGAGGGCGTAGCGCGCTCGGTGGTGCGCGTCATCGGCCTGATGAACGAAAACGACGACGGCAGGGAGCGCCCCGACAAACGCGCGATGGAGCGCAGCCTGGGCACCGGCGTGGTCATCAAGGAGGACGGCACCATCCTGACCAACCTGCACGTGGTCTGGGGTGCGAAAAAGGTGCGCGTGACCTTTGCCAACGGCCACGAGTCCGAGGCGCAGATGGTCGGTGCCCAGCCCGAGAACGACCTGGCCGTGCTCAAGGCCAAGAGCCTGCCGGACGACCTGGAGCCGGCCACGATGCGTTCCACTGGCGATCTCGCCCCGGGCGACCAGGTCGTCGCGGTCGGCTACCCGTTCGGCATCGGCCCGTCGGTCAGCGCCGGCGTGGTTTCGGGGCTGGGTCGCGAGTTCCGCTCGCCCGAGGGCCAGAATGCGCTGACCAACCTGATCCAGTTCGATGCCGCGGCCAACCCCGGCAATTCCGGCGGGCCGCTGGTCACCATGGACGGCCACGTCGTCGGCATCGTCACCGCCATCCTCAACCCCAATGAGCAGCGCACTTTCGTCGGTATCGGCTTTGCCGTGCCGATCGAGAGCGCCGCCGGCGCCGCCGGCTTGCCGCCGTTCTGAAGCACGCAACCAGGACCCGCCATGCAGAAAGATCCCGTGCAGACCGCCGAACTGATGGAGCGCGTGCTCTACGAGGTCAAGCGCGTGGTGGTCGGGCAGGACCGCTTCCTCGAGCGGGTGCTGATTGCCATGCTGGCGCAGGGCCACCTGCTGGTCGAAGGCGTGCCCGGGCTGGCGAAGACGCTGACGGTGAAGACCCTGGCTCGCACCATGCGCGGCAGCTTCAAGCGCATCCAGTTCACACCCGACCTGGTGCCGGCCGACCTGGTGGGCACGCGCATCTACAACCAGAAGACCGGCGATTTCGGCACCTCGCTCGGGCCGGTGTTTGCCAACCTGCTGCTGGCCGACGAAATCAACCGCGCGCCGGCCAAGGTGCAAAGCGCGCTGCTCGAAGTGATGCAGGAGCGCCAGGTGACGATCGCCGGCGACACACACCACGTGCCCGAACC
Organism: Burkholderiaceae bacterium; assembly: GCA_040381175.1. Taxonomy (GTDB): domain Bacteria; phylum Pseudomonadota; class Gammaproteobacteria; order Burkholderiales; family Burkholderiaceae_C; genus Rubrivivax. The sequence continues at coordinate 3,208 of JBEIHU010000125.1, forward strand.
CTTCGTGGTGATGGCCACGCAAAACCCGATCGAGACCGAAGGCACCTACCCGCTGCCCGAGGCGCAGGTCGACCGCTTCATGATGAAGGTGCTGGTCGACTACCCCACTGAAGAAGAGGAATTCGTGATCGCGCAGCGCGTCACCGGCCCGGCCACCGAAGTGCAGGCAGTGTGCGACACACAGGCGCTGCAGGCGCTGCAGAAGGAATGCCGGGCGGTCTACGTCGATCCGTCGCTGATCCAGTATGCGGTCAAGTTGATCAGCGCGACCCGCGCGCCCGATCGCTACGAGCTGGCCGACACGGCCAAGTACCTGACCTTCGGCGCCAGCCCGCGCGCCACCATCGGGCTGGTCGAGGGCTCGCGCGCGCTGGCGCTGCTGCGGGGCCGGCGCTATGCGCTGCCCGAGGACATGGTCGACCTGGTGCCCGACGTGCTGCGCCACCGCCTGGTGCTGTCCTACGAGGCGCTGGCCGACAACGTCACTGCCGACCAGATCGTGCAGCGCGTGATGCAGAAGGTGGCCGTGCCCGACAAGCCCATGGCCCACGCCCATGAAAACGGCAACGCGCTCCATGCCTGAAGCTGGCGCCGACGTGCGCGTCCCGGGCCTCGAGGAGCGGCTGCTGCGCCAGCTCGAATGGACGGTGATGCGCCGACTCGACGGTCTGCTGCAGGGCGACTACCGCACGCTGCTGCGCGGCGGCGGGATCGACCTAGCCGACCTGCGCGAGTACCAGTTCCACGACGACGTGCGCCACATCGACTGGAACGTCACCGCGCGGCTGCAGGCGCCCTACGTGCGCCAATACACCGAAGACCGCGAGATGACCGCCTGGCTGCTGCTCGACCTGTCGGGCAGCGTCGACTTCGGCTCGATGGACGTCACCAAGCTGTCGGTGTCCAGCGGCTTCGTCGCGGTGCTGGCCCGGGTGCTGACGCGCAGCGGCAACCGCGTCGGCGCGATGCTCTACGGCACGCGCGTCGACACGGTGCTGCCGCCGCGGCTGTCGCGCCAGCACGTGCTGAACCTGATGCGGCTGATGCGCAGCCGGCCGCGCGACGCCGGCCCGGGCGGCGGCACTTCGCTGGCCGAGCTGTTGAACGCGGCGGCCGGCACCATCAAGCGCCGCTCGCTGGTGCTTGTGGTCTCCGATTTCATCAGCCAGCCGGGCTGGGAAGGGGCGCTGTCACGCCTGGCGCAACGCCATGAGGTGGTGGCGGTGCGCCTGTTCGACCCGCTGGAGATGACCTTGCCCGAGCTGGGCCTGGTGACCGTGGAAGACGCCGAGACCGGCGAGCAGCTGTTCATCGACACCTCCGACCCGGGCTTTCGCCAGCGCTATGCCGCCGAGGCTGCAAGCCGCGAGGCCGCGCTGCGCGAAGCCCTTGCGCATGCCGGCGCCGACACTCTGGAGCTGTCGACCGACGACGACCTGCTCGAGTCGATGTTGCGCTTTGCCGCATTGCGCCGGCAGCGCGGGCGGCTCAAGGTCGGTGGGCGCTACCCGGCCCATCTGCGCAGCGACACGCCGCAGCATGTCGGGGGAGCCTTGTCATGACTTTCATCTGGCCGACCCTTCTGTGGTCATTGCTGCTGCTGCCCTTGCTGGTGGCCGTCTACCTGTGGTTGCTGCGCAAACGTCGGCGCAGCACCGTGCGCCTGGCCAGCCTGGCCGTGGCCAAGGCCGCGCTGGGCAAGGGCCCGGGTTGGCGCCGTCATGTGCCGCCGGTGCTGCTGCTGCTGGCCATCGGCACGCTGCTGGTGGCCATGGCGCGGCCGATGGCGGTGATCACGCTGCCGCTGTCGCAGCGCACGATCATCCTGGCAATGGACGTCTCGGGCAGCATGCGCGCCACCGACGTGCAGCCCAGTCGCATCGTCGCCGCCCAGGAGGCCGCCAAGGCCTTCGTCAATGGCCTGCCGCGCGAGGTGCGCGTCGGAGTCATCGCCTTTGCCGGCACGGCGGCGGTGGTGCAGGCGCCGACCATCAGCCGCGAGGACGTGATCGCCGCGATCGACCGCTTCCAACTGCAGCGCGCCACCGCCACCGGCAGCGGCATCATCCTGTCGCTGGCGACGATCTTCCCCGACGCCGGCATCGAGATCTCGCAGGCCACCGGCCAGCGCAACATGCCGTCTTCGCTGGACGAAAAGAAGCCGGAAAAGACCTTCACGCCGGTGCCGCCGGGATCCTATGAATCGGCCGCGATCATCATGCTGACCGACGGTGCACGCACCACCGGACCCGATCCGCTGGAGGCGGCCAAGATGGCTGCCGACCGCGGCGTGCGCGTCTACACCGTGGGCATCGGCACCGTGGCCGGCGAGACCATCGGCTTCGAGGGCTGGAGCATGCGCGTGCGCCTGGACGAGGCGGCGCTGAAGCAGGTGGCCCTGCTGACCCAGGCAGAGTACTTCTACGCCGGCACCGCGCAGGACCTGATGAAGGTCTACCAGTCGCTGAGTTCGAAGCTGGTGGTCGAGAAGAAGGAAACCGAGGTCACGGCCTTCTTCGCAGCCGTCGGTGCGCTGCTGGCGCTGCTGGGCGCCGGGCTGTCGGTCTGGTGGTTCGGACGGGTCGCCTGACAGGGTCGAAGCGCCTCAGGGCTGCAGCCGCAGCAGCTGACCGTCGGCGCTGTCGACCAGCACGTACAAGTAGCCGTCCGTGCCCTGGCGCACGTCGCGGATGCGCGCATTGGCCGAGCCCAGCAGCCGCTCTTCCTTGACCACGCCGTTGGCGTCCAGCTGCAGCCGCAGCAGCGACTGGCTGCGCAGCGTGCCGATGAACAAGCTGTCCTTCCAGGCTGGGTAGCGATCGCTGCTCAGGAAGACCATGCCGCTGGGCGCCACCGACACCGGCATCCACACCTTCAAGGGCTGCTCGAAGCCGGGCTTCGGGCCTTCTTCGCCGATGCGCGTGCCGATGCCGTAGTTGCGGCCAAAGGTCAGCAGCGGCCAGCCGTAGTTGCGCCCGGCCTGCACGCGGTTGAGCTCGTCGCCGCCCTGCGGTCCGTGCTCGGTGGCCCACAGCTCGCCAGTCTGCGGATGCAACGCCGCCCCCTGGATGTTGCGGTGCCCCAGGCTCCAGATCTCGGGCTTGGCGCCCGGCGTGGCGACGAAGGGGTTGTCGGCCGGCACCTTGCCGTCGGCTTCGATACGCACCACCTTGCCAAGATGGTTGTCGAGCTTCTGCGCATCGTCCTTGCGCGAGAAACGGTCGCCCAGCGCCACGAACAGCCGGCCGTCGCGGCCGAACACCAGGCGCGAGCCGCAGTGCAGCGTGCTCGACACCTTGGGCTGCTGCCTGAAGATCACCTGCACGTCGGCCAGCCGGTTGTCCAGCAAGCGGCCGCGCGCCACCACCGTGCTGTTGCCGCCCTCGCCGGCTTCGGCATAGCTCCAGTAGACCCAGCCGTTCTCGGCGAACTTCGGGTCCAGCACCACGTCGAGCAGGCCGCACTGGCCGCCGGCATCCACCACGGGCAGTCCGGTCAGGGGCGCACCAAGGCGGCCATCGCGCTCGACGATGCGCATGCGCCCGGCGCGCTCGGTCACGAGAAAGCGCCCGTCGGGCAGGAAGGCCACGGCCCAGGGGTTGGCCAAGCCGCGGGCAACGCTCACCAGCCTGGGCTCGGCCGCGTGGGCGCTCAGGAACAGACTGCACAGCAGCAGGATCGGCACTCGGCGCATGATGGTTCTCTGCAACGGATCTGCGATGCTGCCAGAGCCGCGCTCAATCTGCCGCCTCGACCACCATTTGCACCCGCTGCTGGCCCTGCCACTCGTCCAGGCTCAGGCGGTAGGCCAGGCGCACGCGCGCCGGCAATGGGTCGGCATGGCCGAACCAGATGGCATCGCGCAGGGTTCCGGCGTGGCGCACCCGCAGCTTCAGGTGCTTGTCGCTCACCAGCCGCTGCTGCAGCACCTCGACCTCGTCGCAGAACAGCGGCGGCTCGAAGCCCTGGCCCCAGACCTGCGCGTCCAGCAGCGCCACCGTCTGCGGGTTGAACCACTCCAGCGCCAGCGGACCATCGGTGCGCAGCGTGCGCGTCAGCGTGGCGGCATCCAGCCATTCGCCGGCCACCTGCTGCAGCGCCTGGTCGAACCGGGCGAAGGCTGCCTCCTCGATGCTGCAGCCCGCGGCCATCGCATGCCCTCCGAAGCGGCGCAGCAACGTCGGGTGGCGCTTGGCCACCAGGTCCAGCGCATCGCGCAGATGAAAGCCCGCGATCGAACGGCCCGAGCCCTTCAGCAGCCCGTCGGCGCCACGCGCGAACACGAAGGTCGGGCGGTGCAGCCGGTCCTTCAACCGGCCGGCGACGATGCCGACCACGCCTTCATGGAACTGCGGATCGAACAGCGACAGCGCGCTGGGTGGCAGGCTGTCGGCCGCCGGCAGTAAGCGCTCTATCGCCGCCCGGGCCTGTTCGTTCATGCCGGACTCCACCTCGCGGCGCTGGCGGTTGATCGCGTCCAGCGCCTGCGCCAGCTGCAGCGCCTGCGCCGGGTCGTCGCAGAGCAGGCATTCGATGCCCACGGTCATGTCCGACAGCCGGCCTGCGGCGTTGATGCGAGGGCCCAGCGCGAAGCCGAAGTCGAAGGCCACTGCGCGCCGCGGGTCGCGGCCGGCCACCTGGAACAGCGCCGCCACGCCCGGTTGCATGCGCCCGGCGCGGATGCGCTTCAGGCCCTGCGCCACCAGGCGGCGGTTGTTGGCGTCGAGCCGCACCACGTCGGCCACGGTGCCCAGCGCCACCAGGTCGAGCAGCGCATCCAGCCGCGGCTGGCCGGCGGCGTCGAAGGCGCCGCGCCGGCGCAGCTCGGCCCGGGTGGCCAGCAGCACGTAGAACACCACGCCCACGCCGGCCAGCGCCTTGCTCTCGAAGCCGCAGCCCGGCTGGTTCGGATTGACGATCACCTCGGCCTCGGGCAGTCGCACCTGATCGCCGTCGCGCGCCGGCAGGTGGTGGTCGGTCACCAGCACCTGCAGCCCCAGCGCCCGGGCGTGGGCCACGCCTTCCAGGCTGGAGATGCCGTTGTCCACCGTGACCAGCAGCGACGGCCGCTTCGGCAGCGCCATGTCGACGATGGCCGGCGTCAGCCCGTAGCCGTGACGCGCGCGATCGGGCACCACGTAGTGCAGCGTGTCGGGCCGGGCACCGAGCATGCGCAGACCGCGCAGCAGCACTGCGCAGGCGGTGGCGCCGTCGCAGTCATAGTCGGCCACCACGCAAAGCCGGCGGCCCTGCTGGATCACGTCGGCCAGCAGCGCGGCGGCAGCCTCGGCCCCGCGCAGGCTCTGCGGCGGCAGCAGCTGGGCCAGGCCGTCGTCCATCTCTTCGGGCTGGCGTACGCCGCGCGCCGCCAACAGCCGCGCCAGCAGCGGGTGCGTGCCGGCCCGCTCCAGCGCGAAGGCGCTGCGCGGTGGCACATCGCGGATTTCCAGGCGCGGGATCACAGGCTCTCCAGCAGCGGCTGCCATGCCGTGGGCCGCCAGCGGCCCAGCAGCCGCTGCAGCGCGCTGCGCGACACGTTGTCGAAGCGCTGCGCCGCTTGGGCGCCGCACAGCGTCAGCGACACCGGCTGGCCCTGCGCGGCACGCGCCGACAGATCGGCCAGGCGTTGTGAATCCAGCGCCTGCCAGGCGGCGACCCAGGCGGGCCCATCGGCCGCCCGCCATGGGGCGCCCAGGCGTTCGTCCAGCAGCGGCGGGTCGGCCAGGGTGGTGGGGGCCACGGCCGCGCCCGTGCCGCTGAGCCAGAACGAGTTGACCGGCAACTCGCCACGCGCCTCGCGCGCGGCATTGGCCGGGTGGGTATACAGCAGCATCTGCGCCTCGGCCTGCAGGCGGCGCAGCGTTCGGCCGGCCTGCCGGTCGGGCAGCCAGGCCTCGATGCCCTGGCCGATCACCCGGTCCGGCGAGGCGGTGGCCAGCCCGCACAGGCTGGCATGCACGGCATACCAGCGCAGCGGCGCACCCCAGTGAAGCTGCCAGCCTTCGGGCTCGAAAAGGACCTTCAGCGACTGCAGCAGCGCGCGCGATTCGTCTTCGTCCAGATGCAGCAGCGCTGGATCGAGCAGCAGCACCCGGTCCGCGCCGACCTGCCAGTGGGTGGGCGTCAGCAGTCCCCAGCCATCGCCTGGCACGGGTGCGGGCAGGCCGTCGGCCACTGCGGCAGCGGCGGCCAGCGGCAGCCGGCCATCGGCGGTGGGCCAGCCACGGCAGGCAGCCAGCAGGTGTTCGTGCGGCAGGTTCAGCGCGGCAAGCTCACCGTCCAGACGCTGCGCCGGCGACAGCCGTTCCAGCAGTCGTTGCAGATGCGGCAGACGCAGCCTCTGGCCCAGCAGTGCACCGGCTTCGGCGGGGGGCGCTGCATAGGGGACTATGAGGTGCATGCAACGATTATCCGGCTCCCCAAACGACGACGCGGGCCCGAGGGCCCGCGCGTGTCCTCGTCAACCCCGTGCTCAGGCCTGCATGCGGCGGCGGCGGGCCATGAAGCCCAGCGCGCCCAGGCCTGCCAGGAACATTGCGTAGGTTTCGGGCTCCGGCACGGCGGCGACGCTCAGCTCGCCGGAATAGATCGGCACGCCCTTGGTCGAGGGGATCGTGACGCCGGTCAGCGTCAGCACCAGCGGGGTGGTGGAGGTGCCGTCGACGCCGGCGAAGTTCCACTTGCCATAGTTGCTGAACATACCCTCGACGCCGTTCAGGCTGACGCCGCTGAGCGTCAGGTACTGACCGCTGAGGGTCATGGTGAAGTCGTAGATGCCTGAGGCGAGGCCATCGAAGGAGATGACGTCGTTGCCGCCGGCCAGCACCGTGCCGACGCTGTCGAAGGAGGCGACATTGCCCGAGAAGGTGACGGTCTGGTCGTCGGCCAGCGCGCTGCCGACGGCACAGGCCAGGAGGATCGAGGTAGCAAGGGTCTTCATTTTCATTGCGGTGCTTCCGTTGCAGTGGAGGGAGAGGTTTCGGCGGGCCCCGCATGCGTCGCCGGGCCATGTCGAGGTTTTAGGGGCTGGCGCTGCGCAAGCCCACCCCGCGTGCAGGTGCCTGCCGGGCTCGGGCCGTGATGCAACGCACAGCTGCCGTGTAACGACACACTTGCGCCCCCCGTGAACGCAGGGGCGCCGGGTAGCGCGCCGGGCACGTCGTTACAGGGCGGTTAGCATCGCGCCGCCATGAGCCTCCCGTACGAACTGCAGATCGGCTGGCGCTACACCCGCGCCGGGCGCAGCGGGCGGCGCAACCGCTTCATCTCCTTCATATCCGGCGTGTCGATGCTGGGCATCGCGCTGGGCGTGGCCGCGCTGATCATCGTGCTCAGCGTGATGAACGGCTTCCAGAAGGAGGTGCGCGATCGCATGCTGTCGGTGATCGCGCATGTCGAGATCTTCGAGCCGCGCGGTACCGCCCTGCCCGACTGGCGCGCCACAGCCGCCAAGGTGCGCGAGAACCCGGCCGTGCAGGGCGCGGCGCCCTTCATCGCCTCGCAGGCGCTGGTGGCGCGTGGCGACGACATGCGCGCGGCCATCGTGCGCGGCATCTCGCCTCCAGACGAGGCCACCGTCACGCCGCTGGCCGCGCAGCTGCGCGATAGCACGCTGGCAGGGCTGACACCGGGCAGCTGGAACATCGTGCTCGGCGCCGAGCTGGCGCGCAGCCTGGGCGTGCGCGTGGGCGACAAGGTCACGCTGGTGGCCGCCGGCGGGCAAATGACGCCGGCCGGCGTGATCCCGCGGCTGAAGCAGTTCACGCTGAGCGGCGTGTTCGAGGCCGGGCACTACGAGTACGACAACGGGCTGGCGCTGATCGCGCTGGACGATGCGGCGCGCTTCTTCCGCGTCGACGGACCCACCGGCGTGCAACTGCGGCTGCGCGACGTGCATGCCGCGCGCACGGTGGCCGCCGAACTGGCACGCAGCCTGGGGCCCGAGGTGCTGGTGCGCGACTGGACGCGCACCAACCGCAACTGGTTCGACGCGGTACAGGTGGAAAAGCGGCTGATGTTCATCATCCTGACGTTGATCGTCGCGGTGGCCGCCTTCAACCTGGTGTCCACGCTGGTGATGACGGTGACCGACAAGCGCGCCGACATCGCCATCCTGCGCACGCTGGGCGCCAGCCCGCGCTCGATCATGGGCATCTTCATGGTCCAGGGTGCGGCCGCCGGCATCATCGGCACGCTAGGCGGAGTGGCCTTCGGACTGCTGGTGGCGCTCAACATCGACATCATCGTGCCGGCCATCGAGCGCGCCTTCGGCGTGGCCTTCCTGCCAGGCAGCATTTACCTGATCAGCCGCATGCCGAGCGAGCCGCTCGCCAGCGACATCGTGCCAATCGCGCTGATCTCGCTGCTGCTGGCCTTCGTGGCGACGATCTACCCCAGCTGGCGCGCCAGCCGCGTCAACCCGGCCGAGGCGCTGCGCTATGAGTGAGCAGGTGCTGCAGTGCGATTCGCTGCACAAGCGCTTCCAAGAAGGCACCGGCCGCGACGCACTGGACGTGCAGGTGCTGCGCGGCGTGTCGCTGCAGGTGCAGGCCGGCGAGACGCTGGCCATCGTCGGCGCGTCGGGCTCGGGCAAGAGCACGCTGCTGCACCTGCTTGGCGGGCTGGACGCGCCCACCTCGGGCCGGGTGCTGCTGATGGGCCGCGACTTCGCCGCGCTGGGGCCGGCTGCGCAGGGCGAATGGCGCAACCAGCACCTGGGCTTCGTCTACCAGTTCCACCACCTGCTGCCGGAATTCAGCGCGCTGGACAACGTGGGCATGCCGCTGCGCATCCGCCGGCAGCCGCGCGAGCAGGCGCGCGCCCGTGCCGCCGAGGTGCTGGCACAGGTGGGCCTGGCCGAGCGCACGGCGCACCACCCGGC
>JBEIHU010000126.1:0-12046 GCA_040381175.1 Burkholderiaceae bacterium
ACTTGGACGGATGCTCCAGGACACTTTTACCTATGAAGGCGGCGTCCAGAGGCGTCCAGGATCATCCACTTTCCCGCCCTTCACACGGCAGGGGTCGCAGGTTCGAACCCTGCACCGCCCACCAAGCACTGGTCCCCCTAAGTCACTGATTCACGGGGACTTTTTTTGTCCCGATCGTTCCCGTAGTGACCTTTGCTGGCGTATTGGCGCGACCCCTTCGACGGGTTGCGCTCAATTTGCGCCAATGAGCTTCGTGTTCAACACCGCAAGGCATTCAACGGAGCTCGTTCGTATGGCCGGCATTGGAACACGCACCCAATGGCGCCTCGTTCTTGAGGACGCTTGGCGGTACCAGACCTTCCCCGCGCGCAAGCCGGCCGAAGCTGCCAACGAGGGCTTCTTCGCGTTGCGGCTCCAAGCTGTACGGCGTGCCCCGGGTCAACCGGCCAGGCAGCGATGGCCATCAGCGCGCGCGCCGACCCGGTGGGCAAAATGGATGCCATCTTTCCCGCGTCGACAACCCTGGCCAACATGAGCGATTCGTCTGGATCCGCAGTCGCTCCTGCGGCGGCGTTGTGCAGTTTGCCCGGCCTTGGGCCCAAGTCGGCTGCAATGCTGGCCAGTGCGGGAATCAGGTCGGTCGAGAGTCTGCGCGGGTTGGGCGCGGTGGCGGCTTTCCTTCGCGTGCGCGCGGCAGGCTGCAAGCCGAGCCTGAACTTGCTGTGGTCCATGGAAGGCGCTCTCACCGGCATGCCATGGGTCGCCGTGGCAAGGACCGAGCGCACGCGGCTGTTGCTCCAGATGGACGACATGCGCGCTCACCGGGACGCTCCTGGCCCGGCCGCGGTCGGACCGGTCGGTCGCGCCCGCCAGGCCGGAGCCCGGCGGGCGCCGCCTGCTCGAACAACGGGCTGATCGCGAAAAGCGCCGGTTGCCGGGCGACCGCAGGTTCAGCCGCTGCTCCCGGGCTGAACGGCGCTTCGCGCAAGGTGCAAGCGTCGGGCCGGCGGCAGTCAGGCCGATTCCGTTTGCGACGTGTGCGCGGTGCCGCCGCGGTACATCGAGTCGATCGCATCGGCGTACTTGTCGGCGATGCTCATGCGCTTGATCTTCATCGTGGCGGTGACTTCGCCGTCGTCGTGGTCGAGCTCCTTGGTCAGCAGGTGGAACTTGCGCACCTGCTGCACCTGCGGCATCCGGGCATTGACGCGCTCGACCTCATTGCGCATCAGCTCATGCACGCGCGGGTGCTCCGCCAGGCTGCGGAAGTGGGTGTAGGCCAGGCCCTGCTCCTCGGCCCATTTGCCCACCGTCTCGTAATCGATCTGCAGCAGCGCGGTCACGAAGGGGCGGCGGTCGGCGACGATCACCGCCTCCTTGATGTAGGCGCTGAACTTCAGTGCGTTTTCGATCTCGCTGGGCGTGATGTTCTTGCCCCCGGCGGTGATCATGATGTCCTTCTTGCGGTCGATGATGCGGATCTCGTCGCCGTCAGGCCCGGGTACGCGTTCGGCGACGTCGCCGGTGTGCAGCCAGCCTTCGGCGTCGATGGCCTCCTGCGTGGCCGCCGGGTTGCGGTAGTAGCCCTTGAACACAGTGGGGCCGCGCACGAGCAGTTCGCCATCGTCGGCGATGCGCAACTCCACGCCGGGCACGGCCTGGCCCACGGTGCCCACCGGCGACGCCGCGCTGCGCTGGATGGTGGCCACGCCGGCGGTCTCGGTCATGCCGTAGCCCTCACGGATCGGTACGCCCAGGCATCGAAAGAAGCGCAGCATGTCCGGCGCGATCGGCGCCGCGCCCGACAGGGCTAGCCGGCAGCGGCGCAGGCCGATGAAGTTGGTCAGCGCGCGCAGCACCAGCACCCGCCAGAAGGCGTAGCGCAGGCGCTGCGCGCCGGTCCAGCGCTCCGGCGGCAGGTCAGCCAGCGGGGCCATCGCGGCCAGTGCACTTTCGTAGATGCGCCGGCGCAGGCCGCCGGCTTCGCGGATCTTGATCTCGATGCTGGCGTGCAGCTTCTCCCAGATGCGCGGCACGCCCAGGAACAGCGTGGGCGCGATCTCGCGCAAGTCGCCCTGCACCGTGCGCAGGCTCTCGGCGAAGTTCACCACCAGCCCGGCGTGCAGCGGCAGGTCGACGGTGTAGATCTGTTCGGCCACATGGCACAGCGGCAGGTATGACACTACCGCATCATGCACCGTGCAGCGGTAGATCTCGTCGGCGCCGGCAGCCATGGCGTTGAGGTTGCCGTAGCTCAGCATCGCCGCCTTCGGCCGGCCGGTGGAGCCGCTGGTGAAGATCATCAGCGCGGTGTCGCCCAGCGCCTGCGCGGCCAGTTGCTGCGCGAGCCGATCGGCCTGCGCCGCGGCGTGCTCGCGGCCCAGCTGCACGGTGTCTTCGAAGCGGTGCAGGCCGCTCACCTGGTAGCGGCGCAACCCGCGCGCATCGATCACCACCAGCTGCTGCAGGCGCGGCAGGCGGTCGCGCACCTCGAGCACCTTGTCCAGTTGCTCCTGGTCTTCGCACACCACCACCTCGGCATCGGAGGCTTGCAGCAGGTACTCCACCTCTGCCGCCGGCGAGGTGGGGTAGATGCCCACCGCCACCGCCCCCACCATGTTGGCGCCCAGCTGCGCGAAGACCCATTCCTTGCGGTTTTCGCTGAGGATGGCCACATGGCCGCCGCTGGCCAGGCCGCGGGCAGCAAGGCCCAGGCCGAAGGCGCGCGCCAGTTCTTCGTACTCGCGCCAGGTCACGCTCTGCCAGATGCCGTAGTCCTTCTGCCGCAGCGCCACGGCGTCGGGGCGCCGCTCGGCCCAGTGGCGCAGCCGCTGAGGCAAGGTCAGGCCGGCCAGTTCGCCTGGGCTCACGACAGCCAGCGCTTGCGGCGCTTGTAGTGCTTCACGTCGCGGAAGCTCGCCAGCTCGGCGCTGCCATCGCCGTAGCCGAGATAGAAGCGCTGTACGTCGGGGTCGGCCGCCAGCCGGGCCGTCGGTCCGTCGATGACGATGCGACCGCTTTCCATGATGTAGCCATAGTGCGCGATACCGAAGGCCGCCATCGCGTTCTGCTCCACCAGCAGCATGGCCACGCCTTGCTCGAGGTTGATGCGCTGGATGATCTGGAAGATGCCTTCCACGACCAGCGGCGCCAGGCCGTGGGATGATGCGTCAAGCAGCATCAGCGTGGGCTTCCCCAGCAGCGCTCGGCCGATGGCCAGCATCTGCTGCTCGCCGCCGGACAGGTAGCCGGCACGCAGGCTGCGCCGCTCCTTCAGCCGCGGAAAGTAGTCGTAGATCAACGCGGTGTCGGGCCGCAGGTTGCGGCCGGTCAATGCGTTGGCCGCGGCCACCAGGTTTTCGTCGACCGTCAGGTCCTCGAACACATGCCGGCCCTCGCGCACATGGGCGATGCCGCGCCGCGCCAGCAGGTGCGGCGCCAGCGTGTCGATGCGCTCGCCCTGGAAGCGGATGGCGCCGCTGCGCAGCTCGCCCACCTCCAGCGGCAGCAGCCCCGAGATGGCCTTCAGCGTGGTGGTCTTGCCGGCGCCGTTGCTGCCCAGCAAGGCCACGATCTGCCCCTGCGGCACCGCCAGCGACAGGCCGCGCAGCACCTGCACCGAGTGGTGGTAGACCACCTCGATATTGTCGATGGACAACGCGGGCGTGCTCACTCGGCGGCCGTCGTCAGGCGGTCTTGATCCAGCCGCTGGCCGGCTCCATCAGCTTGGTCTCGGCGTTGTAGGCGTAGATGCGGCCGCTGGCGATCTGGTGGCCCTGAAGGTTGACCAGCAGCCCGGTGACGCCGCCGGTGTCCCAGTCCCGGATCGATTCCAGCGCGGCCTTCATGTTCGGGCCGGTCAGTGGCTTGCCGGCCTTGAGCGTGCGCTCCATCACTTCGGCGAAGATCATGCCGACGAGCCAACCATGGGTGTAGAACAGCGGCACGTACTTCATGTCCGGCCGTGCCTTGGCGGCGTAGTCTTTGATGACCTGCATCGTCGGCGCGTCCTTGGTGTCGTAGCTGTAGCGGTAGGGCATCACCCCCATCCAGCCCTGCGCGGCAGCGCCCATGGCCGTGACCGTGGTCATGTCCATGCTCCAGATCGTGCCCATTGGCGTGGCGGCCATGCCGGCCTCGCGCATCTGCTTGATGAACTCGGGGATCGGCGCCAGCACGTAGCCGTGGAAGATGACGAAGTCGGGCCGGGCGCGGCGCAGCTTGGCTACCTCGGCCGACACGTCCACCGCGCCGGGCTTGGTGATGATCTCCTGCACCAGCGGGATGCCCAGCGCCTGCATCTTGGCCTTGATGCCGGCGATCGGGTCGCGGCCGAACTCCGTGTCGCTGTAGACGACGGCCACCGCCGGACGGTTGGCGCCGCGCGAGGTGCGGTTGATGTACTCGAGCAGGATCTCGCCCATCGCCGTGTAGGTGGGTCCGGCCATGAAGTAGAAGGGCACGTTCTTCGGATCGGCCAGGTCGGAGGCGAAGCTCGGGCTGCTGGTCATCGTGGTGCCGAGCTGGCTCACCTCCTTGGCCGCGGCCTTGGCCCAGGCGGTGCTGTCACCGTAGAACACCGGCGGCTTGTGCGCGCCCATGATCTTCTTGAACACCGACATCGCCTGGTCCATCTTGTAGGCGGAATCCTCGCCCACGTAGCGCAGCTTGCGCCCGGCCACGCCGCCCTTGGCCTGGTTGCGCCACTCGCAGTAATCGCCCAGGCCCTGGTGCAGGCCGACGCCTGCAAAGGCGAACACGCCGGTGATCGGCGGTGCCGCACCGACCACCAACTCGCCCGTTTGTGCCAGGGCCGCATGCAGCGGCAGCGCGGACAGGCCGGTGGCACCGAGGCCGGCGCCGACCAGGCGGCGGCGCGAGGGATCCGAGAGGTCATGGGCATGCATGCTGCGTCTCCTTTGGGGTGGGGTGGGGGGGCGTCAGGCCCGGAAGGGCCACAGGTGGAAGCTGCGCCGCACGCGCCGCCAGATCTCCAGCAGGCCGTGCGGCTCGAACACCAGGAAACCCATGATCAGCAGGCCGAAGACCACCTGCTGCACGGGGCTGAGCACTTCGGTGGCCCGAGGCGCCCATTGCGCGATCAGCGCGACGACGGCGCGCAGCAGCTCGGGCACCAGCGTCATGAACACCGCGCCGAGGATCGTGCCGAGCATGCTGCCCAGCCCGCCGACGATGATGGCCGCCAGGTAGAAGATGCTCAGCTGCAGCGTGAAGTACTCCGGCGTCATCGCGCGATAGAAGAAGCCCAGCAGCGCGCCGGCCACGCCGGCATAGAACGAGCCGATGGCAAAGGACGCCAGCTTGTAGTGAAGCAGGTCGATGCCCAGCACCTCGGCTGAGATGTCCTTGTCGCGGATCGCGATGAAGGCGCGGCCCACGCGCGTGCGAAACAGGTTGCGCGCCGACACCAGCAGCAGCGCGGCCACCGGCGCGATCAGGTAGTACATGCGGTGGTCGTTGGCCAGCTCCAGGCCGAAGACGCTGGCATTGGGCACGTTGACGCCGCGCACGCCGCCGGTGACTCTCTCCCACTCGCGGAACACGTCGACCAGCAGGAACTGCGGGGCCAGCGTGGCCACCGCCAGTTACCCGCCTTGGATGCGCAGGCTGGGCAGGCCCACCACCAGACCCACCAGCGCGGCCATGCCGCCGGCCAGCGGCAGCGCAAGCAGCGTGGGTACCCCGCGCTGCGCCGCCCAGGCGGCGGTGTAGCAGCCCACGCCCATGAAGGCTGCGTGGCCCAGCGAGATCAGGCCGGTGTAGCCGGTCATGATGTTCAGCCCTGCCGCGGCGATGCAATGGATGCCCACCATGCAGGCCAGGCCCACCACGTAGCCGTTGGCGCCCCAGGGCAGCAGCAGCAGCGCCAGTGCCAGCGCCCCCAACCAGGCCCATTGCACGCGCGTGGGCCACAGCGCCTCGTCGTGCGCGTAGCTGCTGCGGAAGTCGCCGATCCTCACTCAAAGCCTCTCGATCTGGCGCGTGCCGAACAGGCCGTAGGGCCGCACCAGCAGGATCACCAGCACGGTGACATAGGGCACGATGTCGCGAACCTTGCCGCCCAGGTAGGCGGCGGTCAGGCTCTCGATCAACCCGATGACGAGCCCAGCGACGATGGCCCCGGCGATGCTGTCCAGCCCGCCGAGGATGATGACCGCCAGCACGCCCAGTGCGGCGCTGCCCAGCGCCGGCGACAGGCTGGTCATGGATGCCACCACGATGCCGGCCACGGCTCCGACCATGCCTGCAAACATCCAGGTCAGCGCCTGGGTGCGCCGCACGTCGATGCCCAGCACGTAGGCAGTCAGCGGGTCGCTGGCGGCCGCGCGCATGGCGATGCCGGTCCTGGAATAGCGGAAGTACAGCGTGAAGGCGGTGATGATGACCGCTGCCAGCACGAAGCTCCAGAACACCTGGCCGGGTATCAGGATGTCGCCAGGCGTCAGCGGCTTGCGCGGCAGCAGCGCAGGCATCTCGTAGTTGTTCCCCCCCCACAGCGCATCCACGCCGCCATGCAGCGCGCTGGCCAGTCCGATGGTGGCCATCAGAACCGAGATCACCGGCTGCCCGGACAGCGGCCGCAGGAGCGCGCGCTCGATCAGCGCGGCCGCCGCC
Organism: Burkholderiaceae bacterium; assembly: GCA_040381175.1. Classification (GTDB taxonomy): domain Bacteria; phylum Pseudomonadota; class Gammaproteobacteria; order Burkholderiales; family Burkholderiaceae_C; genus Rubrivivax. Next base: position 6,637 of record JBEIHU010000126.1, read on the forward strand.
GCCACCGCCGCCAGCGTCAGCGCCAGCGACAGCCAGGTGGGCAGCGACCACATCACGTTGGCCGTGTAGAAGAAGTAGGCGCCGAGCATCATGAACTCGCCCATCGCGAAGTTGATGACGCCGGTGCCCTTGTAGATGAGCACGAAGCCCAGCGCCACCAGTGCCAGCAGCCCGCCGGACAGCAGGCCGATGCTGCTGTATTCCAGCAGCGCCACCCAGTCGAAGCCCGGGCTCATGCCATGTCCACCACCGGCGCGGCCGAACCCAGGTAGGCGCGTACCACCTCGGGCTGCTGGCGCACCTCGGCCGGCGTGCCCTGGCCGATGACCTGGCCGAAGTTCAGCACCACCACGTGGTTGGAGATGTCCATCACCAGGCCCATGTCGTGCTCGATCAGCAGCACGGTGATGCCGCGCTCTTCCTGGATGTCCAGGATGAATCGCGCCATGTCCTCGGTTTCCTCGCGGTTCATGCCTGCGACCGGTTCGTCCAGCATCAGCACCTTGGGCCGCATGGCCAGCGCTCGCGCGAGTTCCACCCGCTTCTGCAGGCCGTAGGGCAGCGAAGCCACGCTGTGGTGGCGCACGTGGTCGATCTCCAGGAAATCGATGACCTCGCGCTCGATCTCGCTGCGCAGCGCCATCTCCTCGCGTCGTGCCGGGCCCAGGTAGCACAGCGCCGTCAGCGGGTTGGCGTGCAGCCGCGTGTGCCCGCCGAGCTTGATGTTGTCCAGCACGCTCATGCCGCGGAACAGCGCCACGTTCTGGAAGGTGCGCGCCAGGCCCATGGCGGCGCGGCGCGCGGGCTTTTGCCGCGTGATGTCGGCCCCGTCGAACAGGATGCGGCCCTGCTGCGGCCGGTAGAAGCCCGAGATGGCATTGAACAGGCTGGTCTTCCCGGCACCGTTGGGGCCGATGACGGCCGTGATCTCGCCGCCGCGCGCTTGCAGCGACACGCCCTGCAGCGCCTTGATGCCGCCGAAGCCGAGGTGCACGTCCTCGGCTTGCAGCAGCGGCGCGGGCCCGCTGTGCATCAGGCCCTCTGCACCTTCACGGGCAGCGCCTTCATGCCGCGGAACACCAGCGAGTTGATCCACTCCGGTTCGGCAGTGGGCTCCAGCCGCGCATAGCGCTGCAGCAAGGCAGGCAGTGCCACCGCGCCTTCGGTGCGCGCCAGCGGGAAGCCGATGCAGATGTGCGTGCCGAAGCCGAAGCTCAGGTGCGGCACGCCGTCGCGCCCCAGGTCCAGGTGGTCGGGATCGTCATAGGCGCGCGGGTCGCGGTTGGCGGCGTTGAGCATCATGAACACCCGCTGGCCTTGCTGCAGCGTCTTGCCGTGCAGCGACTGCTCGCGCTGGACGATGCGCACCTGCGCGCCCGATGGCCCGTCGAAGCGAAGCAGCTCTTCCACCGCCGCCGCGGCCAGGCCAGGGTCGGCGCGCAGCCGGGCCATCTCGGCCGGGAAGCGCATCAGCGAGAGCAGGCCGTTGGCAATGTGGTTGGTGGTGGTCTCGTGGCCTGCGAACAGCATCATGATGCAGGTGCCCACCAGCTCGTCGTCGCTCAGCGCATCGTCGCCGTCGCGCAGATGCACCAGCTCGCTCAGCGCATCGTCCTGCGGCTGGCTGCGCCGCTGGGCGATCAGGCTCGAGAAGAAGGCCGCCATCTCGCGCGTGGCGGCCTCGGCGGTGTCGTACTTCTCGGGGCTGGTGCGCGAGCTGCCGATGAACAGGGCGATCTCGTCGGACATGCGCTTGACTTCGGCCAGCGAGGCCGTGGGCACACCCAGCATGGCCATGATCACCAGGCAGGGCAGCGGGCCGGCATAGTCGGCCACCAGGTCGATCTGCTCGCGCCCGTCCAGACCCTGCAGCAGGTGCGCGGCGATCTGCTCCACACGCGGCCGCATGGCCTGCATGGCGCGCGTGCTGAACACCTTGCCGACCAGGCGGCGCAGCCGCGTGTGCTCGGGCGGGTCCTTGAACACCATCCACAGCGACAGGTAGCGGATGATGTCGGTGATGCGCGCCGTCTCGCTGCCGGGCAGCGACGCGAAATACGGTCGCAGCCGGTCGGAGGACACGCCATCGCGGTCCAGGCACATGGCCTTGACGTCGGCGTAGCGCGTGAGCACCCAGCTGCGCAGCCGCGGGCTCCAGTGGCAGGGGTCATCGTCGCGCATGCGCGCGACCAGCGGGTACGGGTCGGCCAGCGTGGCCGGGTCTTCGGGCCGCCAGTCGATCGCGGCAGCGTCGGTGCTCATCGGCTTTTCTCCAGGATGTGCACGGCGCAGGCGGCTTCGTCGAAGCCCATCACGCCGCCACCGTTCTCGATCAGCGCCACGGCCGCGCCGCGCACCTGGCGCGCACCGGCCTCGCCGCGCAGCTGCAGGCAGGTCTCGTACACCATCGACAGCCCGGTGGCGCCGATCGGATGGCCCTTGCTCACCAGGCCGCCCGACAGGTTCACCGGCAGGCGCCCGCCCAGCGCGGTGGCGCCCGATTCGACGAAGCGCCCGCCCTGGCCTTCGGGGCACAGCCGCAGCATCTCCAGCTGGAACAGCTCGCAAAACGAGGTGGCATCGTGCAGCTCGACGAGATCGATGTCCGCCGGCGCCAGGCCGCTGCGCGCATAGGCCTTGTCGGCGGCGATGCGCGACAGCCCCGGCTCGTCGAGCGCGCGGTACTTGCCGCCGGACAGCTGCGAGGTGCGCACCTTCACCGCCCTGGCTCGCGCCGCAGTCGGCAGGTGGGCCAGCCCGGCCTCGGAGCACAGCAGCGCCGCGGCGGCACCGTCGCCCAGCGGCGAGCACATGGCGCGCGTCAGCGGCCAGCTGATCGCGCGATCGGCCAGCACCTCGTCGACCGTCAGCTCGAAGCGGTACTGCGCCTTCGGGTTCAGGCTGCCGTGGTGGTGGTTCTTCGCGGCGGCCTGGGCGATCTGCCGCTGCGTGCTGCCGTGCGTCTTGATGTGCCAGGCCGCCTGCATGGCATAGGTGTCCATGAACAACGTGCGGCCCGGGCCCGTCTCGAAGGGCTTGCCGGCCACCTGCCCGGCGCTGGCGTAGTAGTCGCGCCAGCGTTGCGGCTGCAACTGGTCGATGGCGGTGGCGAAGATCTCGGGCACGCGCTCCGGCCGGTCGGGGCTGACGAGCTTTTCCACGCCGATGGCCAGGCTCATCTGCACCTGGCCGGACAGCACGTCCTTCCAGGCGCCGTGGAAGGCGAAGGACGCGGTGGCGCAGCCGCCCTCGACGTTGATCGTCGGCACGCGCTCAGGAAACAGGCCTTCTTCGACCAGCGGCGTGAAGCACACCTGCCCGCGGATGCCGCCCTGGCCCCACTGGCCCATGCCGCAGTTGCCGAACCAGGCCTGCTCGATCAGCGCGGCATCGCCCGGGTCAAGGCCGGCATCGGCCAGCACCTCCAGGTAAGCCTGGCGCGTCAGCGCCTGCAAGCTCCTGTCGGCATGCTTGCCGAAGGGCGTGCAGGCCGTGCCGACGACATAGACCTCATTCATGGGGCTTGAGCAGTGCGACGAACTGGCGGGCAAGGGTGCGCGGCGTCGCAGCCCCGTCGCTGCGGTACCAGTTGGGCGCCCAGTTCAGCGCACCCAGCAGCAGCAGCCGCATCGCCCGGCGGTCGGCGCGTCGCTGCAGCGGCAGCGCGTCGATGAGCGCAATCCAGATCGCCTCGTAGCGGTTGCGCTCGGCCGACAACCGGTCGGCCGCGGCAGGCACGTCGCCGGGGCGCACGCGCACCACCACGCGGGCATAGTCGTCGTCGCGCAGGATGGCCTCGAGGTGGGCCACGCAGGCGGCCTCCAGGCGCGGCCAGGGCTCCGCCGTGCGATCGACGGCCGCCTGAACCGCGCCGCAGATCTGGTCGACGCCGCGCGTGTACACCGCGGCGAGCAGGTCGTCCTTGGTGGCGAAGTGGCTGTACAGCGAGCCGGGCAGGATGCCCACCGCCTGCGCGATGTCGCGCACGGTGCTGCCCTGGTAGCCCAAGTTGCAGAACAGCCGGGCCGCCGCATCCAGGATCAGCGGCAGGCGGCTGTCGGCATGCCCCGTGCGCCGCACCCGCGTGGCGCTGGCCAGCGCGATCATTCCCGCTCCGCCCGCGGCCGGCGGCTGCAGCGCCGCCGGCGCGCCGGCTGCATCAGGGGGGTTGTGTCGCACTGGGCCATGGAATCATCTTAACAATCACCTGTTTGGAAAACAATCGCGCCTTCCCTATAGTCGACCCTGGTATCTTTGCCAACCCAGCCGCTCACCATGCCGCACATGACCGCGCCCGACATCATCCTCAGTTCCGGTGTCCGCACCGCCTTCGGCGACTTCGGCAAGAGCCTGCGCGACGTGCCGCTGGCCACGCTGGGCATGCACGTGGTCAAGGCCAGCCTGCAGCGTGCCGGGCTGCAGCCCGGCCAGGCGGACCACCTGGTGTTCGGCAACACCGCGCCGGTCGACCACGATGGCCTGTTCATCAGCCGCAAGATCGCGCTGAACGCCGGGTTGCCCGAAGACAGCGCCGCGCTGGGCGTGGTGCGCGCCTGCGGCACGGGTTCGCAGGCCATCGTCAGCGCGGCGCAGCAGATCCAGTCGGGCCACAGCCGCATTGCCGTGGCCGCAGGCGCCGAGAACTACTCGCGCGTGCCCTACCTGGCGCACCAGGTGCGCTGGGGCGCCAAGCGCGGGCCCTTCGAATTCGTCGATGGGCTGGACTACATCTACCGTTGCCCCTTCACCCGCGAGCTGATGGGCGACACGGCGGAAAACCTGACGGAGCGCTTCGGCTACCGCCGCGACGCCATGGACGACTGGGGCTACATGAGCCAGCAGCGCGCCGGGGCGGCCATCGCCTCGGGCTTCCTGGCACGCCAGATCGTGCCGATCGAAGTACCCGACGGCAAGGGCGGCCACCGCCTGTTCGACACCGACGAGTTCCCGCGCCCCGGCATCACCCGCGAGAAGCTGGCCGCGCTGAAGCCTGCCTTCCGCAAGGACGGCAAGGGCCAGGTGACGGCGGGCAACTCCAGCGGCGTCACCGACGGCGCCGCCGCGCTGGTGGTGGCCAGCATGGACGCCGCCCGCGAGGCCGGCCTGCCGTTGCAGGCCAGGCTGGTGGACTGGGCAGTGGTCGGCGTCGCGCCCGAGATCATGGGCGCCGGGCCGGTGCCGGCCATCGCCAGGCTGCTGCAGCGCGCCGGCCTGGGCGTGGCCGACATCGACTACTGGGAGATCAACGAGGCCTTCGCCGTGGTGAACCTGCACGCCGAGCGCGAACTGGGCATCCCGCGCGAGCGCACCAACCTCTACGGCGGCGGCATCAGCATCGGCCACCCCCCTGGCGCCACCGGCCTGCGCATGACCATCACCGCCATGCACCACCTGGCCGACACCGGCGGCC
>JBEIHU010000127.1:0-11928 GCA_040381175.1 Burkholderiaceae bacterium
TCCATTCCAGGCGCAAGGGATTCATCTCATGCAGAGGCCTGAATTCACTGCCATCGTCCCACCACCGGTGGGCCAGCTCGCTGAACTTGGAGAGTTCCTGAGGATCCACGTTGCCCATGCCGAGTCCCTGAAGTTCAACCAATTCGCCGGCGCCAATGCTGGCTGACATGGCATTGTGATGCTGCGCGCGAACCCGACATCGGGATAGGGGCCGATCATCGCTGACCCGGCCCCTCCCGCGCCTCCCGCCATAGGGGGTCCGCGCCAGGCGGTTTGGGAAGTCGAGGTCAGGAGAATCGCGGGGATCCCAGGTGGCCGAAGTAAGCGATGGGCAGCACCTTGTTCAGGCCCATACGGCTGTCACGCCGCCAGCGTATTCATTGCCGGCAATGCGTGCAGCGAGGTCCACGCGCGCCCCCGGCCGGCGCAGCTTGCGGCAGATCGTCGTCCCGCGCCGCCACTGCTTGAGCCGCACGGCCCGCAGCCAGTGCCGCAACCACTCGTCCAGATCGAGCATCACCAGGGATGTCTGCGCCAGCCGGAAGTTCGCCTTCCGGTCCGGCACGCAGCCCCGCAAGTCTTCGGCGACCTGCCGCAGACCGCGACCCCTCGTGCGGCATATCGGGTGCCGGCTATGCTCGCCCATCTCGTCCAGGGCCTGTGGTTTCTGCCGCCCGTTTCGCTTCGTCCATGTACGCCCAGAAGCAATTGCCCCGGAATTTGTGCCCCCAGGCCTCGGCCACTGCCGTCTTGGACTCGCTGACCTTCAGCGCCAGCATCGCGTAGCACCCGCACTGGGCTTGCAGCAAACGCGCACTCGCCTTGGGGCCCCTGGCGAAGACCTTGCAGTCGTCGGCGTGGGGCACGAACTTGTGGCTGTTGCGCCCCAATTCCCGATGTACCCCGTCCAGCAACTCATTGGCCGGCAGCGGACTCAGCGCTCCGCCTTGCGGCGCGCCTTCGATCCGTTCACCTTTCACCCATGCGCCAGGATGTCCATCTGCAGGTGGCGACGTGTCAAACGCGGCACCCGCCCGTCCGCAATCCGCTTGGCCGGCCCGTCCATCAGAATGTCATGGTTGAGGCGGTTGAAGAACTTCCCGGGCCCACGTCCAGCACGCTCCTGTAGCCGGACTGAAGGTGCTGTTGAGCCTCCAACACCGCGCCGTACGCTTTGCCCCGGCCTGAAGCCGTCGTGCTGGCTGAACGTCGGGTCGATGAGCGGCTGCAGCACCTGCAGCAACGCCTGCTGGATCAACCTGTCCGCCACGGTCGGTATCCCCAGCTCGGGTGTCCCGCCGCCAGTTCAGTTTGCGAATGCCGCGACGCCCGAGCCTCTGCCTGGTGCGTTGCCATCGCCAAGCGAAATGTCTCGTGACCGCCCTTCAGGATCGGTCATTCGCCGGGCGGATCCGACTGCCACGCCCTGTGTTGACTTCTCGCTCCGATTCATCACCATCGCCCTCTCAGGCGCAGGGCGAGACCCCCTGGTGTGAACGCATTCCTCAGCGCGCAACTGCCGCAACTGCGTTGCCTGGCCTCTGACCATGGAGCTTTGCGGTCACATGCCTGCTCGCCCTGCCCGGCGCCGCCTCGGATGCGGTTCGCGCACGGGCACACGGTTTGCGCTTCATGCGGCGAGCTCAAGCTCGGTCGACCTCACGCAGTCGCGCTTCGCTTGCGTCGCTATGGCCAGCTCGGCCGGGGACTTTCACCCCGAAGATCGCGCCCATGCTGGGCGCACAAGTAAAGAACCCCGCCGAGGCGGGGTTCACCGACAAAGGCTCGAGGCCCTTGGTCTTGGTATCAGGGAGCGGCACGCGTGCCGACGACCTCGATCTCGGTACGACGGTTCTTCGCACGGCCTTCAGAGGTGCTGTTGCTCGCGATCGGGCTCTTCATGCCCTTGCCTTCGGTGTACACGCGATTCTTCTCGATTCCCTTGCTCACCAGGTATTCCTTGACGGCGTTGGCGCGACGCTCGGACAAGCCTTGGTTGTACGCGGCACTACCGATGTTGTCGGTATGGCCGACAGCGATGATGACCTCGAGGTTGATGGCTTTGGTCTTGGACACCAAGTCGTCGAGCTTCGCCTTGCCTTCGGGCTTGATCACATACTTGTCGAAATCGAAGAACGTATCGGCTGCGTAGGTAACCTTCTGAGCCGCGGGGCGAGGAGCCGCCGCAGCAGCAGCCGGCGCCGCAGGAGCCGGCGCCGGAGCGGCCGCAGGCGCAGCAGCCCGCGGGGCAGGGGCAGGAGCAGGGGCAGGGGCAGGGGCAGCGGCAGCCACCGGCGGCGGCGGCTTGGCAGCGCCGTCGCATGTCGGAAACGCGGTGGACGGCGTCCAGTTGGAATCACGCCAGCACTCAGGACCAGCGCCACCTCTCCACGGGCTGCCGCCCGCGTCGCGCCATTGATTGGCACCGGAAGCAGCCTGGAACTCCGCGGGCGTTTGCGCCAGCGCCATCATCGGGGCCGCGAGCGCAAGCGATGCTACAAGCATCGTCACCTTGTTCAATTTCTTCATGGTTGTCCTCTCAAGGAAAGCCGCAGTTTCCTGCGATATGTCCACACTCAAAATCGTGATGAATGGTCTTAAACCCCACCCGGGCGGATATCCCGCCACCGACGAATGCATTGTGCCATACGGTGCCGGCTGCACTGCATTTTGGCGCCTGCGTCGGCAGTTGCCGACGTCGTTGTTGCGCGGGTGCTACACGGCCACGCACTTAGAATCCGCCCTCCAGCGCGCTTGCGCGCGGCCGGCTCCATTGGGCCGAGCTTTCTCATCGTCTGCGCCGCATGACCCAGTTCGCGAAAGAAACCTTGCCCATCAGCCTCGAGGAGGAGATGCGACGGTCCTACCTCGACTACGCGATGAGCGTGATCGTGGGCCGCGCCCTGCCCGATGCGCGCGACGGCCTGAAGCCGGTGCACCGCCGAGTACTTTTTGCGATGCATGAGCTGAATAACGACTGGAACCGGCCCTACAAGAAGAGCGCGCGCATCGTCGGCGACGTCATCGGCAAGTACCACCCGCATGGCGACACCGCGGTGTACGACACCATCGTGCGCATGGCGCAGGATTTCAGCCTGCGCCACATGCTGGTCGACGGCCAGGGCAACTTCGGCAGTGTGGACGGCGACAACGCCGCGGCCATGCGCTACACCGAGATTCGGCTGGCGAAGATCGCGCACGAGATGCTGGCCGACATCGACAAGGACACCGTCGATTTCGGCCCCAACTACGACGGCTCGGAGAAAGAGCCGCTGGTGCTGCCGACGCGGCTGCCGAACCTGCTGGTCAATGGCAGCGCCGGCATCGCAGTGGGCATGGCGACGAACATCCCGCCGCACAACCTGAACGAGGTGGTCGACGCCTGCCTGCACCTGCTCAAGAACGAGCAGGCCACGCTGGAAGAGCTGATGGAGATCATCCCGGCGCCTGACTTCCCGACGGCCGGGATCATCTACGGCCTGAACGGCGTGCGCGAGGGCTACCGCACCGGCCGCGGCAAGGTGGTGATGCGTGCCAAGTGCCATTTCGAGGACATCGACAAGGGTGCGCGCCAGTCGATCATCGTCGACGAGATCCCCTATCAGGTGAACAAGAAGACGCTGCTCGAGCGCATAGCCGAGCTCGTCCATGAGAAGAAGCTCGAAGGCATCAGCCACATCCAGGACGAGAGCGACAAGTCCGGCATGCGCGTGGTGATCGAGCTCAAGCGCGGCGAAGTGCCCGAGGTCGTGCTGAACAACTTGTACAAGCAGACTCAGCTGCAGGACACCTTCGGCATCAACATGGTGGCGCTGATCGACGGTCAGCCGCGGCTGTGCAACCTGAAGCAGCTGCTGGAGATCTTCCTGGAGCATCGGCGCGAGGTGGTCACTCGGCGCACGGTGTTCGAGCTGCGCAAGGCGCGCGAGCGCGGTCACGTGCTGGAAGGCCTGGCGGTGGCGCTGGCCAACATCGACGAATTCATCGAAACCATCAAGACCAGCCCGACGCCACCGGTGGCCAAGGCCGCGCTGATGGCCAAGAGCTGGGACAGTTCGATGGTGCGCGAGATGCTGGCCCGCGCCGAGTCGGACACGCCTGGCGGCCGTGCCGCGTACCGGCCCGAAGGCCTGCCCGACCACTACGGCCTGCAGCTGGACGGCCTGTACCGGCTGTCGGATGACCAGGCCAGCGAGATCCTGCAGATGCGCCTGCAGCGCCTGACAGGGCTGGAGCAGGACAAGATCATCGGCGAGTACAAGCAGGTGATGGCCGAGATCGCCGACCTGCTGGACATCCTGGCCAAGCCCGCGCGCGTGACGTCGATCATCACCGAGGAACTCACGGCGCTGAAGCAGGAGTTCGGCCAGACCAAGATCGGAGCCCGGCGCAGCGTCATCGAGCATAACGTGCAGGAGCTCGGCACCGAGGACCTGATCACGCCCACCGACATGGTGGTCACGCTCAGCCATACCGGCTACATCAAGAGCCAGCCGCTGACCGAGTACCGAGCGCAGCGCCGTGGCGGCCGCGGCAAGCAGGCCACCGCCACCAAGGAAGACGACTGGATCGACCAGCTATTCATCGCCAACACGCACGACTGGATCCTGTGCTTCAGCGATCGCGGCCGGGTCTACTGGCTCAAGGTGTGGGAGGTGCCGCAAGGCGGCCGCGCCAGCCGCGGCAAGCCGATCGTCAACATGTTCCCGCTGCAGCCTGGCGAGAAGATCACCGTGGTGCTGCCGCTGACCGGCGAGTTCCGCAGCTTCCCGGCCGACCAATACGTGTTCATGGCCACCGCGCTGGGCACTGTGAAGAAGACCGCGCTCGACGAGTTCAGCAACCCGCGCAAGGCCGGCATCATCGCCGTCGACCTGGACGAGGGCGATTACCTGATCGGCGCCGCGCTCACCGATGGTCATCATGACGTGATGCTGTTCAGCGATGGCGGCAAGGCAGTGCGCTTCGACGAGGACGACGTGCGCCCGATGGGCCGCAACGCGCGCGGCGTGCGCGGCATGGCGCTGGAGCCGGCGCAGAACGTGATCGCCATGCTGGTGGCCGAGGACGAGACCCAAAGCGTGCTGACCGCCACCGAAAACGGCTACGGCAAGCGCACCAGCATCGTCGAATACACGCGCCATGGCCGCGGCACCAAGGGCATGATCGCGATCCAGCAGACCGAGCGTAACGGCAAGGTGGTGGCTGCCACGCTGGTGCGGCCGCACGACGAGATCATGCTGATCACCGACAAGGGCGTGCTGGTGCGCACGCGCGTGGCGGAGATCCGCGAACTGGGTCGTGCCACGCAGGGCGTGACATTGATCGGCCTGGACGACGGCGCCAAGCTGTCGGGGCTGCAGCGCATCGTCGAGAACGACGCGAACGATGCATCCGACGCCAATGGCGATACCGAAACCGATGCCGGTGCCGCTGGCGAGGAGAGCAGTTCGTGAGGATCCGTCACTTGCTGGGCACGCTGGCGTTGTGCGCCTGCGGTCTGGCGCAAGCGCAGGGCACCGTGTCGCCGGCGAAGAAGGAACTGGTGCAGAAGCTGCTGGCGCTGCAACAGCCAGGCATCGAGAGCGCTGCGCGCGGCATTGTCGAGCGGCCTGCAGCGCAGATGATGCAGGAGGCGGGACGCGTGCTGCAGACGCAGTTCCCTGCCGAAAAGCGCGAGGCGATCGGCAAGACCATCGAGGCCGATGCCAGAAAGTACGTCGATGAAACCTATCCCGCGGTGCGTGAGCGCGCCGTCAAGCTGGCGCCATCGACCCTGGGCGTGACGCTGGAGGAGAAGTTCAGCGAGGATGAGCTCAGGCAACTCGTGGCCTGGTTCGAATCACCGGTGAACAAGAAATTCCAGCAGGCCAGCGGCGAGATGCAGAACAGCTTCATGCAGAAGCTCGTGGCCGAGGCACGGCCGCTGATCGAACCCAAGCTGCAATCGCTGGAGCAGAAGATGCGCAGCGCGCTTTCGGCCTCTGCCGTCGGCGCCGCCGACAGCGCGACGGCACCCAAGGCAGCCGCCAAGCCGCCTGCCCGAGCGGCCAGCAAGTAGAAGATGAGCACCACGCCCGATGGCGACGACGCCGCGCTGCTGGGGTTGCGCACGCAGATCGACGCCGTCGATCGCGAGTTGCTGGGCCTGTTGAACCGTCGCGCCGGCCTGGCGTTGCAGGTGGGCGAGCTGAAGAAGCGCACTGGAGGCGTCGTCTTCCGCCCCGAGCGCGAGGCCCAGGTCATCGAAGGCCTGAAGAACGTCAACCCGGGGCCGCTGAAGTCCGACAGCGTGGCCCCGATCTGGCGCGAGATCATGTCGGCCTGCCGTGCGCTGGAGCAGCGTCCCCGTGTCGCCTTCCTCGGGCCGGCAGGCACCTTCAGCGAGGAGGCGGCACTGGGCTATTTCGGCTCGTCGATCGACCGCGTGCCCTGCTCCAGCTTCGACGAGGTGTTCCACCGCACCAGTGCCGGCGCCGCCGACTTCGGGGTCGTGCCGGTGGAAAACTCCACCGAAGGCGTGGTAGCGCGTTCGCTGGACCTGTTCTTGCACACGCCGCTGTTCATCATCGGCGAGACCAGCCTGTACGTGCGCCACAACCTGCTACGCCGCGAGCCTTCGCTCGACGGCATCCAGGCGGTACTGGCCCATCCGCAAGCGCTGGCGCAGTGCAGCGCCTGGCTCAGCCAGCACCTGCCGCAAGCCGAACGCCGCCCGGTGCTGAGCAACGCCGAAGGTGCGCGGCTGGCCGGGCTGGATGCATCGCTGGCCGCCATCGCCAGCGCGCGCGCGGGCGGCGAGTACGGTTTGCACATCGTCGCGCCAGCGATCCAGGACGATGCCCACAACCGCACCCGATTTGCCGTCATCACCCACCCGCACGCGCAGCCTGCGCCCAAGCCCAGCGGCCACGATTGCACCAGCCTCGTGGTGTCGGTCCACAACCGGCCGGGCGCAGTGCATGACATGCTGGTGCCGTTGAAGTCGCATGGCGTGTCGATGACGCGCCTGGAGTCCCGCCCGGCGCGGTCGGGCCAGTGGGAGTACTACTTCTACATCGACCTCGAAGGCCATCCCGATGAAGCCCATGTCGCCGCCGCACTGCGCGAGCTGCGCGCCGTCTGCGAGTACTTCAAGGTGCTTGGCACCTACCCGGTCGATGTGCACTAGGGCCACCTGCGGCCGCCTGGACCTCTGATGTTCAACCAGCTCGGTGTCATCGGCTGCGGCCTGATGGGCGGGTCCTTCGCTCTGGCGCTGAAGCGCGCCGCGCTGGTCAGGCGGGTGGTCGGCTACAGCAAGTCGCCCTCGACCACCGAACGTGCGCTGCGCCTGGGCGTGATCGACGTGGTGGCCGATTCGGCCTTGCAGGCAGTGGCGGGTTCCGACATCGTGTTGGTGGCCGTGCCGGTGGCCGCCACCGAAACCACGCTCAAGGCCATCCGCCACCTGGTCGAACCCGGTGTGCTGGTCATGGACGTGGGCAGCACCAAGCGCGATGTGGTCGATGCGGCGCGACGTGCATTGCGCGAGCGCATCGCCAGCTTCATACCGGCGCATCCGATAGCCGGCAAGGAAGGCTCGGGCATCCAGCATGCAGACGCCGCGCTGTACAGCGGCCGCCAGGTGATCCTGACGCCACTGGCCCAGACCACGCCGGCCCTGTTGCAGAAGGCTACCGATGTCTGGTCAGCGATTGGCGCGCAGGTGCTGAAGATGACGCCCGAAAACCATGACAGCGCGTTCGCGGCTGTCAGCCACCTGCCCCACCTGTTGGCCTTTGCCTATTTCGGCGGGGTGCTGGGCCAACCGGCCGGACGCGACCTGCTGTCGCTGGCTGGGCCGGGCTTTCGCGACTTCACCCGCATTGCCGCCAGCGACCCGACGATGTGGCGCGACATCCTGCTCGCCAACCGCGAGGAGGTGCTGAAGCAATCGCAGCGCTTCCGCCAGTCGCTCGACGCGCTGGAGCAGGTCATGATGGCCGGCAACGGCGCAGCGCTGCAGGAACTGCTGCGCGTGGCCAGCGAGGGCCGTAGCGGCTGGCAAATGGGCACGCCCCGGGTGCCGCCGGTGCGCTGACCCCGGCTTCGGCCGCACGATGTTCGATATTCCGTTCCTCGACCTACCTCCGCTGCGCACGGCCTCCGGCACGGTGCGGCTGCCGGGCTCGAAGAGCATCTCCAACCGCGTGCTGCTGCTGGCGGCGCTGGCCGAAGGGCACACGCTGGTGCACGAGCCCCTGCAGTCGGACGACACGCAAGTCATGCTCGACGCCTTGCGTGCTCTGGGCTGTGCGCTGCAGCCGGCAGGGCGCGGCGCGCTGCAGGTCGAGGGCCTGGGCGGCCGGCTGCGGGTGCATGAGGCGGCGCTGTTCCTGGGTAACGCCGGCACGGCCATGCGCCCGCTGGCGGCGGTGCTGGCGCTGATGGCTGCCACACAGGGCGGGCGCTTCGAGCTTTCGGGCGTGCCGCGCATGCACGAGCGGCCGATCGGCGACCTGGTCGACGCCCTGCGTGCGCTGGGCTGCGACATCGTCGATCTGGGTCAGCCCGGATACCCGCCGCTGCGCCTGCGGGGTCAGCCTGGCGGCGCACTGCGTACGGGGCAGCCGATCCCCGTGCGCGGCGACGTGTCCAGCCAGTTCCTCAGCGCGCTGCTGCTTGCGCTGCCGCTGGTCAGCGAGCCTTGCGACATCGTCATCGAGGTGCAGGGCGAGCTGATCTCCAAGCCCTACGTGGCGATCACGCTGAACCTGCTGGCACGCTTTGGAATCGACATCGTGCACGAGGACTGGCGCCGTTTCGTCGTGCCGCGCGGCAGCCGCTACCGCTCGCCCGGAGAGATCCATGTCGAAGGCGACGCGTCCTCGGCCTCGTACTTCATCGCGCTGGGCGCGATTGCCGCGCATGGCGGAGCGCGGCTGCGCATCGAGGGCGTGGGCAGCGGTTCGATCCAGGGCGATATCCGCTTCGTCGAGGCCGCGCAGGCCATGGGCGCCAAGGTGCAGGCCGGGCCGGGCTGGCTGCAGGTGTCTCGCGGGGCCTGGCCGCTGCGCGCGCTGCGGCTCGACTGCAACCACATCCCCGATGCGGCCATGACGCTGGCCGTGATGGCGCTGTACGCCGATGGCACCACGCGGCTGGACAACATCGCCAGCTGGCGCGTCAAGGAGACGGACCGCATCGCCGCGATGGCCGCCGAGCTGCGCGAGCTCGGCGCCGGCGTCGTCGAAGGCGCCGACTTCATCGAGGTGACGCCGCCGCTGCAGTGGCGGCACGCCAGCGTCCATACCTACGACGACCACCGCATGGCGATGTGCCTGTCGCTGGCCGCCTTCAACCCGCTGGCTGGACGGAACGACAGCACCGGGCCGGGGCTGCCGGTGCGCATCCTGGACCCGCGCTGCGTCGCTAAGACCTTCCCCGACTACTTCGAGGCGCTGTTCGGCGTGGTCGGCACCGAGCCGTCCGACGTGCCAGTGATCACGGTCGACGGGCCGACGGCCTCTGGCAAAGGCACGCTGGCGGCGGCGCTGGCCGCGCGGCTGGGTTACCACACGCTGGACTCCGGCTCGCTGTACCGCGCCACGGCGCTGGCAGCGCTGGACGACGGCGTCGCCACCGACGACGAGGCCGCGTTGGCGCGGCTGGCGGGGGTGCTGGACCTGCGTTTCGAGGGCGCAGCTGTGGTGCTGCGCGCCCGCCTCGTCAGCGATGAGCTGCGGCGCGAGGACGTGGGCGGCCTGGCTTCGCGCATCGCGGCACTGCCGGCCGTGCGCGAGGCGTTGCAAGGCCTGCAACTGGCCTTCAGGCGTCCGCCCGGGCTGGTTGCGGACGGACGCGACATGGGCACCGTGATCTTTCCCGCGGCGACGCTGAAGGTGTTCCTGACAGCCGGCGCTGCGCAGCGCGCGGTTCGCCGGCATAAGCAGTTGATTTCAAAAGGAATTCAGTCTAGACTTGAAGACCTTCGTGTTGAACTCGAGGTGCGTGACGCCAGGGACAAGTCCCGCAGTGTTGCGCCCTTGAAGCCGGCCGAGGATGCGTTGTTGCTCGACAACTCGGCACTGAGCATCGAGGAATCGGTCGATGTGGTGCTGGGCTGGTGGCGGCGGCGCAGGCCCTTCGACTGAAGCGCAGGCTTCTAACGCAGGGCCGAAGAGCGCATCACCCTTCCCCGCCGTGGCCGTCAGGCCCCACGAGGGTGGTGCAAGTTCCAACCCGCAACCCCGTCGGCATTCGGGCCGACACCAGGAATCATCAGCATGCAAACCCAGACTGCCGCTCCCGCCGGCATGGAATCCTTCGCCGCCCTGTTCGAGGAGTCGCTGAAGAGCAGCGACATGCGCGTCGGCGAGGTCATCTCCGCCGAAGTCGTGCGCATCGAACACAGCCATGTGGTCGTCAACGCCGGGCTGAAGAGCGAGTCCTACGTCCCCATCGAGGAATTCAAGAACGACCAGGGCGAGGTCGAGGTCCAGGTCGGCGACTTCGTCTCGGTGGCCATCGACGCCGTGGAAAACGGCTACGGCGACACCATCCTGTCGCGTGACAAGGCCAAGCGACTGGCGTCTTGGATGTCGCTGGAGAACTCGCTGGAGTCGGGCGAGTTCGTCTCGGGTACGGTCAACGGCAAGGTCAAGGGCGGCCTGACGGTGCTGGTCAACGGCATCCGCGCCTTCCTGCCGGGCAGCCTGCTCGACACGCGTCCGGTCAAGGACATGAGCCCCTTCGAGGGCAAGACCATGGAGTTCAAGGTCATCAAGCTCGATCGCAAGCGCAACAACGTGGTGCTGTCGCGCCGCGCGGTGGTCGAGGCCAGCATGGGCGAGGAACGCGCCAAGCTGCTGGAGACGCTGCACGAAGGCGCGATCGTGCACGGCGTGGTCAAGAACATCACCGAATACGGCGCCTTCGTCGACCTGGGCGGCATCGACGGCCTGTTGCATATCACCGACATGGCCTGGCGCCGAGTGCGCCACCCCAGCGAGGTGGTGCAGGTCGGCCAGGAACTCACCGCCAAGGTGCTGAAGTTCGACGCCGAGAAAAACAGGGTCAGCCTGGGCATCAAGCAACTGGGCGACGACCCCTGGCACGGCGTGGCGCGCCGCTACCCGAATGGCACGCGCCTGTTCGGCAAGATCACCAACATCGCCGATTACGGCGCGTTCGTGGAAATCGAACCCGGCATCGAAGGCCTGGTGCACGTGTCCGAGATGGACTGGACCAACAAGAACGTCGCGCCCAGCAAGATCGTCTCGCTCGGTCAGGAGGTCGAGGTCATGGTGCTGGAGATCGACGAGGACAAGCGCCGCATCAGCCTGGGCATGAAGCAGTGCAAGGCCAACCCGTGGGAAGAGTTCGCCGGCACCGTCAACCGCGGCGACCGGGTCAAGGGCCCCGTCAAGTCGATCACCGACTTCGGCGTCTTCGTCGGCCTGGCCGCCGGCATCGACGGCCTGGTGCACCTGTCCGACCTGTCCTGGCACGAGCCGGGCGAGACGGCCGTGCGCAACTACAAGAAGGGCCAGGAAGTCGAAGCCCTGGTGCTGGCCGTGGACGTGGAGCGCGAGCGCATCAGCCTGGGCATCAAGCAGCTGGACGTCGACCCGTTCACCAGCTTCACCACGCTGAATGACCGCGGCGCCATCGTCAACGGCAAGGTCAAGAGCGTCGACCCGCGCGGCGCAGAGATTCAGCTCAACGACGACGTCACTGGCTACCTGCGTGCCAGCGAAATCAGCCGTGACCGCGTCGAAGACGCGCGCAACGTGCTGAAGGAAGGCGACGACGTGAACGTCATGGTCATCAACGTGGACCGCAAGATGCGCAGCATCCAGTTGTCCATCAAGGCCAAGGACAACGCCGACGAGCAGCAGGCCATGCAGCGCCTGAGCCAGAGCAACGAGCGCGAAAGCGCCGGCA
>JBEIHU010000128.1:0-11656 GCA_040381175.1 Burkholderiaceae bacterium
CCGGGTCCAGCGCATGCACGGCACCGGCATCCCAGTGCAGGTGCACCCGCTCGCCCGGATCGGGCCAGCGCGCACCGGGGGCGTCGGGCTGGTCGGCCTGCAGCAGGCTTCCGGCCACCTCGACCTTGAGCCGCATGAACGCGCCGAAGTACTGCATCTCGCGCACCGTGCCGGCAGCGCGCGCGCCGTCCGCCCCACCCAGGCGGATTCGCTCGGGCCGCAACATCGCGCTGGCGCAGCCGGCCAGGCGCCTGGCGGCGTCGCCGTCCAGCACGTTGGCCGCGCCGACGAAGTTGGCGACGAAGCGCGTGGCCGGCGCGTTGTACACCTGCTGCGGCGTGCCCACCTGCTCGAGCCGGCCCTTGTTGAACACGCCGATGCGGTCGCTCATCGACAGCGCCTCGTGCTGGTCATGGGTGATGAACAGAAAGGTGATGCCCAGCCGTCGCTGCAGCGCCTTGAGCTCGCTTTGCATCTGCTCGCGCAGCTTCAGGTCCAGCGCGCCCAGCGGTTCGTCCAGCAGCAGCACCTGCGGCTGGCTGATCAGCGCGCGCGCCAGCGCCACGCGCTGGCGCTGGCCGCCCGACAACTGCGCTGGGCGGCGGTCGCCGACGCCGCCGCCCAGCTCGACCAGCGCCAGCAACTCGTCGGCCCGCTTCATGTGCTCCACCTTGGGCACCTTGCGCACCATCAGCGCATAGGCAACGTTGTCGCGAATGTTCATGTGCGGGAACAGCGCGTAGTCCTGGAACACAGTGTTCACCGGCCGCGCGTAGGGCGGGCGCAGCGACACGTCTTCTCCGCCGATCAGCACCCGCCCCGAGGTCGGCAGCGTGAAGCCGCCGATCATGCGCAGGCAGGTGGTCTTACCCGAGCCCGAAGGCCCGAGCAGCGTAAAGAACTCGCCGGCTTCGATCGTCAGGTCGACGCCGTCGACCGCGCGCACCTCATGGCCGGCGGCAGCGAAGACGCAGGAGACGCGGTCGAGGGTGACCGCCGCCGTCATCTACCGGCCGCCAAGCACGGCAATGTAGTCGGACACCCACTTGTGATAAGGCACGCACTTGTTATCCTGCGTCTTGCACTGCGTGGTGGGCGTCCTCCAGAAGGAGATCTTCTCGAAGTCCTTGTAGCCCTGGCGGTCGCAGCCGTCGTCCTTGAGCAGCGCGTTGCCCTTGCAGGCCGCGGGCACCGCAGGCACCGAGCCGAACCAGGCCGACAGGTCGCCCTGAAGCTTGGGGTTCAGCGAATGCTCGAGCCACATGTAGGCGCAATTCGGATGCTTGGCATCGATGTGCATCATCGTGCTGTCAGCCCAGCCGGTGGCGCCTTCGACCGGCACCACCGTGGCGATCGGCGCCTTCTTGCTGCCCAGGATGTTGGCCTGGAACTGCCAGCTGCCCGAGGCGACTACGCCTTCGTTTGTGAAGTCGTCGATCTGCACGAAGGCGTCGTGCCAGTACTTGCCGACGATCTTGCGCTGGCCTCGCAGCAGCTCCAGCGCCGCCTTGTACTGGGACTCGTTCAGCTCGTACGGGTCCTTGATGCCCAGCGCAGGGTTCTTCTTCATCAGGTACAGCGCCGCGTCGGCGATGTAGATCGGACCGTCGAAGGCTTGCACGCGGCCCTTGTTGCTCTTGCCGTCGGGCAGCGTCTGCTCCTCGAACACCACGCTCCAGCTGGTCGGCTTCTTGTCGCCGAAGACCTTGGTGTTGTACATCAGCACGTTCCAGCCCCACTGGTAGGGCACGCCGTAGTGCGTGTTGTTCTCGTAGTGCCAGGGTGCCTTCTGCAGCCGCGGGTCGATGTTCTTGTAGCTGGGGATCAGGTTGACGTTGATCGGCTGCAACTTCTTGCCGCGGATCAGCCGCGTGCTCGCGTCGCCCGAGGCAGTGACCAGGTCGAAGCCGCCTTCGTTCATCAACGCCACCATCTCGTCGCTGGTGCCGGCGGTTTTGACGTTGACCTTGCAGCCAGTGGCCTTCTCGAAGCCGGTGACCCAGTCGAAGTTCTTGTCGGTCGCGCCGCGCTCGATGTAGCCGGGCCAGGCGACGATGTCGACCTGGCCTTCGCCCTTGCCGACCTTCTGCAGCGCCTTCTGGGCGGTTGCAGGCGTGGCCAAGGCCGCGGCGGCAACGGTGATGGCGCTCAACAGCGGGAAGCGGCGTGTGGTCATGTGCAGGCTCCTGTCATGGTTGAACAGCCGCACCCCAGGCGCGGCGCAAGGCCCGGACGATACGAGCGCCAAAGCGCGCTGTGAAATTCAATGGTGCGCCAGCAAACGGTCTCGAAAATCGATATCCAGAGAAACCCGAATCCGTCGCGGTGCGCGCCGCCGGCGTGCCGGCCGCGTCGTCTGGCCGCAGCTCTGTGGAACACTTGCCCCACAACGCCTTGCATGGGCCTTCTCGATCCGACCATGGCACAACCAAACGGCACCCACATCCTGCACCGCCAGATGGCGCACGCGCTGCCGGTGGCCGCCAGCGCGCAGGGCGTTTTCATCACCGACACGCAGGGCCGGCAGTACCTGGACGCCTCGGGCGGCGCCGCCGTCTCATGCCTGGGCCACGGCCACCCCGAGATGCTGGCAGCCCTGCAGTCGCAGATGGAGCGGCTGGCCTATGCGCACACCAGCTTCTTCACCACCGAGGCAGCCGAGGCGCTGGCCGACCAACTGGTGTGCGATGCGCCAGCCGGCACCAGCCACGCGTACTTCGTGTCGGGCGGCTCCGAGGCGGTGGAGGCGGCGCTGAAGATGGCCCGCCAGTACTTCGTCGAGACCGGCCAGCCGCAGCGGCGCCACTTCATCGCCCGGCGGCAGAGCTACCACGGCAACACGCTCGGCGCGCTGGCCGTGGGCGGCAACGCCTGGCGGCGCAGGCAGTTCGCACCGCTGCTGATCGACGTGACGCACGTTGCGCCGTGCTACGAATACCGTGACCGCAGCCCCGGCGAAAGCGCCGAAGCCTACGGCCGGCGCCTGGTGGCCGAGCTGGCTGCAGCCATCGACAAGCTGGGGGGCGACAGCGTCATCGCCTTCGTCGCCGAGACCGTCGGCGGCGCCACCCAGGGGGCAGTGACCCCCGTGCCGGGCTACCTGCGCGGCGTGCGCGAGCTGTGCAGCCGCCACGGCATCCTGCTGATCCTGGACGAAGTGATGTGCGGCATGGGCCGCTGCGGCACGCTGCACGCCTGCGAGGCAGAAGACGTGGTGCCTGATCTGCTGGTGGTGGCCAAGGGCCTGGGCGGCGGCTATCAGCCGATCGGCGCGGTGCTGGCGCAGGCGCGGGTGGTCGAGGCCTTCACCAAGGGCAGCGGCGCGTTCCAGCACGGCCATACTTACCTCGGCCATGCCATGGCCTGCGCAGCGGCGCTGGCGGTGCAGCGCGTCATCCGCCGCGACGGCCTGCTGGAACGCGTGCAGCGCCAGGGCGCCGGGCTGCGCGAGCGGCTGGTCGCCGCCTTCGGCCACCACCCGCAGGTGGGCGACATCCGCGGCCGGGGCCTTTTCCAGGCCCTCGAGCTGGTGTCCGACCGTGACACGAAGCAGCCCTTCGACCCGGCGCTGAAGCTGCATGCGCGCGTCAAGGCCCAGGCCATGGCCGAGGGGCTGATGGTCTACCCGATGGGCGGCACCATCGACGGCCAGTACGGCGACCATGTGCTGCTGGCGCCGCCCTTCATCGTCGAAGATGCGCAGCTCGACATGATCGTGCAGCGCCTGGCGCGGGCCGTGGACGCGGCCCTGGCCAGCCTGCCACGCTGAGCGCCGCGCGCAGCGGAGCCTGCCATGCGTTATCGTCTGATCATCTTATCCCTTCATCAAACTGTCACCTGGAGTCCACTGATGACACGACGCTCCCTCATGCTGCGCGCCTCGCTGGCCGCATCCGCCCTGGCGCTGGCTCTGCCGTGGACGCCGGCCGCCGCCCAGCAGAAGTTCGTGACGATCGGCACCGGCGGCGTCACTGGCGTGTACTACGCGGCCGGCGGCGCGATCTGCCGGCTGGTCAACAAGGACCGCGCCAAGCACGGCATCCGCTGCTCGGTCGAATCCACAGGCGGCTCGGTCTTCAACGTCAACACCATCAAGTCGGGCGAGCTGGACCTGGGCTTCGCGCAGTCCGACGTGCAGTTCAACGCCTTCAAGGGACTGGGCGCCTTCAAGGATGCGGGTGCCTGGACCGACGAGCGCGCGGTGTTCTCGGTGCATCCCGAGCCCTTCACCGTGCTGGCGCGCAAGGAAGCCAACATCAAGAGTTTCAACGACTTCAAGGGCAAGCGCTTCAACGTCGGCAATCCGGGCTCGGGCACGCGCGCCTCGCTCGAGGAAATGATCTCGGCGATAAACTGGAAGCTCACCGACTTCGCGCTCGCCTCGGAGCTGAAGGCCGACGAGCATGGCCCCGCGCTGTGCGACGGCAAGATCGACGGCTTTTTCTACGGCGTCGGCCACCCTTCGGCCAACATCCAGGACCCGACCACGTCATGCGGCGCCAGGCTGGTCTCGCTGACCGGCCCGGCCATCGACAAGCTGGTGGCCGACAAGCCCTATTACGCGAAGGCGGTGATCCCGGCCGGCCTGTACCCGAACAACCCCGAAGCCACCAACACCTACGGCGTGCTGGCCACGGTGGTGTCGTCGACCAAGGTGCCCACCGAGACGGTGTACCAGGTGGTCAAGGCGGTTTTCGACAATTTCGACGAATTCAAGAAGCTGCATCCGGCGCTGGCCAACCTGAAGCCCGAGAACATGATCAAGGACGGACTATCCGCGCCACTGCACGACGGCGCCCTCAAGTACTACAAGGAGAAGGGCTGGATCAAGTAACGCCAGGCGCGTCCTGAGACAAGGGCGAAGCGATGGCTTCGCCCTTTTTCCTTCCGCCCAAACCGCCCGCGCCCGAGGACACGTCGCCATGGCCACCGACATCGAAAAGGCGCCCACCGCCTTGCAGGAGCTCGTCGCCGAGGTCGACACCGGCCGGCGCGAGCCCGCGGGCTTCGGCCGGCAGCTGATCTTCGGCACGGCGCTGGCCTGGGCTCTGTTCCAGCTGTGGTACGCGTCGCCGCTGCCCTTCATGCTGCGCGTCGGCGTGCTCAACGATACCGAGGCGCGCTCCATCCACCTGGCCTTCGCGCTGTTCCTGGCCTTCATGGCCTGGCCGGCATTCAGGCGCTCGCCGCGCAGGCACATCCCGCCTTTCGACACCGTGTTCGCGCTGGCCGGCGCCTTTGCCGGCGGCTACCTGCTGCTGTTCTATGCCCAGCTGGCCACGCGGCCCGGGCAGCCGACGACGATGGACATCGTGGTCGCCAGCGCCGGCATCCTGCTGCTGCTGGAAGCCACGCGCCGCGCCGTCGGCTGGCCGATGGCGGGGCTGGCCGCGCTGTTCCTCGCCTACTGCCTACTGGGGCCATACATGCCGGAGGTGCTGTCGCACAAGGGCGCGTCGCTGAACCGGCTGCTGTCGCACATGTGGCTCACCACCGAGGGCGTCTACGGCATCGCGCTGGGCGTGTCGACCGGCGCGATCTTCGTCTACGTGCTGTTCGGCAGCCTGCTCGACCGCGCCGGCGGCGGCAACTACATGATGCAGGTCAGCTTCGCGGCGCTGGGCCACCTGCGCGGCGGGCCGGCCAAGGTGGCCGTGGTGTCCTCGGCGCTGAACGGCATGATCAGCGGCAGCTCGGTCAGCAACGTGGTCTCGGGCGGCATCTTCACCATCCCGCTGATGAAGAAGGCCGGCTACGGCGGGGTCAAGGCCGGCGCGATCGAGACCATGAGTTCGGTCAACGGCCAGATCATGCCGCCGGTGATGGGCGCGGCCGCCTTCCTGATGGTCGAGTACGTCGGAATCTCCTATGCCGAGGTGGTCAAGCACGCATTGCTGCCGGCCACCTTGTCCTACCTGGGGCTGCTGTACATCGTGCACCTCGAGGCATTGAAGCTGGGCATGATGCCGATCATCCGGCGCGAACCGCGCAGCTGGGGCGAAGCGTTGCTGCGCCTGGGGCTGGGGCTGTCGGGCAGCATCATCGTGATCGCGCTGATGTACTACCTGCTGTCGGCGATCAAGGCCGCGCTGGGCGAACAGGCCGGCTGGGCCGTCGCCGTGGTCATGGCGGGAACCTACGTCTTCTCCGTGCGCCAGGCCGCGCGCTGCCCCGACCTGCCGCAGGACATCGACATCGACAACCCCAAGGCGCTGCACACCTGGCCGACGGTGCAGGCCGGCCTGCACTACCTGCTGCCGATCGCCACGCTGATCTGGTGCCTGATGGTCGAGGAGATGTCGCCGTCGCTGTCGGCCTTCTGGGCCATCGTGGTGCTGATCGGACTGATGCTGACGCAGCGCTGGCTGATCGAATTTTTCCGCGGCCGGCCCACCGCCGGCACGCTCAGCAGCGGCTTCGCCGAGGTCGTGCACGGCATGAACGACGGCTCGCGCAACATGATCGGCATCGGCGTGGCCACCGCCACCGCCGGCATCATCGTCGGCGCGATCACGCTCACCGGGCTGGGCCTGCGCATGACCGAGTTCGTCGAATTCGTCAGCCAGGGCAACGTGCTGGCGATGCTGCTGTTCATCGCCTTCGTCTGCCTGGTGCTCGGCCTGGGCGTGCCCACCACCGCCAACTACGTGCTGGTGGCCACGCTGATGGCGCCGGTGGTGGTGGAACTGGGCGCGCAAAGCGGCCTGGTCATCCCTCTGATCGCGGTGCACCTGTTCGTCTTCTACTACGGCATCATGGGCGACATCACGCCGCCGGTGGGGCTGGCCACCTTTGCCGCGGCAGCCATCAGCGGCGAGGACGCCATCAAGACTGGCATCCAGGGCTCGGTGTATGCGCTGCGCACGGTGATCCTGCCGTTCATATGGATCTTCAACCCGCAGCTGCTGCTGATCGACATCCACAGCACCGGCGAGCTGATCCGCGTGGTGCTGGCCTGCGCCTTGGCCACGCTGATCTTCGTCGCGGTGACGATGAACTGGTTTCGCGTCAGGAGCCGGCTGTGGGAGACCGCGCTGCTGGCCATCGCCGTGGTGCTGCTGTTCCGCCCCGACTTCTTCATGGACCGCGTCGCCCCGCCGACACGCGACGCGGCAGCGGCGGAGGTCTTCGAACTGGCAAAGAACGCGCCAGCCAACGCCACGCTGGCGATGGTCATCCAGGGCACCACGCTAGAAGGCGACGATGTCAGCAAGACGGTGGCGCTGCAGCTCGGCGAGGCGGGCGCCGATGGCCGCAAGCGCCTGGCCGATGCCGGGCTGCAGCTGGTGCCGCTGGGAGAGGCCGTGCAGGTCGGCGCGGTGAAGTTCGGCTCGCGTGCCAAGCGCGGCGGCTTCGAACCCGGCTGGGACGTGACCGCCGTCAAGGTGCCTACCGGCGCACCGAGCCCGCATTGGTTCTACCTGCCGGCCCTGCTGCTGGTCGCCCTGGTGTGGTGGAACCAGGGCCGCCGCCTGCGTTGAACCTCGGCTAAACTGCCGACCGTCAGGAGAGAGCCCTGTCCGAGCCAGGACGGGGCCGCCGAAGGCGCAGAGGCTGAATCGCTTCGAACGCTCAGGCAAAAGGACTGGCAAGCGCTGCGATGACGCGGCGTTCCTCACTGGAGAGAGGCCGGTTTCGAGCCGGCCCACCGAAGGGGCAAGCGCGGCATGCGAATGCAGCGCCAATCTCTCAGGTAAAGCGGACAGCGAGGGCCCTGAACAATCGGAATCAGGTTGTTTGCAGCCCTTGGAGAATGCCATGTCCGCCGATCTGCTGAAGACCCCGCTGCACGCCCTGCATGTCGAACTGGGCGCCCGCATGGTTGCCTTTGCCGGCTACGACATGCCGGTCAACTACCCCGGCGGCATCATCGCCGAGCACCGGCAGTGCCGCGAGTCGGCCGCGCTGTTCGACGTCTCGCACATGGGCCAGCTGCGGCTGGTGGGCGCCGACGCCGCCGCCGCGCTGGAGAGCCTGGTCCCGGTGGACGTGCTGGGTCTGGCGGTCGGCCAGCAGCGCTACGCCTTTTTCACAGACTCGGCCGGCGGCATCCTGGACGACCTGATGGTCACGCGGCGCGACGCCGACCTGCTGCTGGTGGTCAACGCCGGCTGCAAGGACGCCGACCTGCGCCACCTGGTCACCCATATCGGCCACCGCTGTCAGGTAGTGGCCATGCCCGAACGCGCCTTGCTGGCCGTTCAGGGCCCACGTGCCGCCGAGGCGCTGGCGCACCTGAACCCGGCGCTGACGAAACTGGTGTTCATGACCGGCGGCGCCTTCAGGCTGGCCGGCGCCGATTGTTATGTCACCCGCTCGGGCTACACCGGCGAGGACGGTTTCGAGATCTCGGTGCCGGGCGAGGCCGCGGTGTCGCTGGCGCGCGCGCTGATCAACCTGCCCGAGGTCAAGCCGGCCGGCCTGGGAGCGCGCGACACGCTGCGCCTGGAGGCCGGCCTGTGCCTTCACGGCCACGACATCGACACCCGCACCAGCCCGGTCCATGCCGGGCTGACCTGGGCCATCCAGAAGGTGCGCCGCCCCGGCGGCGAGCGTGCCGGCCGCTACCCGGGCGCCGATGCCATCGCCGCGCAGCTGGCAGGCAGCGTCAGCCACAAGCGCGTCGGCCTGGTGGCGCTGGAACGCGTGCCGGTGCGCGAAGGCGCGAAGCTGGTCGACGCGCGCGGCCACAAGCTCGGCACCGTGACCAGCGGCACCATCGCGCCGACCGTCAACAAGCCGATTGCGATGGCCTACCTTGCCGCCGACCATGCCAAGCCGCAGCACGAGGTCTATGCCGAAGTGCGCGGCCAGAAGGTGCCGATGCGCGTGACGCCGATGCCCTTCGTGCCGCACCGCTATTTCCGCGGCTGATCCTCACCCCACCCACAGGAGCCCTCCGATGACCACCATGTTCACGCCCGACCACGAATGGATCAACATCGAAGACCACGAGGCCGCGGTCGTCGGCATCACGCTGCACGCCCAGGAGGCGCTGGGCGACGTGGTCTTCGTCGACCTGCCGGCGGTGGGCAAGAGCTACAAGAAGGGCGAAGTGGCCGGCGTCGTCGAGTCGGTCAAGGCCGCGGCCGACATCTACATGCCGGTCAGCGGCGAGGTCGTCGAGGTCAACGAGGCGCTGCGCGCCGACCCGTCGCTGGCCAACAGCGACCCGATGGGCAACGGCTGGTTCTTCAAGGTGCATGTCAACGACATGGCCGAATTCGACCAGCTGATGGACCCGCCTGGCTACGACGCCCTGCTCAAGACCCTCTGATTCCACCTGCCACACCTGAAGAAGAACAGCCATGTTGATGTCCGCGCTGAAGGCCCTGGGTGAACTCGAAAACGACCGCGAGTTCATCGCCCGCCACATCGGCCCTGGCGCCGACGACGAGCAGCACATGCTGTCGGTCATCGGCGCCGCCAGCCGGCGTGCCCTGATCGAGGCCATCGTGCCGCGCAGCATCGCACGCGCCGACGCGATGCGGCTGCCTGCACCACTGGGCGAGTCGCAGGCGCTGGCTGAGCTGAAGGCGCTGGCGTCGCGCAACAAGGTGCTGAAAAGCTTCATCGGACAGGGCTACCACGGCACGCACACGCCGGGGGTCATCCTGCGCAACATCCTCGAGAACCCGGCCTGGTACACCGCCTACACGCCTTACCAGGCCGAGATCTCGCAGGGCCGCATGGAGGCGCTGGTCAACTTCCAGACCATGGTCTGTGACCTGACCGGCATGGCCATCGCTAACGCCTCGATGCTCGACGAAGCCACCGCGGCGGCCGAAGCCATGACCCTGGCGCGGCGCAGCGTGAAGAACCCGAGCCACAACTTCATCGTTGCCGGCGACGCGCACCCGCAGACCATCGAGGTCATCCGCACCCGCGCCGCGCCGCTGGGGCTGAAGGTGGTGCTGGCCAATACGGCCTCCGAGTGGGACGCGCTGATCGCCGGCGGCGACTACTTCGCCGCGCTGGAGCAACTGCCCAGCACCAGCGGCGCGATCCACGACCTGCGCGGTGAGGCCGAGCGCATCCACGCCCACCAGGCGGCCTTCATCGTCGCAGCCGACCTGCTGGCGCTGACGCTGATCACCCCGCCGGGCGAGCTGGGCGCCGACATTGCACTGGGCAGCACCCAGCGCTTTGGCGTGCCGATGGGTGGCGGCGGCCCGCATGCCGCCTATCTGGCCTGCCGCGACGAGTACAAGCGCAGCCTGCCCGGCCGCCTGGTCGGCGTCAGCGTCGACGCGCACGGCCATCCGGCCTACCGCCTGGCGCTGCAGACGCGCGAGCAGCACATCCGCCGCGAGAAGGCCACCTCGAACATCTGCACCGCGCAGGTGCTGCTGGCCGTCATCGCCAGCATGTACGCCGTCTATCACGGCCCGGCGGGCCTGACACGCATCGCCCGGCGCGTGGCCAGCTACACCGCCATCCTGGCGCACGGCCTGCGCGAGCTGGGCGTCGCGGTGCGCAGCAGCAGCGCCTTCGACGCGCTGTGCCTGGACACAGGCGCGGCCACCGCCGGCATCACCGAGCGCGCCATGGCCGCCGGCATGAACCTGCGCCGCTTCCCCGAATGGGGCGACACGATGATCGGCATCGCGCTGGACGAAACCACCACGCGCGACGACATCCTGGCGCTGTGGCAACTGTTCGCTCAGCCGGGCCAGGCGCTGCCCGACATCGCCGCCTGCGAGAAGGGCATCGAGCCGATGATCCCCGAGTCGATGCGCCGCAGCAGCGCCTTCCTGACGCATCCGGTGTTCAACACGCACCACAGCGAAACCGAGATGCTGCGCTACATCCGCAGCCTGAGCGACAGGGACCTGGCGCTGGACCGCAGCATGATCCCGCTGGGCAGCTGCACCATGAAGCTCAACGCCACCAGCGAGATGATCCCGATCACCTGGCCGGAATTCGCCCAGGTGCACCCGTTCGCCCCGCGCGAGCAGCTGGCCGGTTACTGGGCGCTGAACGACCAGCTATGCGCCTGGCTCAGCCAGGCCACTGGCTATGCCGGCGTGAGCCTGCAGCCCAATGCCGGCAGCCAGGGCGAATACGCCGGGCTGCTGGTCATCAAGGCCTGGCATGACAGCCGCGGCGAAGGCCACCGCAACATCTGCCTGATCCCCGAAAGCGCCCATGGCACCAACCCGGCCAGCGCACAGATGGTGGGCATGACCGTGGTCGTCACCCAGTGCGATGCCATGGGCAATGTCGACATGGACGACCTGCAGGCCAAGTGCGAGCAGCACAGCGCCAACCTGGCGGCGGTGATGATCACCTACCCCAGCACGCACGGCGTGTTCGAGCTGCGCGTCAAGGAGCTGTGCGCGCTGGTGCACCGGCACGGCGGCCGGGTCTACGTCGACGGCGCCAACATGAATGCGCTGGTCGGCGTGGCTGCGCCTGGCGAATTCGGCGGCGACGTCAGCCATCTCAACCTGCACAAGACCTTCTGCATCCCGCACGGCGGCGGCGGTCCGGGCGTGGGGCCGGTGGCGGTGGTCGCCGACCTGGTGCCCTTCCTGCCGGCGCACCGCACGGCCGGCATCGTCGGTGTGGTGAGCGTTGGCGCGGTAAGCGCCGCGCCGCTGGGCAACGCCGCGGTGCTGCCGATCTGCTGGTTGTACTGCCGCATGATGGGTGC
>JBEIHU010000129.1:0-11633 GCA_040381175.1 Burkholderiaceae bacterium
AGCTTTGGCGCACCCACCGTCACCAAGGACGGTGTCTCGGTCGCCAAGGAAATCGAGCTCAAGGACAAGCTCCAGAACATGGGCGCGCAGATGGTCAAGGAAGTCGCTTCCAAGACCAGCGATCTGGCCGGTGACGGCACCACCACCGCCACCGTGCTGGCCCAAGCCATCGTGCGCGAAGGCATGAAGTACGTGGCTGCAGGCATGAACCCGATGGACCTGAAGCGTGGCATCGACAAGGCCGTCACGGCCCTGGTCGAGCAGCTGAAGAAGCAGTCGAAGCCGACCACCACGTCGAAGGAAATCGCCCAGGTCGGCTCGATTTCGGCCAACAGCGACGAATCGATCGGCAAGATCATCGCCGACGCGATGGACAAGGTTGGCAAGGAAGGCGTGATCACCGTCGAAGACGGAAAGAGCCTGAACAACGAGCTCGACATCGTCGAAGGCATGCAGTTCGACCGCGGCTACCTGTCGCCGTACTTCATCAACAACCCCGACAAGCAGAGCGCGATCCTCGACAACCCCTACGTGCTGCTCTACGACAAGAAGATCAGCAACATCCGCGACCTGCTGCCCACGCTGGAGCAGGTGGCCAAGAGCGGCCGTCCGCTGCTGATCATCGCCGAGGAAGTCGAAGGCGAGGCGCTGGCCACGCTGGTGGTCAACACCATTCGCGGCATCCTGAAGGTCGTGGCCGTCAAGGCGCCGGGCTTCGGTGACCGCCGCAAGGCCATGCTCGAGGACATCGCCATCCTGACGGGCGGCAAGGTCATCGCCGAAGAGGTGGGCCTGACGCTGGAGAAGGTGACGCTGGCCGACCTGGGCCAAGCCAAGCGGGTCGAGTGCGGCAAGGAGAACACCACCATCATCGACGGCTCGGGCACGGCCGCCGACATCGAAGCGCGCGTCAAGCAGGTGCGCGTGCAGATCGAGGAAGCGACTAGCGACTACGATCGCGAGAAGCTGCAAGAGCGCGTGGCCAAGCTGGCTGGCGGCGTGGCGGTGATCAAGGTCGGCGCCGCCACCGAAGTCGAGATGAAGGAAAAGAAGGCGCGTGTCGAAGACGCCCTGCACGCCACGCGTGCCGCGGTGGAAGAAGGCATCGTCGCCGGTGGCGGCGTGGCCCTGCTGCGCGCCCGTTCGGCGGTCGGCGCCCTCAAGGGCGACAACCACGACCAGGACGCTGGCATCAAGATCGTCATGCGCGCCTGCGAAGAGCCGATGCGCATCATCGTCGCCAATGCCGGCGATGAGCCGAGCGTGGTTGTGGCCGCGGTGGCTGCCGGCAAGGGCAACCATGGCTTCAACGCCGCCAACGGCGAGTACGGCGACATGATCGAGATGGGCATCCTGGACCCGACGAAGGTGACGCGCACTGCGCTGCAGAACGCCGCCTCGGTCGCCTCGCTGATGCTGACCACCGAAGCCATGGTCGCTGAAGCGCCGAAGGAAGAGTCTGCCGGTATGGGTGGCGGCATGCCTGGCGGCATGGGCGGCATGGGTGGCATGGGCGGCATGGACATGTAAGCCCGGCCTGCCGGGCGGGACATGTCCCGCGCGTGTGGCAACAAGCCCGCGCGCCTTTGAGGCCGCGGGCTTTTTTCGTTCTCCAAGCAAGCGCACCGGTCCACGTGAAAAATGCACGAGCGCAGCTCTTGCACCCCGGGATACCCCCGATCCGCGGGGATGAGGATGCGGTCGCTGCGACCTAAACTTTTCTTCGGACCAAGCAAGGCTCGAGCGCTGAACCAGCGCCTCGACCGACACCGGATGCCGCCGCCGCGAGACCCAGGATTCGACATGCCGACCCCCAGCCAACTCATTGCCGCAGCCAATGGACAGGTGCAGTCCTCCGACGGCTGGTCGCTGCGCCCGCTGAACCCCGACCTGTTCGAGTATGTCGATGGCCGCGCCGCCTGCCTGATCAATGTCGGCAGCCCGACGCGGCACGCGGTGCGCCCGATCTACGCCAGCGAGTCGGCCTCGCCCTTGTTCCCGAACCTGTACGAGCACCTGCGCATGGCCTTGCCCTACCTCAAAGGCAATTACGTCGTCGTCTGAGCAGCGACGGCCGGCCGCACCCAGGCCTGAAGCAGCATCGCGGCATCGGCGATGCCGGTGCCTTTCAAGGCGGAGAACAGACCGACGCTGACGTCGACATGCTCGGGGCAGCTTGTCGCAAGCAGATCCTGCGCACTGCGCAGCGCCTGGGCGGCGGCGCTGCGGGTGAGCTTGTCGCACTTGGTCAGCAACACCAGCAAGCGCACTGCGCCGCCATTCAGTCGCGGCGCAATCAGCTGCAGCAGCTGCTGGTCCAGGTCGGTGAAGCCCAGCCGCGAATCGATCATCAGCACCACGCCCGACAGGCTGCGGCGCTGCGCCAGGTACTGCGCCATCACCTCCTGCCAGCGAAGCTTGGCCGCGCGTTCCACCGCGGCGAAGCCATAGCCCGGTAGATCGACGAACAACGCGTCGGGCGCGTCCTTCGGCCCCACCGCGAACAGGTTGATGTGCTGGGTGCGGCCGGGCGTGCGCGAAGCGAAGGCCAGGCGCTTTTGCTGGGCCAGCCGATTGATGGCCGTGGACTTGCCGGCATTGCTGCGGCCGACGAAGGCGATCTCGGCCAGATCGGTTGGCGGCAGCTGCTCCAGAATCGCCGCCGTCGTCAGGAAGCGGGTACTGTGGGTCCATGCCAGGGCGGCCTTCGAGGCGGCATTTTCCTGGCTGTCGGCAGTGGATAGAGTGTGGGGCATCGGGCATTGTAAAATTCCCGGGTTCGATATCCGTCACGACAAGAAGCCCCGGACATGAAGTCGCCCCTGCTGCTGTTGCTTGCTACTGCCTTTTCCGTGCCGGTGCTGGCCAGCGATGGCAAACCCGCTGCCCCCAAGGCAGACGCATCCAAGGGGCAGGCCATCGCGACCCAGGTCTGTGCTGCGTGCCACACCGTCGACGGATCGCGCGGCCTGCCTGCCAACCCCATCCTGCAAGGCCAGCATCCCGAGTACCTGGTCAAGCAATTGCGGGACTTCAAGTCCGGCGCGCGCGAAAACGCCATCATGAAGGGCTTTGCCTCGACGCTGAGCGATCAGGACATGCGCGACATCTCGGCGTTCTATGCCTCGAAGCCAGCCAAACCCGGCTTTGCCACCAACAAGGACACGCTGCTTCTCGGCGAGCGCATCTACAGGGGCGGCATCGCCGACCGCAGCATCGCCGCCTGCGCGGGTTGCCACAGCCCCAACGGCGCCGGCATCCCGGCGCAGTACCCGCGGGTGAACGGTCAACATGCCGAGTACGCCCAGGCTCAGCTGAGCGCATTCCGCTCCGGGCTGCGAGCCAACAGCCTGCAGATGGCGGGCGTTGCCGCCAAGCTCAACGATCGCGAGATCAAGGCCCTGGCCGACTACATGGCCGGACTGCGCTGAGCGCCGCCACCCGGCCCGGCGTTGCGCCGGCGAGAAGTCGATGGCCGGCACGACCCAGGGCCTCTACAGGAGCGCAGGGACCATGCATCTCGTCAAGCACAGCGTAGCAGGCCTGCGTCGCGGCGAAGCCGTCACGCCGCAGGCGCTGTTCGAGCAGCGGCGGGATTTTCTGGCCAGACTGGCCGCAGGTGCCGCCTGCGCAAGCCTGCCAGCCTGGACCGCACGAGACGCAGTTGCACAGACCGCTGAGCCGGGTCGGCTGCCGCCACTGCCCGGCTACAAGAGCGGCGTCAGCGGCGCGTTGACGATGGAAAAGCCCACGTCCTATGCCGACATCACCACCTACAACAACTTCTACGAATTCGGCACCGACAAGTCCGACCCGGCGCGTCATGCCGGCAGCCTGAAGACTCGGCCCTGGACCGTGCTCGTCGAAGGCGAGGTCAGGAAGCCGGGCACCTGGGATATCGATGCGCTGCTGAAACTGGCGCCGATGGAGGATCGCATCTACCGCATGCGCTGCGTCGAAGGCTGGTCGATGGTCATCCCGTGGGTCGGCTATTCATTGGCCGAACTGGTGAGGCGTGTCGAACCCACGGGCAATGCCAGGTTCGTCCAGTTCGTGACCCTGGCCGACAAGAGCCAGATGCCCGGACTGGGCTCCTCGGTGCTCGACTGGCCCTATCTCGAAGGGCTGCGCCTCGACGAGGCGATGCACCCGTTGGCGATGCTGGCCTTCGGCCTGTACGGCGAGGTGCTGCCCAACCAGAACGGAGCGCCGGTGCGCCTGGTCGTGCCCTGGAAGTACGGCTTCAAGTCGGCCAAGTCGATCGTGCGCATCCGCTTCGTCGAGAAGCAGCCGCAGACCAGCTGGGAGCTGGCCGCGCCGAGCGAGTACGGCTTCTATTCCAACGTCAACCCCAGGGTCGACCATCCGCGCTGGAGCCAGGCCACCGAGCGCCGCATCGGCGACGACGGCCTGCTCACGAAGAAGCGACCGACGCTGATGTTCAACGGCTACGAGGCCCAGGTCGGACAACTCTACGCCGGCATGGACCTGGCAAAGTTCTACTGAACCTGCAGGGCCGCGCCTGTGCGCGCTCGATGAACACCCTGCTGTCGCACCGCGCAGTCAAGCCGCTGCTCTTCGTACTGGCGCTGCTGCCTTTTGCCAGCCTGCTCTACGGCGCGTTGACCGACGGCCTGGGCCCGAACCCGGCCGAGGCGCTGACACGCGGCACTGGCGACTGGACCCTGCGCTTCGTCTGCCTGACGCTGGGGGTAACGCCGCTGCGCCAGATCACCGGCTGGGTCGCCATCGCGCGGTGGCGGCGCATGCTGGGGCTGTACAGCTTCTTCTACGCGATGCTGCACTTCCTGTGTTACGCCTGGCTGGACATGGCTTTCGATGCTGGGCAGATCGTGCGCGACATCCCCAAGCGGCCGTTCGTGCTGGTCGGTACGCTGGCGCTGCTGCTGATGCTGCTGCTGGCCGCGACCTCGTTCAACCGCGCGGCCAAGGCGCTGGGCGCAGCGCGCTGGCGCCGGCTGCACCGGCTGGTGTATGCGATCGCGCTGCTCGGCCTGCTGCACTTATTCTGGATGCGCAGCGCCAAGAACGACTTCGGCGAGGTCGCGATCTACGCCGCCGCCTTGGCCTTGCTGCTCGGCTGGCGGGTGGTCACCGCATGGCGCAAGCGCGCTAGCGATGCGGGCGCACGCAAGCGCCGCGCCGGGCTCACTTCATGAAGCTGGGCAGCCAAAGCGCCAGTTGCTGGAACTCCAGGCACAGCACCAGCGCCAGGACCAGCACCGCCACGAGCAGCCAGACGCCGCGAAAGATCTGCGGCAGCGAGACATCCTTCAGCAGCGCGTTCAGCACGAACAGGTTCATGCCCACCGGCGGGCTGATCAGGCCGATCTGCACCACCAGCACGATCAGCACGCCGAACCACACCGGGTCGAAACCCAGCCCGACAACGATCGGGAAGAACACCGGAATCGTCAGCAGCACCATCGACAACTCTTCCATGATGGTGCCGAGCAGCACGTAGATCAGCATCATCGCGCCGACCACCATCAGCGGCGACAGGCCCTGGTGCAGTATCCATTCCTTCAGGTCGGAAGGCATCGTCGTGAAGTTAACGAAGCTCGAGAACAGCGTCGCCGCGATCAGGATGGCAAAGAGCATTGCCGTGGTCCGAACGCTGTCGACCAGCACCTCGTAGAGCACCTTCCAGCTCAGCGTGCGGCGCAGCAGCGCGAAGAAGAAGGCCCCGGACGCGCCGACGCCGGCGCCTTCGGTGGCCGTGAACCAGCCGCCATAG
This sequence comes from Burkholderiaceae bacterium, assembly GCA_040381175.1. Taxonomy (GTDB): domain Bacteria; phylum Pseudomonadota; class Gammaproteobacteria; order Burkholderiales; family Burkholderiaceae_C; genus Rubrivivax. Next base: position 5,759 of record JBEIHU010000129.1, read on the forward strand.
ATGCCCCCCAGCACCACCACCACCAGGAGCAGCACGCCCCAGATGTCGCGCAACGCGCGCAGGCGCTCGGCCCAGCTCGAGCGCTCCGCCGCCGGGCCTGCCTGCGGGTCGCGCCAGGTGATCCAGCTGACCGCGGCCATCATCAGCAGCGCGCAAAGCAGCCCCGGCAGCACGCCTGCGGCAAAGAGCTTGCCGATGTTGGTCTCGGTGACGATGCCGTAGATCACCATGATCGTCGACGGCGGGATCATGATGCCCAGCGTGCCGCCGGCGGCGATGACGCCCGTGGACAGGTAAGGCGAATAGCCGTGGCGCTGCATCTGCGGATACGCCACCTTGGCCATCGTCGCCGCGGTCGCGATCGATGAGCCGCAGATCGCACCGAAGCCAGCGCAGGCGATGATCGTGGCATGCGCGAGGCCGCCGCGCACATGGCCGATGAAGGTGTAGGCGGCGCGGAACAGCTCGTTCGCCAGCCCGGCGCGGGCGACGAAGTTGCCCATCAGGATGAACAATGGCACCACGCTCAGCGTGTAGGCAAAGCCGCTGTCGTAGACCACCTGCGCGGCGCTGGCCGCGCTGGCCGGCCAGCCGCGCAGCAGGCCCAGCCCGATGAAGCCAACGAAGCCCATCGCGAAGGCCAGCGGCACGCGCAGCAGCGCCAGCAGGAAGATCGCGCCGAATCCCAGCAGCGCTTCGGTCATGCGACGGGGCCCTCGTCGACGCCGATGTGGTGGTGGCCGACCGGAGCCAGGATCAGCATCAGGTGCACCATCGCGGCCATGAACAGCAGCAGGCTCATCAGGTAGACGAACCAGCCCAGCGTCAGGCCCAACTGCTGCGTCTTGTCGCCATACTCGAGCATCTGCCCGGCCTTGGTCCACATCACCCAGCCGAGGACCGCCAGGCCGCCGGCGCAGAACAGATCAACCAACGCGCCTTGCACGCGGCGCAGCATGCGCGGCAGCAAAGGGTCGAGCGAGTCGAAGACCACATGTTCGCCGTGCAGCGACACGAGCGGCAGGCCGGCGAAGATCACCACCACCAGCAGCAGCTCGGTCACCTCGAGCGAGCCCGGGATCGAGCCCGACAGCAGCTTCCGCGAGACCACATCGACCAGGGTCAGCGCCATGATGCCGAACAAGGCCGTGGCCGACAGCAGGCTACACAGCCGCTCGAGCAGTATTCTCATGCCAACCCCTGGATCGGCCGCGCGGGGCTCTTTGGCGGCCCCGCGCGCGGCCCCGTCAAGGCTACAGCTTCTTGATCTCGGCGCGGAAGTCCGCCAGCGCCTTCTTCGGGTCCTTCATGCCCTTGGCCTCGGCCGCCTTGGCCCAGCTGTCGACCAGCGGGTCGGTCTTCTCGGTCACCGCCTTGACGAAGGCCGCGTCGGCCTTGTTGGTCTGCACGCCGGCAGCCTGCATGAAGGCCAGCGAGCGGCGGTCGGCCTTGTCCCAGCTGCGGCCGATCATGCGCGCGGCAAATTCACCGGACATCTCGTCGACGGCCTTCTTGACGTCGGGCGGCAGGCTGTCGTACTTGGCCTGGTTCATCATGAACACGAAGGCGGTGTTGTACAGCCCCCCCGGGAAGGTGGTCGCATACTTGACGACCTTGTCCAGCTTGAAGCTTTCCACCGACTCGGCCGGGAAGAGCGTGCCGTCCATCACCCCGGTGGACAGCAGTTCGTAGCTTTCGGGCGCGGGCTTGAGCGTCACGTTCATGCCCAGCGACTTGGAAATCTCGTTGACCATGCCGCCGCCGATGCGGAACTTCAGGCCCTGCAGGTCGGCCAGGTTGGTGATGGGCTTCTTGGTGTTGAAGACCATGCCCGGGCCGTGCGTGAACACTGCCAGCACCTTGACGCCCTTGTGCTCTTCCTGCATGGCCGGTGTCTTCGCATAAACGCGCTGGAAGGCGATCGACGTGGCCTCGGCCGAATCACCCAGGAAGGGGAACTCGGCAATCTGCGTGGTGACGAAGCGGCCGGGCGTGTAGCCCTGCACCGTGAAGGACAGGTCGGCCAGTCCGTTGCGCACGGCATCGAAGGTGCCGGGCGGGGCCGACACGGCACGCGGCAGCTGGTTGCACTTGACCTTGTTGGCGGTCTTCTGCTCGAGCATCGCGCACCATTCCTGTTGCACCACCGTCAGCGAGTGCGTCGGCGGCACCCAGCTGGACATGGTGATCACGGTCTGTGCCGACGCCGCCCCACTGGCGGCCAGGGCCAACAGGGTCAACGCGGGCAGGGCGAAGGTCTTGAACTTGGACATGAGCACGTCTCCGGAAGGCGGTTGAAAAGCGGCGGGGGCGATTGTCGTCGCGAGGATAGCGCACGGTGCTGCTGGTTTACCTCAAGGCCGGGTCGTGACGCAGGTCACGCCGGCGCGGCAAATTCACCCGCCGTTACCGGTGAGCGCCGGGCCGCACCCCCTGAGTCGGGGGACCAGCTCGACGCTGGCCGCGACTAGCATGCGCCGCATCGGCCGGCACGACGCCGCAGAAAGACCCCGTGATGCAACCCACCCAGCCCAGCCCGGCCTGCACCGAAGCCCTGATGCCCGAGGCGAATGCCATGCTGCCCAGCCGGGCGCGCAGCGCGCTGCGCGACGCGGCATCGGCGCTGGACCTGGCCGAGCGCTACCAGCAGCCGCTGGAGATGAGCCTGGCGCTGGCCCAGGTGGCCCGCTGCTACCGCGCCCTGCAGGCCCTGCGGCCGGCGGCGCTGTACCTTGAGCAGGCGCTGGCTTGGGCGCGCATGCTTGGCGCCGCCGACCAGGCCGTGGAGTTGCTGTGCCTGTTGGCCGAGACCAGCTGTGCGATGGCCGAGTTGCACGCCCGGGAGGATTCGCGCCGCAGCCATGCCGCGCTGGAACGCACCCGCGACTGGGCTTTCGAAGCCGCCAGCCTGGCGACGCGCGTGGCTGACCCGCAATGGGAAATCAAGGTGCTGCTGCGCATCAGTGATGTGCTCGACCGCTGCGGCGACCACGAAGATGCGGTGGAATTGCAGTCGCGCGCCATGCGCCTGATGTACGGGCCGCACGCCGCAGCCGAGTCTGCGACCCCGACAACCGCCGGCCCGCTGGCAATCGACGCCTGAGCTCAGGCTGACGCAGGCACGCGCGCCAACACCGGCGCCAGTGCCGGTGTCGCGGTGTCGCAGGTCATCCAGCGCCTGCTGACGGGATGCCTCATCCACTGCGATCGCAGCGGACTCCATGACGCCGATCCAAGGATCTGGCCGGGGTGCGGCATACCTCATTGCACGTCGGCGGTGACCTGCAAGAGCGGCTTCGGCTCGGCCCAGCGCATGCGCTGGGCCTTTCAACTCCTGACGGGCCGGCCGCCGGCGTCGATGCGGCGCGCCTTCGAGGGGGGGCGACCAGCGTGGGGCTGTGGCGCACCATGATGAAGTACAAAGTTTGCAGGAGACAGTCATGAAGCTCGCCGGGCGCTGCTACTGCGGCGACATCACGTACGAATTCGACGGCGACGTGCAGGGCGCATTGCAATGCCATTGCCGGGAGTGCCAGTACATCACCGGCGGCAACCCGAACGTGGTGATGGTGGTGCCCGAAGCGGGCTTCAACATCACGAAGGGCGAGCCTTCGGCCTTTGCGCGCAGCGATCTGGAGCGTCCGGTCACGCGCTACTTCTGTCCGCGTTGCGGCACCGCACTGGGCACCCGTTCGCCGGCGCGTCCGGGCTCGTTCATCCTCAAGGTGGGCACCCTGGACGACCCCAGCGTCTTCAAGCCGCGTCTGGCCATCTTCACGGTGGACAAGCAGCCGTTTCACCACATTCCGGAGGGCCTGACGGCGTACTAGCGCCGGCCGGGCTGATGGCCCTGGCCGGTGCCTCTGCGGACTGATCCGGGTGCGACCTGGATGGAGGCGGCGGGCTCCCTGGCCCGCGCCCCGTGTCCTCGGGCGGCTGCGTGCATGCCCGAACATCCAGGCCGCGCAGAGCCCGTTCCCGCGCGAACTGATCATCCCGTTGAAAACTCAGGCTACGTCGCGCCGCGCCAGATCGAAGGCGCCAGCGACGCATTCGCCATCGCCCGCCGCCACCAGCCAGAACACGACTGGCAGTGACCAAGGCCGGCGGTGACGGCGAACAGGCCGATGCAGTCGGCGATCGGCTTGGATGAGGCTTCGCTGCCTGGGCCCCCGGGCCGCGGCGGACCCCGTCCGGGTCTGCATCCGCTTTGCCACGTGCGCAGGACACGAACAGCGACACCTCGGACGGCCAGCTGGCCGCATCGGCGCGGCACGCCGTGCGGCGTCAAGGATGGCTTGCGGATGCAACACAAGGGGCCTCGAAGGGAAAACCTCCGCGAGGCCACTTCCTCGCACCTTGAAGAGTTCCCCAGGGTTGCGCGGGGCCATCCGTGGGTAACCACTATCGGCATCCCGGCGCAGGCGCACCATCACACGTCGACCTCCGGGGCGTTTGAAACTACCATGCCCCAGCAGATCGACGAGCTTGGGGCACGCCGGCCATCGAATCCGCCGCCGCAGCGGGCTTGAAGCAGGCACGAAACGCATTGCAGACGGGGCATGACGATGAATCGACGCCAAGCGCTCCAAGCGGCCATGGCGGGTACGCTCCCCGCCACGTTGCTGCTGGCGCCCGCGTCCGCGCGTTTGCAGCAGCGTGCCCTGGACCCCGCCACCGCGCGCGCCTTGCGCGACGGCGGCCAGGTGATCCTGATGCGCCACGCACTCACCACGCCCGGCGTTGGCGACCCGCCCGGCTACAAGCTGGCCGATTGCCGCACGCAGCGCAACCTCAGCGAGGAAGGCGTCCAGGCCGCGCTGTCGCAACGTGCGCTCTTGCTGCGCGAAGGCATCTTCATCGAGCGCGCACTGGCTTCGCCGTGGTGCCGGACGATGGACACCGCACGCCTGGTCTCCGGCCGCACCCCCGAAGCCTATGCCGCCCTGGGATCGTTCTTCGACGAAACAGACCAGGCCACGCGCGAGCGCGCCACCTCGCGGGCGCTGCAAACGCTGCTGGCCTGGCGCGGCGGCGGGGCTGCACCGGGTTCGGGCACCTCCGGCGGTAACCTGCTGATGGTGAGCCATGGCCTGAACCTCGGCGCCTTGTTGGGCCGGGTGCCCGGCTTCGGTGAGGGCATCGCCATCGACCCACGTCGCTCGCGGGGCGCCGCGTTGCAGGTCGTGGGTCACCTCGCACCGTGAAGGTGGAGAAGGAGCAAAGGGGCTTCAAACGCCCTTCTCAAGGCCGACAGGCCCTGGGCAAACCGAGGACCAGTCGTTCAACCGCGCATATTCGTCGCGCTGGGGCCACGATGGGGCGGCCAGGGCCATGGGTCGAGGCTCCGGGTGGAGTCTTTGTGGTTGATGGCAACGGGCCGAGGCCGTTGACCCCTTTCGAGAGCGCATTCCAGCGGCCTGGGTTGTGGGTTCACCCTGATGGCCTGGCCCCGATTCCCCGCCCTTGACAAGCCCGTGGGTGCCTACCTTCAGGTGGCTGCTTGTTGGTGAGGCCTTCTTGGTCGTCTGGCTAGGAGCGTGGGCGGCAGAAATCAGTGCCGATTTCCACCGCCCACGCCCCTAGCGCCGCGCGAGCACCGGCGCCAGCGCCGCGCCGGTGTGTGTGCCGGCCGCCACCAGCTGCTCGGGCGTGCCGGCCATCACCACCCGGCCGCCGCCGCTGCCGCCTTCGGGCCCCAGGTCGACGATCCAGTCGGCCTCGGCGATCACGTCCAGGTCGTGCTCGATCACCACCACGCTGTGGCCGCCGTCCACCAGCCGGTGCAGCACGCGGATCAGCTTCTCCACGTCGGCTATGTGCAGACCCACCGTCGGCTCGTCCAGCACGTACAGCGTGTGCGGCGGCTTCTGGC
>JBEIHU010000130.1:0-11541 GCA_040381175.1 Burkholderiaceae bacterium
GATCGAGGCCGCTCGCGCTGCGGGCATCGCCGCGATGCCATGGCCCGCGCTGCGCGAGGCGGTGGCCAGCTGCACTGCCTGCGGCCTGTGCCGGTCGCGGCGGCAGACGGTGTTCGGCGTCGGTCACCCGAACGCGCACTGGATGATCATTGGCGAGGCCCCGGGCGAGCAGGAAGACTTGAAGGGCGAGCCCTTCGTGGGTGCTGCCGGGAAACTGCTCGACAACATGCTTCGCGCTTTGAACCTCACGCGCGAAGCGGCTCCGCCCGAGAGGCAGGTGTACGTCGCCAACACGCTGAAGTGCCGTCCGCCAGGCAACCGCAATCCCGAGCCCGAGGAACTGGCGCGCTGCGAGCCCTTCCTGGTGCGGCAGATCGAGCTTATCCGTCCGCGGCTGATCCTGGCGATGGGGCGCTTCGCGGCGCACTCGCTGCTGCGCAGCAGCGAGCCGATCGGCAAGCTGCGCGGGCGCGTGCACCGCTACCAGGGCGTGCCACTGGTGGTCACCTACCACCCGGCCTATCTGCTGCGCAACCTGGCCGACAAGTCGCGCGCGTGGGACGACCTGTGCCTGGCGGCGCAAACGGTCGAGGCGGCGGCAGCGCCGGGCTGAAGCTGTCGTTCAGCCCTTCTTCGCCTTCTTCGGCCGCTGCCAGTTGTCGATGATCGCCTCGCGCGCGCGCGCCACCACCAGCTTGCCGGCGGGTACGTCCTGCGACACGGTGGAGCCGCCGCCGACGGTGACGCCGTCGCCCAGGGTCAGCGGCGCCACCAGCACGCAGTTGGAGCCCACGTGCACGTCGGCGCCGATCACGGTGCGGTGCTTGTTGGCGCCGTCGTAGTTGGCGGTGATGCTGCCGGCGCCGTAGTTGACGCGCGGGCCCACGGTGGCATCGCCCAGGTAAGCCAGGTGGTTGGCCTTGGCGCCCGCGGCCAGCGTGGAGTTCTTGACCTCGACGAAGTTGCCGATGTGTACCTCTTCGCCGAGATCGGCGCCGGGCCGCAGCCGCGCAAAAGGCCCGACGATCGCGTTCGCACCGACCTTGGCGCCGTCGATGTGGGTGAACGGCTGAATCAGCGCGCCGGCGGCGATCTCGGCGTCGCGGATCACGCAGTTCGCGCCGATGTGCACGCCGTCGCCCAGGCAGACGCGGCCTTCGAAGACGCAGTTGACGTCGATCTCGACCTCGCTGCCGCACAACAGCTGGCCGCGCACGTCCAGCCGTGCCGGGTCGGCCAGGCGCACGCCGGCCTCCATCAGCGCTTCGGCGCCGGCGCGCTGCAAGCGCCGCTCCAGATCGGCCAGCTGCAACGGGCTGTTGACGCCCAGCACCTCGGTCTCGCTGTCGGGCTGGGTGGCGACGACCGGCACGCCTTCGGCCACGGCCATGGCGACGATGTCGGTCAGGTAGTACTCGCGCTGCGCGTTGTCGTTCTTCAATGCCATGACCCAGCGCTTCAGCGCGGCGCTGGGCGCAGCCATCATGCCGGTGTAGACCTCGCGGATGGCGCGCTGCGCCGGGCTGGCATCCTTGTGCTCGACGATGCCTGTGACGCGGCCGGCGGCATCGCGCAGGATGCGGCCGTAGCCGCTGGCGTCGGCCAGCTCGATGGTCAGCAGCGCCAGCTGCTCGCCGCCGCAGGCGTGGGCCAGCGCGGCGGCGGTGTCGGCGCGGATTAGCGGCACGTCGCCATTGAGGATCAGCGTCGTGCCGGCGCGCTCGTCCAGCGCCGGCACCGCCTGCTGGATGGCATGGCCGGTGCCGAGCTGCGGCACCTGGCGCACGAAGGCCAGGGCGTCGCCCCGGGCGCTGGCTTCGACTTGCTCGGCTGCGTGGCCGGTGATGACCACGGTGCGCGCCGCCTGCAGCGATGCGCAGGTATCCAGAACATGCTGCAATAGGGTCATGCCGCCCAGTTGGTGCAGCACCTTTGGCCGCGCCGACTTCATGCGCGTGCCTTTGCCGGCAGCCATGATCACGATGTTCAGAGCCATGCGAGCTTCCACGACCAAAACCGCGATTATCGGGTTGTGGCTCTTGACGCTGCTGCTGCTGGGCGGCTGCAGCGCGGTACGAATTGGCTACAACCAGGCGCCGACGCTGGCCTGGTGGTGGCTCGACGGCTACATGGATTTCGATGGCGAGCAGGCGCCCAAGGTGAAGGATGCGCTGAGCCAGTGGCATGACTGGCATCGCGCGACCCAGCTGCCGGACTATGCCAACCTGCTGGCTGTGGCGCAGGTGCAGGTGATGCAGCCGGCCACGCCGCAGCAGGTATGCCGCTGGGCGGACGATCTGCGTTCCCGGCTGGCCGCGGCCTTTGCGCATGGCGTGCCGATGGCGGCCGACCTGCTGCCGACGCTGAAGCCCGAGCAGCTGGCGCAGCTGGCGCAGCGCTATCGCAAGTCCAACCGCGACTTCGAGGAGGCCTATCTCCAGCCGGACGTCCGCGAGCGGCTCGACGCGGCGGTCCGGCGCACTGTTGACCGGGCCGAGATGCTCTACGGCCGGCTCGACGAGCGGCAGCGCCAGCTGATCGCCGAAGGCGTGGCTTCCTCCCCCTTCGACCCGGCGACGTGGTATGCCGAGCGCAGGGCAACGCAGGCCGAGACGCTGGAGACGCTCGCCCGGCTGACGGCCGGCGGCGCGGTGCGCGCCGACCGGGATTCGAACCTGGCCGGACTGCAGGTGCTGGCCGCGCGGGTGCAGCGCGCGGTGCCCGGGCCGTACCGCAACTACCAGCGGCGGCTGACCGAATACAACTGCGCATTCGTGGCACAGCTGCACAACAGCACCACGCCGGCGCAGCGGCAGGCGGCGCGCAACAAGCTCAAGGGCTGGGAGGAGGACCTGCGGGCACTGGCCGCGCAGAAGACGCCGGCGCGCAGCCAGGCCGCGCTCTAGAGCCGGCCCGGCGCCAGGCGGATCGGCACCGCCGCCGCCGGCGTCGAGCAGGCTTCCTCGTCCGCATCGAAGGCCTTGTCGCCAGCGGTGTCAGCGACGCCGTTGGCCTTCAGGGAGGTGAAGGGGTGCAGTCGCTTGTCCATCAGGTGCGAGGGCACCACGTGGCCCATGGCATGCAGCATGTTGTCGGTGCGCCCCGGGGACTGGCGCTCCCACTCGCGCACCATGGCCTTGATCTGCACGCGCTGCAGGTTGTCCTGGCTGCCGCACAGCGTGCACGGAATGATCGGAAACTGCCGGTGCGCGGCCCAGCGCTCCAGGTCGGTCTCGGCCACGTAGGCCAGCGGGCGGATGACCACATGGCGGCCGTCGTCGCTGACCAGCTTGGGCGGCATGCCCTTCAGGCGTCCGCCGAAGAACATGTTCATCAGCAGCGTCACCACCATGTCGTCGCGGTGGTGGCCGAGCGCGATCTTGGTGGCGCCCAGTTCGCCGGCCACGCGGTACAGGATGCCGCGCCGCAGCCGCGAGCACAGGCTGCACATCGTCTGGCCCTCGGGGACCAGCTTCTTGACAATGCTGTAGGTGTCCTGGTCCTCGATGTGGAAGGGCACGCCCCGGCTGCGCAGGTACTGCGGCAGCACATGCGCCGGAAAGCCGGGCTGCTTCTGGTCGAGGTTGACGGCCACCAGCTCGAAGGGGACCGGCGCACGCTCGCGCAGCGACAGCAGCAGGTCCAGCAGCGCATGGCTGTCCTTGCCGCCGGACAGGCAGACCATGACCTTGTCGCCGGCTTCGATCATGTTGAAGTCGGCGATGGCCTGGCCCACCTGGCGGTGCAGCCGCTTGCTCAGCTTGTTGGCCTCGAAGGCCTGCCTTCGCCTGTCGCCGCCGGCGTGTTGCTGCGGCTCGGTGTCGATGACGGTGTTCATGGCGGCTTTCAGTTTCCGGGGCTGCGCAGCCCGAACACCTCGACGCCGACGGCATCGCAGTCCGGGTACACGTCGGGCTTTTCGGTGGACACTCGGGCGGCGCGCACCTGCGGGTGCTCGAGCATCAGGCGCAGCAGGTCATCGGCCAGCGTTTCCTGCAGATGGATGTGGCCGCGCGCGACGCGCTCGCCAATGACGCGGCGCACGAAGTCGTAGTCCACCACCTCGTGCAGTTCGTCCGCCCGCGGCGTGGACTGCTGCAGCCGCACGAACAGGTCGACGTTGATCAGTACGCGTTGTTCGCCCTGCTTCTCGAAGTCGTGCACGCCGATGTGGATGCGGACCTCGTGGTTGCGCAGGAAGAGCCGGCGGCAACCGGCGAGCTGGGGGTGCTGCAACAGGAGGGTCATCTCAATCCTTGGCAAGGAACATCACGTCGCGTGCTTGCGCCGACAGGTGCTGGCCGCCGTCGACCAGCAAGGTGGTGCCGGTGATGGCCGGCGATTCGAGCATGAAGCGCACCGCGCGGGCGATGTCGCCCGCCGTGGACGAGCGCTGCAGCGGCGTCAGCCGGTGCGCCGCCTCGAAACCCGCCTGGTCCATCGGCCCTGACGGCAGCGTGACGCCCGGGGCGACGCCGCAAACCCGCACCCGCGGCGCGAGCGCCTGGGCCAGCAAGGTGTTGGCGGCTTCCAGCGCGGCCTTCGACAGCGTGTACGACAGATAGTCGGGGTTTGGATTCCACAGCTTCTGGTCGAGCAGGTTCACCACGCAGCCAGTGTCGTTGCCGTGCTCCAGGTGGGCATGCAGCGCCTGGGCCAGCAGCACGGCCGCAGCCACGTTGCTGCGCCAGTGCCGCTCCATCAGCGCATGGCCGAAGCTGTGCACATCGTCGTACTCGAACAGCGCGGCGTTGTTGACGACGGCGCGCAGCCGGCCGAAGTGCTCCAGCACGGCGGGCACCAGCGAGCGGCAGGCCACTTCGTCGGCCAGATCGGCCGCAAAGGCAGTGGCTTCGGCACCAAGCGCGCGCAGCTCCCGCACGGTGGCCTGTGCCTCGGTCTGCGAACTGCCGTAGTGCACGGCCACGTCCCAGCCCTGAGCGGCCAGTTCGAGTGCGATCTCGCGCCCGAGCCGGCGGGCGCCGCCGGTCACTAGGGCCACGGGTCGAGGAACCATGCTTTCTACAATCTGTTGATGGATGAAGGGCAATCCGCGAGTTTATCGGCGCAGCTGCAGCAGCGGATCCGTGCGGCCATCGCCAGCAACGCCGGCTGGTTGCCCTTCGACCGCTTCATGGCGCTGGCGCTCTACGAGCCCGGGCTGGGCTATTACGCCAACGGCGGCCGCAAGTTCGGCGCGATGCCCGGATCGGGCAGCGACTTCGTTACCGCACCGGAGATGTCGCCGCTGTTCGGCCGTGCGCTGGCCGTGCAGGTGGCCCAGGCGCTGCAGGCTTGCGCGGCCGGCGAGATCTGGGAGTTCGGCGCGGGCTCGGGCGCGCTGGCGGCGCAGCTGCTGGCCGAGCTGGGCGATCGTGTCGGCGCCTATCACGTGATCGAGCTGTCGGCCGAGCTGCGGCAACGCCAGGCGCTGCGCCTGCAGCCGTGGGCCGGCCGGATGCATTGGCATGACCGGCTGCCCGAGCGCATCGACGGCGTGTTGCTCGGCAACGAGCTGCTCGACGCCATGCCGGTACAGCTGCTGCTGTGGGACGGAGAGCAATGGTTCGAGCGCGGCGTTGCCGCGGCCGGCGAGGCCTTCGTCTGGAACGACCGACCGACGCACCTGCGGCCGCCCACCGGCCATTTCGTGCCCGGCACGGTGGTAGAGATCCACCCCCAGGCCAAGGCCTTCGTGCGCACGATGGCCAGCCACATGGGCCGCGCCGCGGCCTTCTTCATCGACTACGGCTTTCCGGAGGCCGAGTACTACCATCCCCAGCGCACCGGCGGCACGCTGATGTGCCACCGCGCCCATCAGGCCGACGCCGACCCGTTGTCGGAAGTAGGACTCAAGGACATCAGCGCACATGTCAACTTCAGCGCCATTGCGCTGGCCGCGCAGGACGCCGGCCTGCAGGTGCTGGGCTACACCTCGCAGGCACGCTTCCTGATGAACTGCGGGCTGCTCGAGTTGATCGAGGGCGCGGGGCAACGCGAGCGGATAGCCGCACAACGCCTCGTCAACGAACACGAGATGGGCGAGCTGTTCAAGGTCCTGGGCCTGGCCCGAGGCATCAGCCTTGACGCGCTGGGCTTTGCCGGCGGCGACCGCAGCCACCGACTGTGATGCGCTGGTTGATCGTTTTCCTGCTGGCCTGTCTGCTGCTCAACGGGCTGAAGGGGTTGCTGGCGCGTCTTGGCCTGGGCCGACTTCCTGGCGACTTCAGTTTCCGCGCCGGGGGACGCGACTGGTTCGTGCCGCTGGCCAGCAGCATGCTGCTCAGCCTGGCGGCCATGGGCATCGGGGCGCTGTTGTAGCCGCTCAGCTCTCGATGGTCCATTCATGGCCGCACTGGCGGCAGCACACGCCGGCCCGCTCATCCGATGCATCGGCCCGGACCAGCCTGAAGCGCGCATAGGTGCCGCAGCTGGGGCAATCGGCCTGGTTGGCCGCATGCTCGGCATGTATTAGCAGGAAAAGGTAGCGGCGCAGCGCCCACAGGCCGGTGCCCCCGCACAGCAACACGGCGAACAGGTCGATGGCCTGGTCGAGCCAGCCGCGGTACTTGGATGCGGCCTCAAAGGAGGCGAGCACGCCGATCATGCAGATGAAGGTCAAGGCCATGTGGGCATGGCTGCGCAAAAGCTCGCGCTCGTACCACTTGCGAAAGCCGTGTTTGCGAATGCCTGCAGCCAGCTTCATCGGGAACCCCCTGCAGCAGCATGGTGACACAGCTGCGCTGCTGCTTACAGGCGGTGCATGCCGCGATGTGTTTCGACCCGAGCGGAGCGAGACTATTGCATGTGCGCTTGCCCGCCGACCCGTACCCCCGCAGCAACTCCCTGCCGATGAGTCGGCGCAGGCTGTTGCGCGGAGGACACGCATTGGCGGCTCCGAAATCTCTTGGCGGACGCCAAGTGCTGCAGCGCCCTCTGCGCCCGATCATTCCGCGATTTGGGTTGAGCCGTACGGACCAAGCGGCTTCGCGGGTGGGTCGGTCTGGCGTTGAGGTGGCTCTTCGAAAAATCTAAGTCACGTAATGCATTAAGAAAGTGTTGGTACATACTTACTATGGTTCCGGATCAGCATTGCAGACTGGAGCTTGCTGCCGAAGGGCCCTGGCGGGGCAGATGGGATAATCTGGGAGCCTGGGGCAGCCACGTTGCTTCGTCCGCAGCACCTGTGGCGGGCTTCCGTCGATGCCGCAGGCCGTTGCGGCCCAGGTTGCAACTTGCCAAAGCTTGCGGAATCGACCGCGGCCTTGTAAGCTCCAGGCCCCGATGACAAGTCGTAGAAGAAACGAACCTTTACATACACCCCCCTTAAGCAGGGGGTAGGCGGATAGGGAAGGTTCGGTAGTATCCGATGTCATGGACGAAGCGTTCGCTGGTCCTTGGGTTAAGTAATTTAGGTGGAGGTTTGGACATGCACTTCAAAAAGTTGGCTCTCGCCACTGCTGCGGTCTTGTCGATGGGTGGCGCTTCTGCTGCCAACTTCGATTGGGGCCCTCTTGACACGTTTGAGTTCGGCAGCGCCTTTTATGTGGGCGGTCCTGGCAGCTTCTCGGACACTTTCCAATTCACGATTGGAACCAACACTCTCGTGAGTTTGGCTGCGGTCGACAATCAGGGCGGCGCGCGTAACATCATCGACGGCATGCTGAGCGTTTCTGGCCCGAGCCCTTTCCCCGGGTTCTCGTTTGACAACACGTCGGTGGATGCCCAGGCGTGGCTGGCGCCTGGTGCGTACACGATAACGATCAGTGGTAAGTTCGGGGCGGCAGGTCAGTATGCGGTCAACTCGGAAGTTCTGGCTGTTCCCGAGCCTGAGACTTACGCTCTGATGCTGGCCGGGTTGGTCGCCATCGGGTACATGGCGCGTCGCCGGAAGGTCTGAGACCCTTCTCCGAACGCTCCTCCGGCATTCTCAAGCAAAGCGACCCTCGCGGGTCGCTTTTTCGTTCTCAAGTGGCTTGACCAAGCGGTTTCGCGCAAGGGGATGAAGGGTCTAGACCCGTCCCGATCGAGGCCGTGGCACTTGTGCCCCGTGTGAAGTCAAGCCCGAAAGGCGCGCCAGCGGTCGAATCTAGCCACGCCCTGGCCGGGCGCCAGGTATGTCGGCGCTACGGCCTGCAGCGACGCAGGCTCTATGCCCAAGGCCTGCAAGCCAGGCAGTTGGCCCGAAGCGACGTTCGCAACGCGCATCGAAAGGACGTTGTCGCGCGACATCAACGGCACGCCAGGCAGCAGTTCCATCGCCATGGCCTGCAGCCGGCCCAGCGATTCGGGCAGCGGCAGCACCGGGCGCTCATGGCCTGCCAGCCGTCCGGCCAGGCGTACCAGTTCCGCCAGCGTGAAGACCTGCGGGCCGGCACATTCATAGGTCTGCCCGATGGTGTGTGCGTCCTCCAGGCAGCGCAGCACCGCTTCGGACACGTCCTCGACCCACACGGGTTGGAAACGCGCGTCGACGCAGGCCAGGGGCATCACCGGCAAGACCGATTGCAGCGCCGCGAACAGATTGAGGAAGCTATCGCCGGCACCGAAGATCACCGACGGCCGCAGCACGCTCAACTCCAGTGGCGCCGCGCGCAGGATCGTCTCGGCCTCGGCCTTGCTGCGCAGGTAGTTCGATGGCGCGTCGGTGCCCACGCCGAGCGCGCTGACATGCACCAGCCGCGCCACCCCGGCGGCAGTGCAGGCGCCGGCCACGCGCCGCGCCAGCCGCACGTGCACCTTGTCGAAGTCGGCAGCGCTGCCGTGCAGGATGGCGATCAGGTTCACCACCGCGTCGTGGCCGGCCACCAGGCGCGCGAGCTGGGCGTCGTCATGCACGTCGCATTCCACTGGGTCCACCGTTGGCAGGAACTGCACCGACTTGGCATGCGCCAGCCGACGGGTGGCGACGGTCACGCGCATCGATGAGTCGCCTTCGACCAGTCGCTCGCAGACCGAGCGGCCGACGAATCCGGTACCCCCGAGGAGCAGGACTTTCTTACTCGCACTCATGGCAGGTTCTTGTCGGGCAACGGCGCGCGCGCGTCGCGCGGCCCGATCTTGGGGCCGAGCCTGGTCTTCAGTGAGACGGGCTTGCCAGCGAGGATGGCGCCGTAGTACGCCGAGTTCGACAACACCTTCTTGACGTAATCGCGGGTCTCGGTGAACGGGATGTTCTCGGCCCAGGCCGCGGGTTCCATTAGCGGGCCGTCGCGCCAGCGGCGCGGCCGCCCCGGCCCGGCGTTGTAGGCCGCGGCGGCCATGGCCTGCGAGCCGTCGAAATCGTCGAGCACCAGCTTCAGGTAGGTGGTGCCCAGGCGCAGATTCACGTCGCGGTCGGTGATCATCTGGGGCTTGTACTCCAGGCCGATCCTGTTGGCCGTCCATCGTGCTGTCGCCGGCATGATCTGCATCAAACCCGATGCACCGACATGCGAACGCGCATCCATGATGAAGCGCGACTCCTGCCGGATCAACCCGTAGACATAGGCCGGGTCTACACCTGCCTCGCGTGCCTTTGCCACCACGTCCTGCTTGAAGGGCATCGGGAAGCGCTGCGCCATGTCCACTTCCTGGCGCGTGCGGTCGCTGGTGTTGATGCAGCGGTCCCAGACCTCGCGGTCGCAGGCCAGCTGCGCTGCGGCCAGCAGTTCGCGATCGCCCAGGCCGCGCAGCGTGAAGTTCCATTCGCGCACGCCCTCGTTGCGTAAGCCGATGTCGATCAGCAGCAGCGCGCGCGCGAAGCCGGGGTTGCGCCGGGCTGCCTCGCGTTCGGCCGGCGACAGGCTCGCGGGCTTGGGCGGCAGGCTCACGCTGCCGCCCAGGTCTTCATTCGCCAGCTTGCCGTAGAAATGCATCTGCCCGGAAATCGATTCCAGCAGCTTCTTGCCGGCCTCCCGGTCGGCTTCACCCTCGGGCCCGGCCGCGGCCAGGCCCAGAATCGCGCGCGCGCGCCAATACACCCAGGCGGGATCCGCCCGCGCCTCGGCGCTCATCGCCTGCGTGGCCTGGTTGACCAGGGTCCATCGCGCCTCGGGCGAGCCGTCGAAGCGCAGTGCCGCCCGCACCTGCCAGGCCAGCATGTCGTCGGACCAGGGCGCCAGTTCACGCTGTGCGGCGGAGGCCTCGCTTCGCAGTGCCCAGGCGCGCTGGTAGAAGGCGCCCGCCTCGGCCATGAGCTTCTGCGCGGCCTGCTTGCCCGTGCCGGCCCAGGCCAGCCCGGCCAGGTGCTTGGGCAAGACCGCTTGCCAGCGGTCCTTCAGCTGCGCGGCCGCGGCCAGCGGGTCGGCCGCGGCCAGTCGCAGCAGCGCCAGGGTGGCCAGTTCCGCGCCCTGGGCGGCGTCGTCCCAAGTCCGGCGCAACAGGAACTGGGCCGGGTTTTCCGACAGATCGGCCACGGCCTTGGCGGCGGCCGGGCTGACGAAGCCCGCGGCAGCGCGCGCAGCACGCGGACGGTTGTTTTCGACGGACAGGCGCGTCTCGATCCAGGCGTCGTTCTCGCTGAGCCGGCCGGCGGCAAACAGCGTGCTGGCCAGCAGGTTGCAGCCATCGTCCAGGTCGCGTTGCGACAGCCACGCGGTTCGGGCCGCATCGCGCACGTCCTGCCCGGCCAGGTGCTGAGTCAACAACGCGTAGCACGTGACTTCGCGGTCGTCGTTCATGCGAAAGCGCGGGTAGTCGCGGCTGAAATTGACCCAGTCGCGGCGCTTGCCCAGCTCGAGCAACCAGTCGTTGCGCAGCCGGTCTTCGACATAGGTGCCTGGCCAGCGGGCGTAGAAGGCTTCGATCTCGTCGACCTGCGCGGAAGCGAGGCGGTTGGTCAGCTCCCAATACTCGACCCACTGGGCCAGCGGGTGCTGGCGCGCCGCCACGCTGGCAGCCACCAGCTGGGCCCTGTCCTTCTTGCGAAAGGCTTCGCGCGCGTCCAGCACCACTTGGTGCTCGGATTGTGCGAATGAGGTCGCCGGCTGCAGCGTCAGTAGGGCCAGCACCGACACCGCCAAGAGCGGCCAACGACGAGAAACTGAACGAAGCGTCATGAGCGGCGACAGGACAGGCATTTGCGAAATCTAGCGCTTCGCCACCGGCGCTGCCGACATTTTCGCACTGGGTGGCAGCTTGTCAGCCTGCTGCGCGCCTGACAAGGGCCGCCGCGGGCGAACCCTTGCGCGCCGGTGCCCAGTCTCAACGCTTAGCGGCTGCACGGCGGGAGGGCCTTGCCCTGCCCTTGGCGGCCGTGGCGCGCAGCGCTGCATCCAGTGCCAGCCGTACCCAGGGGCGTATCGACTCGGGCGAATCCATAGCCTGCGGCGGCACCGTCCAGAAGCTCAGGGCCATCGGCCTGCCTTTGGCCTGGTAGACAAATGCCTCGCAGCCGGCTGCGACGAACTGCGGCTGGCTGGCCGCGTCGACCTTCAGGTACAGCCGATCTAAGGCGACCAGCGCGACAAACACGCCGTCGATCCGCAAGCCGTGGCCACCGAACATCGGCTGCACGCTCGGCATACCGGTCGACGACAGCAGTTCCAGGCAGTGCTCTAC
>JBEIHU010000131.1:0-11530 GCA_040381175.1 Burkholderiaceae bacterium
GATTGGTGGGCACCGCGCCCAGCCTTACAGCTGCAGCGTGTTCAACATCTCGGCCATGAGTTTTGGCGCGCTCAGCGCCAACGCCATCCTGGCGCTGAACGGCGGTGCGGCCCGCGGCGGCTTTGCCCACGACACTGGCGAAGGCTCGATAAGCCAGCACCACCGCGTGCACGGCGGCGACCTGATCTGGGAGATCGGATCCGGCTACTTCGGCTGCCGGCACCCCGATGGCGGCTTCAACCCCGAGGCCTTTGCCGCGGCCGCACGCGACCCGCAGGTCAAGATGATCGAGCTCAAGCTCAGCCAGGGCGCCAAGCCCGGCCACGGCGGCATGCTGCCCGGACCCAAGGTGACGATCGAGATCGCCCAGGCGCGAGACGTTCCGCCGGGCGAGGACTGCGTCAGTCCGGCGCAGCACAGCGCCTTCAGCACCCCGGTGCAGATGCTGCAGTTCATCGAGCAGCTGCGCGAGTTGTCCGGCGGCAAGCCCACAGGCTTCAAGCTGTGCATCGGCCACCCCTGGGAATGGTTCGCCATCTGCAAGGCCATGCTGAACACAGGCATCGTGCCGGACTTCATCGTCGTCGACGGCGCCGAGGGCGGCACCGGCGCTGCGCCGCTGGAGTTCACCGACCACGTGGGCGCGCCGCTGCAGGAGGGCCTGCTGCTGGTGCACAACACCTTGCTCGGGCTGAACCTGCGCTCGAAGATCAGACTGGGATGCGCCGGCAAGGTGATCGGCGCCTTCGACATCGCCCGCGCCATGGCGCTGGGTGCCGACTGGTGCAACGCGGCGCGCGGCTTCATGTTCGCGCTGGGCTGCCTGCAGGCGCAGGCCTGCCACACCGGCGCCTGCCCCACCGGCGTGGCCACGCAGGACCGGCGGCGCCAGCAGGCGCTGGTGGTGCCCGACAAAATGGAGCGCGTCTACCGCTACCACCAGAACACGCTGCAGGCGCTGAAGGAGCTGGTGCAGGCGGCCGGGCTGACGCATCCGAACCAGATCAACGCCTTCCACATCGTGCGCCGCACGGCCGGTCATGAGGTGCGGTTGCTGGCCAACGTGCTGCCTTTCGTGCAGCCGGGCACGCTGCTGGCCGCGGCGCGCGGCCAGGGTGAGTGGCCGCAAAACGTCTACCGCCACTACTGGCCTCTGGCCAGCGCGCACAGCTTCGATCCGGTGCAGCCGATGGCGCTGCCGGCGCAGGCCGAAGAGGCCGAATCGGCCTGGGGACTGCTGGGCTGATCGGGCTCAGCCCGGCGCGCGCGACGCGCCAGGCGTTGTGTCAGCGCCGAATCGCCTGGCCGCCGCCCAGGCATAGGGGCAAACAGGCTCGCAGCAACGGCGCCGCCAGACTGCGTCTTCAGCTCGGCGGCCGGGTGTCGATGAAGCTCTGGCGCGTGGCCAGTTTGTCCGACAGACGCGACAGGTTGGCGTGCCGCTCGCGCCATTCGATGGCCGGGAAGCGGAAATTCAGGTAGCCCAGCGCGCAGCCCACGGCGATGTCGGCCAGGGTGAACTGGTTGCCCATGCACCAGGGCTTGTCACCCAGGCCCTTGCTCATGGCCGCCAGTGCGGTGTCGACCCGACTCATCTGCCGGTCGATCCAGGCATTTGAGCGCTGCGCATCGGTGCGGCCGCTCCAGACATTTTCCATGCGCGCATTGACGGCGGCATCAAGCACGCCGTCGGACAGCGCCTCCCAGGTGCGCACCTCGACGCGTTCGCGGCCTGAGGGCGGGATCAGCTTGCCCACCGGCGACAGCGTGTCCAGGTACTCGACGATGACGCGCGAGTCGAACACCGCCTCGCCGCCTTCCATCACCAGACAGGGTACTTTGCCCAGCGGATTGGCCTTGAGCACCTCGTCGGTGTTCCAGGGGTCTTCGAGCAGCAGCTGGAAATCGAGCTTCTTCTCGGCCATGACGACGCGAACCTTCCGCACGTAGGGGCTGGTGAGCGATCCGAGGAGTTTCATGTGTGCGCCGGGACAAAGAAGCAGCGGATTCTATAGAAGCAAGACTTCGGCCACGGCCCGCAAACGCGGGGTCGGCCGAGGCCTTCAGCGCACCGGGTCGGCCGTCCAGTCCAACGCGGAAGGTCGGCCAGAGAGGTCCAACACCGCAGTTGCTGAGGGAGAGCGGGCAATCACTGTGCCGTGTCGCATCACCCACAGGCGGTTCGCCCGCAGTCGGATCGCCTCGATCGTCGAGCGGGCCTGCAGCAGCACGCAGTCGGCGGACCTGCCGACCTCCAGGCCGTAGTCCGCCAGGCCCAGCACGCGGGCGTTGTTTACCGTCACCGCGTCGAAGCAGGCACGCATGCCGCCCAGCGAGGTCATCTGTGCCACGTGCAGGCCCATCTGCGCCACTTCCAGCATGTCGCCGCTGCCCATCGGGTACCAAGGGTCCATCACGCAGTCTTGGCCGAAACCCACGTTGATGCCGGCGGCCATCAGCTCGGGCACGCGCGTCATGCCGCGGCGCTTGGGGTAGCTGTCGTGCCGGCCCTGCAACGTGATGTTGATCAGCGGGTTGGCCACCGCATGGAGCCCGGCCTCACGCATCAGCGGGATCAGCTTGGACACGTAGTAGTTGTCCATCGAGTGCATCGACGTGAGGTGCGAGCCGGTCACCCGGCCCTGCAGCCCCAGGCGCCGGGTGTGGAAGGCCAGCGTCTCGACATGACGCGACAGTGGGTCGTCGCTCTCGTCGCAATGCATGTCCACGGGCAGGCCGCGCTCGGCGGCCAACTCGCACAGGATCTTCACGCTTTCGGCCCCGTCGGCCATTGTCCGCTCGAAATGCGGGATGCCGCCGACCACGTCCACGCCCATGTCCAGCGCGCGCTTGAGCTGGTCCAGCGCGCCTGGCGAGCGCAGCACGCCGTCCTGGGGGAAGGCCACCAGCTGCAGGTCCAGGTAGGGCCTGACCCGTTCGCGCACGTGCAGCAGCGCTTCCACCGCCAGCAGCCGCGGATCGCAGACGTCGACATGCGAGCGGATCGCCAGCAGTCCCTTGGCCACCGCCCAGTCGCAGTAGCGCAGCGCGCGCTCGACCAGCGCCTCCTGCGTCAGTTGCGGCTTCAGCTCGCCCCACAGCGCGATGCCTTCCAGCAGCGTGCCCGAGACATTCAGCCGCGGCAGCCCCAGGCTCAGCGTCGCGTCCATGTGGAAATGAGCGTCGACGAAGGGCGGGCTCAGCAGCCAGCCCTGCGCATCGATGACTTCGGCGCCCTCGGGCGCGGGCAGGTCCGGGCCGATGGCCTGGATGCGGCCTTCTTCGATCAGCACGCGCTGGTGCTCGCGGCCGTCGGGCAAGGTGGCGTGGGTAATCAGCAGCATCGCGGTCCTCCGGGTTCAGCGCTCGCCTTTTCGATAGGGCTTCATCAGCGCCTGCGGGTAGGCGGCACGCCGCGCCATCAGCACCAGCGCGACGATGCTCAACACGTAGGGCAGCATCAGGTACATCTGATAGGGTACGTCGATGCCGAACAGGCCGCTGCCCGCCTGCTGCAGCCGCAGTTGCAGCGCATCGAACAATGCGAACAGCAGCGCGCCCAGCAGTGCCTTGCCCGGCCGCCAGCTGGCAAACACCACCAGCGCCACGCAGACCCAGCCGCGGCCGTTGACCATGTTGAAATAGAAGGCGTTGAAGGCCGCCAGCGTCAGGAAGGCGCCAGCCACGCCCATCAGCGCCGAGCCGGCGGCAATGGCCGCATAGCGCACCCCCGCTACGCTCAGGCCCTGGCCTTCGGCGGCGGCCGGGTTCTCGCCGACCATGCGCACCGCCAGTCCGGCGGGGGTGCGGTACAGCAGCCAGCCAATGGCCGGCACCAGCAAAAGCGCCAGCAGCGTCAGCGGCGTCTGCGCGTTCAGCACGGGGATGGGCAGCCAGCTCATCTCGGTGAAGGCCTGGATGGTCGGCGGGCTGTCCACCTTGGGAAAGCTCACGCGGTACGCATAGCTGGCCAGGCCCGTGGCAAAGAGCGTCAGCCCCAGCCCCGACACATGCTGCGACAGCGACAGCGTCACCGTCATCAACGCATGCAGCAGCCCGAAGGCCGCGCCGACAAGCGCGGCGACGAGCACGCCGCCCCAGAGCCCGGCACCCTGGTAGACCGCCAGCCAGCCGGCGAAGGCGCCGGCGACCATGATCCCCTCGATGCCCAGGTTCAGCACGCCGGCGCGCTCGCACAGCAGCACGCCCAGCGTGCCCAGGATCAGCGGCGTGGCGATGCGCAGCACCGCCACCCAGAAGGGCAGGCTGGTCAGCAAGTCGAAGGTCTCAGCCAGCATGGGCGGCGCGCCGCAAGACGATGCGGTACTGCGCCAGCATCGCCGCCACCAGCATCGCCAGCAGCGACACGGCGACGATGACGTCGGCGATGTAGGTGGGCACGTTGACGGCGCGGCTCATGCTGTCGGCGCCGACCAGGATGCCGGCCACGAACACGGCAGCAGCCACCACGCCCAGCGGGTTCAGCGCCGCCAGCATGGCGATGACGATGCCGCTGTAGCCATAGCCCGGAGACATGTCCAGCGTCACGTAGCCGGTGCGCCCGGCCACCTCGATGGCGCCGGCCAGCCCGGCCAATGCCCCCGACAGCAGCGCCACCTTCACGGTGACCCAAGCCACCGGCATGCCGGCGAAAGCGGCAGCGCGGGCGTTGGCGCCCACCGCACGGATCTGCAGGCCCAGCGTGCCGTACTTCATCAGCGCCCAAAGCACGGCAGCCAGCAGCACCGCCCACAGCAGCCCCGTATGCACGCGGGTGCGTTCGACGAGCTTGTCCAGCTGCAGGGCGTCCTGCAGCGCCACGCTCTGCGGCCAGCCCATCGCGGTCGGATCCTTCATCGGCCCGTCGAGCATCATCGACACGAACAGCAGCACGATGAAGTTCAGCAGCAGCGTGGTCACCACCTCGTCGACGCCGAGCCGGCTCTTCAGCAGTGCCGGGCCCAGCAGCAGTGCGGCGCCGGCCAGCGCGGCGCAGAGCATCATGGCCGGGAGCAGCACGGCGGGATGCAGCGCGACGCCCTCGCCGCCGTGCAGCCCGCCGACGGCCACCGCGGCCAGCGCGCCGGCATAGAGCTGCCCCTCGGCGCCGATGTTGAACAGCCGCGCGCGAAAGGCCACCGCGGCCGACAGCCCGGTCAGGATCAGCGGGGTGGCCCGCGTCAGTGTCTCGCTCCAGGCGAAGGTGCTGCCGAAGCCGCCTTCCAGCAGCAGCGAATAGGCCTTGCCCACGGGCGCACCGGCCCAGGCCACCAGCAGCGAGCTGACCAGCAGGGTGAAGCCGACGGCCAGCAGCGGCGCGGCCAGCTGCAGCCGGCGAGAGGGCGTGGCGCGCTTCTCAATGTGCATGCCGTGACCCCGCCATCGCCAGGCCGATGCCGGCCAGCGTCCATTCGGCCGCGGGCCGGGCCGGGCTGAGGCGGCCGTCGTGCAGCACCGCGATGCGGTCGGCCAGCGCGAAGATCTCGTCCAGGTCTTCGCTGATCAAGAGCACCGCCGCGCCGGCCGCACAGGCATCGAGAAGCTGCTGGTGCACATAGGCCACCGCGCCGATGTCCAGGCCCCAGGTCGGCTGGTCGGCGACGATCAGCGTCGGCGGCTTGTAGCTGCCCGGGTCACCGACCAACGCACGCCCCAGTATCAGCTTTTGCATGTTGCCGCCGGACAGCGCCCGCGTCGGGGTGTGCACGCCCAGCGCATCGGTGCCGCGCACGTCGAAGCGCTGGATCAGCTGCCGCGCATGCGCCTGCGCCGCGCCGCGCCGTACGATGCCGGCGCGCGAGAAGCCGGCCGTGGCCACCCGCTCCAGCACGGCGTTCTCCCACAGCGGCAGGTCGCCGACCACGCCCACCGCATGGCGGTCCTCGGGGATGCGGGCGACCCCGGCGCGCACCCAGTCGCGCGGCCGCGCCGGCATGGCTTGGCCTTGCAGTTCCAGCCGGCCGCTGCTCAGGCCCTGCAGGCCGAACAATGTTTCAGCCAGCGCCTGCTGACCATTGCCGGCCACGCCGGCGATGGCAATGATCTCGCCGGCGCGCAGCTGCAGGTCCACGCCGTCCAGCAGCCGGCGGCCCTCTGGCGTGGCGATGCTGGCCTGCTGCAGGCTGCAGACCACCGCGCCCGGCGCGCGTGTGCACCGCTGCGGCCTGTGCACCTGGCGGCCGACCATGGTCTCGGCCAGCGTCGCCTTGTCGGCGCCTTCGGCTGGCAGCACCGCGATCAGCTTGCCGCCGCGCAGGATGGCGATGCGCTGCGATACGCGCAGCACCTCGTCCAGCTTGTGGCTGATGAAGATCACCGACAGGCCCTGGTCGACCAGCTGGCGCAGCGTGGCGAACAGCGAATCCACCTCGGCGGGCGTCAGTACCGCGGTGGGCTCGTCCAGGATCAGGATGCGCGCCCCGCGCACGAGCGCCTTCAGGATCTCGACCCGCTGACGCTCGCCCACCGACAGCGCGGCTATGCGCGCGTCCGGGTCCACGCCCAGGCCGAAGCGCTGGCCGGTCTCGACCAGCGTGGCACGGGCCTCGGCGCGCTTGGAAAACGGCCACCACAGCGGCTCGGTGCCGAGCATCACGTTGTCGAGCACGCTCAGGTTGTCGGCCAGCGTGAAGTGCTGGTGCACCATGCCGATGCCCAGGGCCAGCGCGGCCTTGGGCAGGCCGGGCGGCAGCCGTTGGCCGAAGACCTCGATGGCGCCTTCGTCGGCGCGATAGTGCCCGAACAGGATCGACACCAGCGTGCTCTTGCCTGCGCCGTTCTCGCCCAGCAGCGCCAGCACCTCGCCGCGCCCCAGGTCCAGCGAGATGGCGTCGTTGGCCACCAGGCTGCCGAAGCGTTTGGTGATGCCCGAAAGGCGCAGGACGGTTTCGCTTGGCATCGCATCAGGCCAAGAAAATGCCCGGCACGGACCGGGCATCGGGGCGGGCCCGCGGCGCCTTACTTGGCAGTGGGCTTGGGCTGGTTGTCGTCGATCTTGACGGTGAAGCTGCCGTCCAGGATGGCCTTCTCGCGGGCCCGGACCTTGGCCACCAGCTCGGCCGGGATCTTCTTCTCGAAGGTGCCCAGCGGGCTGAGCTCGCTGCCCTTGTACTTCATCATCGAGTACTTGCCCACGTCCTCGGCCTTGAACTTGCCTTCCTTCACCGCCTTCAGCACCACGTCGACGGTGGGCTCCATGTTCCACAGCGCGCTGGCGACCACGGTGTCGGGGTACTTGTCCTGGGTGTTGATGACGTTGCCGATGGCGAGCTTGCCGCGCTCCTTGGCTGCGTCGCTGACACCGAAGCGTTCGGCGTACATGATGTCGGCGCCCTTGTCGATCATCGCGAAGGCGGCTTCCTTGGCCTTCGGCGGGTCGAACCAGCTGTTGATGAAGGTGACCATGAACTCGGCCTTCGGGTTCACTTCCTTCGCGCCGGCCATGAAGGCGTTCATCAGCCGGTTCACCTCGGGGATGGGGAAGCCGCCGACCATGCCGATCTTGTTGGTCTTGGTCATGCCGCCTGCGATCATGCCGGTCAGGTAGGCGGGTTCCTGGATGTAGTTGTCGAAAACCGCGAAGTTGGGCGCCTGCGGCTTGCCCGAGCTGCCCATGATGAAGCTGACCTTCGGATAGTCCTTGGCCACCTTGCGCGCCGCGGCCTCCACCGCGAAGGACTCACCGAAGATCACCGTGTGGCCCTTCTCGGCATAGCCGCGCATCACGCGCTCGTAGTCGGCGTTGGCCACGTTCTCGCTGAACACGTATTCGATGTCGCCGCGCGCGGCGGCCGCCTTCAGCGCCTTGTCGATGCGGCTCACCCACTGCTGTTCCACCGGCACGGTGTAGATGGCAGCGACCTTGATCTTGTTCTGCGCCCAGGCGGGCAGGCTGAAGCCGACGCTGGCGGCAAGGGCGACGGCACTGAGGGTCAAGCGGCGGGTGGTGTTCATCGGTACTCCTGGCTGGTGGGTTGGCGACGGGCGATAAAGCAAGAATCAGGCGCGGGACATTCTGCCCGATCTCCCGGCCGCCCCAGCCGCCCCGGCCGCCGCGGTTGACGGCCGCCGGCCGGCCCGCGTCCCGGGAGGAGCGCAGCTTCAGGGTGTGCCGAAGATCATGTCAACCATCGCTTGCGGCGTCGGTAGTGCTTGACGGCCTGGTAGTCCACGCCGGCTCCCGCGCCCAGATAGAACTCCTGCACGTCCGGGTTGCGGGCCAGTTCAGCCGCTGCGCCACTCATGACCACGCGGCCCTGCTCGATCAGATAGGCATGGTGTGACACCTCCAGAGCCGCGGCCGCGTTTTGCTCGACCAGCAGGATCGACACGCCGGCTTCGGCATTGATGCGCACGATGATGTCGAAGATCTCGTCGACAAGCATCGGCGCCAGGCCCAGGCTGGGCTCGTCGAGCATCAGCAGCCGCGGCTCGGTCATCAGCCCGCGGCCGATGGCCAGCATCTGCTGCTCACCCCCGGAGAGGTAGCCCGCCTGCGCCTTGGCGCGCTGCGCCAGCCGCGGGAACCAGGTAAACACCTTGTCAATCAGCCCCTGCACATGCCGGCGGTCGCGGTGCATCGAGGCCGCCGCCATCAAGTTTTCCGCGGGTGTCAGGTGCTCGAAGACGCGGCGACCTTCGAGCACATGCACCAACCCCAGGCGCACCCGGTCGGGTGGAGACATGCCAAGCATGTCGGCGCCCTGCCAGCGGATCTCCCCTCGCGAGACCTTGCCGCGCTCGGCGGCCAGCAGGCCGCTGATCGACTTCAGCACCGTGCTCTTGCCGGCACCGTTGGCACCCAGCACCGCCACCAAGCGCCCTCGGGGTACCGACAAGGAAATGCCCTTGACCGCCAGCGACACGTTGTCGTAGACAACCTCGACGTTGTTCAACTCGAGCAGCGGCGCCGCCACGATGCCTGCCAGCGGCCCCGCGGCCGGGGCAGCCACAGCGGCTGCGGCGCTCACTTGCCCGACTTCTTGAACTCGGAGGACTCGGTGCGGATCAGTTGCCAGATGACGTCCTGATCCGCTGACCCCCAGTCCGACTTCGGCACCCATCGCTTGCCGTCCCACTGCGCGATGCGGCCCTTGCCACCGCCTTGATGGTCGGTCTTGGTGATGGTGAGAGGCGGCAGCATGCCCTCGG
The DNA here is from genome assembly GCA_040381175.1 of Burkholderiaceae bacterium. GTDB lineage: Bacteria > Pseudomonadota > Gammaproteobacteria > Burkholderiales > Burkholderiaceae_C > Rubrivivax. Next base: position 9,151 of record JBEIHU010000131.1, read on the forward strand.
CCGTGAAGTTCTTGATCGAGCGCAGGCCCTCGTTCAACTGCTCGCCCGTGATCGGTCCGGCCGGGTTCTTGGCAATGGCCAGGCGCGCGCCCTCGACGATCAGCGCCGCGGCCATCACGCCAATGTTGTAGTACGTGGTGCCGACGATTTCCGGCTTGCCCGCCCCCTTGCCCTTGGTCTGCACCTCGTTCAGGATGGCCTGGATGATCTTCTGATCGCGCCCGCCCGCCACCCCTTCGAATTTGAGCATGCCTTTGGCGCCCTCGCCACCCGGAGCCATGACCTCGTTCTCGCTCAGCCAGACCACCGACGCAATCCGGTCGAATGGGATGCCATTTCGCCCGGCTTCGGTCAGCGAAGCCCGCTGGCCGCCGCCTGCGCCCCAGATCAGCACCCAGTCCGGCTGGGCGCGGCGCACCTGCGACCAGACGGCCGACTGCTCGGTGCCCGGCGGCGGGTACGGATAGGTCTGGAATTCGTAGTCATAGCGCTTGGAAAGCACCCGCAGCAACGTGATCGGCTCCCGGCCGAAGGGCGTGTCGATGTGCACCAGCGCGACCTTCTTGCCCTTCAACCCGGCCTTGTCCTGCTTGCGGATGTAGTCGATCAGTACCGCGGCCTGCGACCAATAGCTCGGCGACAGTGGCAGCACGAAGGGGAATACCTCGCCGTCGGCCGCGTCGCTGCGGCCCGAGAAGGTGGTGACCATGTTGATCTTGTCGGCCAGGACGCGCGGCACCAGCGCGCGGCTCACTGGCGTGGACAGCGGGTCCACCAGGATCACGCCTTCGCGCTTGAATCGCTCGTAGGCCTCGATGCCGCGCTGCGGCGCATTGCCGTGGTCGACGATATCGGCCTGGAACTTGAAGCCGTTGATGCCGCCGCGCTCGTTGATCAGCGTCAGGTAGTCTCGCTGGCCCTGACTGTATTCGGCGGTGACGAAGGTGTAGACGACGGTGAAGTCCTGGCACATGCCCAGCTTGATTGTCTTGGCATCCTGGGCCTGGGCCAGCTGCCAGGCCGGCAGCGTTGCTGCGGCCACCGATGCGCCCACGAAAACGCGTCTGTCAATGCTCATCTCTTGTCTCCTAGTTGCAGGCCAGACGGCAGCCGCCGCCAAAGATTTGCCAGTCACCGCCTGGCGTGCCGGAACGGCCACACCAGGAAGTACTTGCGCAAATTGTCATAAATCTTCGCTAGCCCGAGCGGCTCGAACAGGAGGAAGGCGACGAGCAGCCCGCCATAGACCATGAGGGGCGCATGCGACACCAGGTCGGCGCTGACCTTCAGGTCGAACACCTCGGTCAGGCTGGAGATCAGGTTGTTCAGCAGCACCGGCGCCAGCAGGATCAGCGCCGCGCCGAAGTAACAACCGAGCACGCTGCCCAGCCCGCCGACGATCACGATCGCCAGCAGCTGGATCGACAGCTCGAGGTGAAACTGCTCCGGCGTCACCGCCTTGTAGTAGCAGAAGGCCAGCATCGTGCCGGCGACACCGCCGATGAAGGAGCTGACCCAGAACACCGACAGCTTGTAGCGGAAGGTGCTGACGCCGATGATCTCGGCCGCGTAGTCCTTCTCGCGCACCGCGGCCAGCGCGCGGCCGTAGCTGCTGCGACGCACGTTCAGCATGAACAGCGTCACCAGCGCGCACACCGCCAGCACCAACCAGTAGTGGGCCGCATCGCCGACGAGGGTGAAGCCCAGCAGCCTCACCGGCGGCGCCTGCAGCGTCGCCTGAGAGCCGCCGCTGATGGCCGGTACGTGCGAGATGGTGTAGTCGACGATGTACTGCATCGCCAGCGTCGACACCGCCAGGTACAGGCCCTTGACCCGCAACGCCGCCGCACCGAAGAGCATGCCGATCGACGCCGCCAGCACGCCACCGACCAGCACGGCCAGTTCGAAGGGCAGGCCGGCGCGGGCCGCGTGAATGGAGCCATAGGCGCCGATCGCCATCACAGCGCCGTAGCCCAGGTGCACCTGCCCGGCGGTGCCCATCAGCAGGTTCAGGCCGAGTGCGGCCGTGGTCCAAAGCAGCCAGGGCATCAGGTAGCTGCCAATGTACAGGTCGGACAGCACGAAGGGCGCAGCGATCGCAGCAGCGCAGATCAGCCCCACCAGCTTGCGGTCGAAGGGCAGGCGCCACAACCGCCGGTCCTGGGTGTAGCGCGTGTGGCGGATGCCCGACTGGCGATAGAACATGTCAGACCCTTTCGATGTGTTCGCGGCCGAACAGGCCATGCGGACGCACCAGCACGGTCAGCAGGATGATCACCGACGACACCACGTCGCGCGTGCCGCCTCCGACCAGCGGGTCGAGCAGGCCGGAGGCCAGGCTCTCGCAGATGCCGACCACCAACCCGGCTACCAGCACCCC
>JBEIHU010000132.1:0-11343 GCA_040381175.1 Burkholderiaceae bacterium
GCACCTGTTGGCCCGATCCTGGCGCGGGCGCCCGCCGCTGTCTGTCGGACGGCATGCCGTTCGCTGCAGTGCACCCAAGCGCATCCTGGCCAGCCCATGCCGCGGCTATCTGCGCCAGCAGACGGCCTTCCTGGTGCGCCGTGGCCAGGCCCTTGCGCGGGCCGGCGCACGTCAGGTGCCAAGGCTACGGGTTACGAGGAACCGTCCTGCCCATGGCGGTCAGCAAGGCCACCACCACCGCCCCAGCCGCTGCCGCGATCAGCAACGACCTTACGGGCTCCTCGCGTACCCAGCTGCGCGTGCCATCGGCCACGCGATGGGCACTCTCGCTCAACTGGTGGCTGCGCTCACGCACGGTGTCCACACCCTGATGGGCCAGCGCGCTGGCGCGTTCAGCGACACGGTCGACCATCGGTGCAGCCTGGTCGCGCAGGTCCTGCGCGGTGCCGGCCAAGCCGCTGAGCGCGTTGTTGGCCACGCGTTGGGTCGAGCGAATGGCCTGATCGGCCGATGCGGCGGCCTGGTCGACGAGCTTGTTCTGTACTTCGGGGGTCTGGTTGGCAAACATCAGGATTCCTTGGTTGGGATTTGAAGTGGGTGGGGGGGGCAGGCAGGTGCAACCTAACGCTTGGACGACATGCCGAACAGCAGGCTGCCCACGGCCAGGATCGCGAAGACGATGAACAGGATCTTGGCGATGCCCGCAGCGCCGGCGGCAATGCCGGTGAAGCCGAACAGCGCGGCGATGATGGCGATGACGAAGAAGACGACGGCGTAGTGCAGCATGGCGGATCTCCTGGACTGAGGTGCTTGCGCATCTCTTGGGTTGAGTAGTGCGGTCAGTGTCGCGCCTGCCTGAGCACCAGGCGATAAGCCAGCTTGCCGCGACCGTGTCGGCCGCGGCCACGGTGCCGCGTAGGAAGGCGCCGACAACCTGGCGCAGGCACATGGCCTTCAGCCCGGCACCGGTCCGGATTGCGGCAGCCGCACCTGCACCGTCGTGCCCTGGCCCGGGTGGGAGCGCAGCATCAGCGTGCCGCCTTGGGCCTCGACGCGAAAGCGCATGCCGACCAGCCCGTAAGCCGAGCCATGCTCGACGGCCGTGTCGAAGCCGACGCCGTCGTCGCGCACCGACACCTCGACCTGCCCGTCGACTGCGGCGAGGGTCATCCACACCTGGCTGGCCTTGGCGTACTTGCTGATGTTGGTGATGGCTTCCTGCACCACGCGGTAGATCACCAGCTCGACGCTCGGCTCCAGCCTGACCGGCTCGACCTGGCAATGCACCTGCAGGCCCGAACGCTCGCCGAACTCGCGTAACAGGATCTCCAGCGTCGTGGCCAGCCCGAGGTTGCTGAGCGTGGACGGACGCAGGTCTTCGATGATGCGTCGCCCCAGCGCGATGCTGCTGTTCAAGGTGTCGACCAGGTGGACCAGGCGTTCGCGCGCTTCGGGCGCACTGCCGGCCAGCCGCGGCATGATGCGCGCCGCGTCCAGCTTGGCCGCGGTGAGCAGCGCACCCAGCTCGTCGTGCAGGTTACGCGCCAGCCGGCCGCGTTCGTCCTCGCGCGCCGTCTGCAGGTGGTGCGTCAGTTCGGTGAGCTTGGCAGTGCGCTGCGCGACTTCGATCTCCAGTCGGTCGCGCTCGGCCTGCAGCACCCTTTGCTGCTCCTGCTCATGCAGCTGCAGCGCCAGACTCTTGCGCAGGTACATGAACAAGCCCAGCAGGCCGATGCCGCTCAAGGCCGCGATGCCGACGCGCGACCACATCAGCGTGCGGTAGACGTCCTGGCGGCTCTTCAGGACGCGCTGCGTCTCGACCGCCAGCAGCTCGGCGGTGAGCGCGCGGATGCTCGCCATGTGTTCCTTGCCGATGTCGGTGAGCACAACGTCGCGGGTGGCGTCCTCGCGCACCTGCTGGTGCAGGCGGATGCTCAATGCCAGCTCGGACAAGCGCGTGTCCGACACCTTGCGCAACTGCGCCAACCGGGCCAGCGCTGCGGGTTCGTCGGCGTAGTACTGCTGCAGGAAGCCAAAGTAGGCGTTGATTTCGTGCAGTGCATTTCCGTAGGGCTGAAGGTACTCGTCCCTGCCTGTCAGCAAGTAACCGCGCTGCCCGGTCTCGGCATCGAGGAAGCTGCGCTCCAGGCCCTGCAGGCTGCTGCGTGCCGGTGCCATCGCCCCCAGCGCATTGAGCGTGCTCACTGAACGAAAGTACGCCCCTTCGCTGATGAACAGCATCACCAATGCGGCCGCGGCGGCCAGCATCAGCAGCAGCGGATTGCGCCGGATGACCAATACAGTCTTCATGCAGCACCCCAGCCGCAAAACGTGGGATCATGAGATTTGATGATCGTCATGCCAATATGATTCGAATCGCTATCGTCGACGATCACGCCATTGTGCGTGCCGGACTGCGCCAGTTCTTTGCCGACCAGCTGGACTTCGTTGTCGTGGCCGAAGCGGCGAACGGCCGCGAGGCGCTGGACATCGTCCGCAAAGGCGAAGTCGACGTGGTGCTGCTCGACATCTCGATGCCCGGGCAGGGCGGCGTGGACACGCTGGCGGCGATCCGCGCGCGCGCGCCCGACCTGCCGGTGCTGATCCTGAGCGGCTTTGCCGAAGAGCACTACGCCACCGCGCTGCTGCGCCAAGGCGCCAGCGGCTACCTGAACAAGGACTGCGACCCCGAGGAGATCGTGCGCGCGATTCGCACCGTCTACCGCGGGCGCAAATACGTCACCGCCAGCATGGCCCAGCGGCTGGCCGAATCGCTGGGCGGCAGCGGCGACAAGGCACCTCATGAACTGCTGTCCGAGCGCGAACTGCAGGTCTTCCTGCGCCTGGCCCAGGGCGAGACTATCGGCCACATGGCCGAGAGCATGTCGCTTAGCGTCAAGACCGTCAGCACCTACCGCACCCGCGTGATGGAAAAGATGCAACTCGAATCGAACAGCGACCTGACCTACTACGCGCTGAAGAACGGCCTGATCCAGTAGTCAAGCCAATGCGCCGTGGCCGCTGTGGCTGGCATTGCCGTTGGCCAGGCGGTCGCAGTACTGGATGAGCGCGTCGATCTCGTTGGACTTGTCGAAGACCTGGTCCGCACCGAGATCCAGACATTTCTTGCGCATGTCCGGTGTCGCGAAGTTGCTCAGCACGACGACGTGCCTGCATTGCGGCTGTGCCGCGGCGGCACGCAGCACGCCCAGGCCGGTGCCTTGCTTGAGGAAGATATCGACGATCAGCAGATCGATCGGATGGTCAGGCTCGACCAGCCAATGCACCGCCGTGGCTTCGTCCTCCGCGGTCCCCACCACCTTCACGGGAAGAAGCTCCTCCAGCGTGGCAATAAGGTTCTCCCGGATGACGGGGCTGTCTTCGACGATGAAGGTGCGAAGCGGCTGCATGGCCAGCAAGGCGTCCTGTGCGTCCGAGATATGGGATGGAAGTTCTGCGCCGTGCCGTGGGCGAAACAGCCTTTGCAAGGAGCCCTTCGCCTGGTCGGGCACAGCACCGCCGGGCGGAGTATCCCCCGGAACCTTCGTGTAGGAACTAACCGGGTAGCGCATCAGCGTGTGGGATTGCACCTACACGCACGGCGGGCGGTGGCAGGACGAGCAACTCGGGGCTGATCGACACCATGCGTGCCGGGCCGAAGATGGTGGCGAAGGCCACGTCCTTGGCATCGCGGCCGGTGGCCAGCCGCGCCACTGCGTGCACTGGCGCCATGCGGGACGGATCGAACAGCACCCAGCGCCCGCCCAGGTAGGCTTCGAAAATGGCATGGAAGTCAGGCGGCGGCTCGTCAAAGTGCGCATAGGCGCTGACCAGCCGGGCCGGAATGTTCAACGCCCGGCAGAAGGTCACCGCCAGGTGCGCGTAGTCGCGGCACACGCCTGCGCGTTGCAGGAACACATCGCGTGCCGTGGTGGTGGCATTGCTTGAGGCAACGCGGTAGCTGACGTTGTCATGGACCCAGTCGCAAATGGCACGCACCCGGGAGTGGCCGCCGTGCAGGGTGCCGAACATCTGCTGCGCCACCGGGCCGAGCAGGTCCGACTCGCAGTAGCGGGTGGGCAATACATAGCGCAGCACATCGTCCGGCATGTCGCGCACCGCCACTTCCGGGGCGTTCGGATCGACGGCGTCGATCAGCCGGTCGACCACCGCGTGATAGTTCACCGTCAGCGCGCCGGCGCCTGCGCTCAGGCGCATGAAGCGGTTGCCGGAATGCTCATCGGTGTAGCTGCGGTAGGGAAGTGGCGGCTCGATGTTCAGGGCTTCCTCGACCAGACTCTGGCCCATGTGGCGTTCGACGTGGATGAGAAACACGAATTCGCAGTCGCCTTCCAATTGGTAGGCCAGCCTGCAATCGATCTGCAGGCGCACGCTTGCTGCGGGCGCATCACCGGCGCAAACCTGGGCGCCGCGGCCGAAGTCGAAGGGGCTTGGCAACGGTTCGTTCATGGGGCGTTCGCGATGGCAGTGTGTGGCGCCAGCGTGAACCGGCCTGCCGATTCAATCATGGGAGCTGGCTGCGGCCCATCAGTGCGGGCGAGAAGGCGGCGTAGGACATCGACTACGAAGTCTGTCGCCGCCGTCTGCTGTGCGCAGGCCACCGCAGCTTCCAGACTGATGCCTTTCCGGCAGCGTCTGCCATGCGCAGACAGCTCCCGCCCACAGGTCGCTGCCGCACTTCCTGCCCCGACAAGAGGACTTCCCCATGAACACGATTCGACACCACGCCCGCTTCGCACTGCTGGCGGCCTGCCTGACGGCCTTGAGCGCTTGCGCGGGCATGTCCGAGCAGGACAAGAGCACGGCGGTCGGCGCCGGCGTCGGCGCAGTCGGCGGCGCCGTGCTGACGGGTGGCAGCGCCATCGGCACCGTCGGCGGCGCCGCGGTCGGCGGGGTCATCGGGCATGAAGTCGGCAAGGACAAGAAGAAGTGACGCCCCGGTGCCAGATGCGCCCATCGACAAGGCCGGCCTGAGCCGCCCCTCGACCGCCCGACTGCTGCAGGCTCAGCCTGCGGTGGATCTTGGCACGCTGATGGGTGACTACCATGCACTGGTGTTGCATGGTGCGTGCGATGCCGATACGGCCGAAGCGGCTGCGCAGATCTGCCAAACGCTGCGTGCCTCGTCCATCGCCGAGATCGAGGTTCTCGAGAAAGCGGCACAGAGCATCCCGGCTGATCCAGCAGGCCTTGGACCGACCGACGAGGGCGATGACGCCCATCCGGTCGGCCCTGCACGGCAGCCGGATCGCAGCCGGTTCTGCGGGACGGCACGGCGATTTCGCAAGCGCTTCTAGGGTTCTGCGTCGAGGTCCGCGTCGTGCAGTTCGTCGGGAACCGGTATGCGTGAATCGCCGGCAGTCAGCGTAAGCAGGATGTCCGCATACCAGGCGCTGTTCAGACCCAGCGATTCGTCGACGCGCTGATCGCGGCTGAGGATGTCCATGCGGCTGGAGTGCACGCCCAGCAGTTTCCACGGCATCTGCGGGTCGCCCGAGGGGTCGCGCATCACCACCGGCGCGCCGCTGGTGCCGCGGTGCGTGCGCGCATCGGTGACAAAGTAACCCTGCCCCTGGAAGCGCAACCCGAACGACGACGCGATGACCGCCTGCCTTGCCACGGGCAGATGGTGCAAGGTGTCATGGAAACCGAGCGGGAAGCCGACCACCAGCAAGGAGCTTCCGACCTCGACCTCCTGCAGAGAATGCTGAAGCTGGGCCGGGGTGAAGTAGTGCAGCAGCACTGTCGGCGGAAGCGCGGCGCGGTCGATCTCGATCACCGCCACGTCGATCTCGCCACCAGCGTCGCGACCCTGATGCCAGACGCTCATGCCGTCGCGATACAGCAGCACCGACAGCGCGGCAGACCGTGTGAGGTTGGTTGCGTCGGTGTGCAGTTCGATCTCGATGCGGTTCGGAAAGTGCTGGCTCGGCGCATCCGCTACCACGTGGCGGCTGGTCACCAGGAACAGCCGGGTGTCGCGTTTGAAGAAGAAGCCCGTCGCGCCGGTGAGGGGCTGCCTGCCGAAGAAGGTCGAGACTCGCCCGGTGGTCAGCAGCAAGGGTTCGATCATGAATTCACTCCTTCGGGAAGCGCATCTTGCTCCCCAGACTGGCGCGTCTGGAGATGGAGCTGCGTCACGGTTTGAGCCGAGACATTTGACGCGGCCGCTGCTCTCCGACGGCACTCTCGATCGTCTGGCCCTGTTCTTCGGCATCCGGGGGAAGATCTTGCCATCGCTGCCACGACGCAGATCAAGGCAGGGCTGATCGAACCATGCCGTCGGCGGACGAGACTAGGAAATGGCAGTCGCGCACCACCTGGTGATTACGGCCGCTGGCCGGCCGCGAGCAAACGTCAACCATTGGGGGTTCAGTTCCTGCCGAAGGTGCGCTTGGCGGCGCTCAGGCAACTGTCTTTCGTATCGCCTGCCAAGGCGTCGCATTTCTCGACGGCCACCTTGTAGTCGGCGTCACGCCTGGCTTCGCTGGCGTCGACCTTTGCATCACCGATCTCCTGGCCCATCTTGGCGTCGGCGAGGGCCTTGACCTCGACGGCCTTGGCTTCCTTGACACACACGTCCTTGGCATTGCCGGCCTGGTCGTCGCACTTTTCCTTGGCCACCGGGTAGGCCGATTCGGCCTTGGCCACCTTCACCTTGGTCTGGTCGGCAGGCTTGCCGCTGTAGGCGTGCTCCAGTTCGGCACGGGTCATCTTCTGCTTGGCGCTGGCCTCTTCGACGCAGACGTCCTTGGCATTGGCAGACTGAGAAGCGCAGGCGCTGCGCGCGGCCTTGTAGTCGGCGCCGATTCGGGCCCTGGCGGTGTTGTAGTCGGCCTTGTTCATGCTCGCCGCTTGCGCCAGCGGCAGCGCCAGCAGGCCGGCCATCAAGAGTGACAGCTTGAATGTCGATTGCTTGTTCATGGAATCCTTGGTTGCATCAGTTCAACGGATCGATCATGGGCGGATCGAAGTGCAGCTAGTGTGTGAACGGATCGGCCTCTTGCACAGCGGACGGCGCCGCTGATATCGGAACCGATCTTCTACGGGCCTGAGTCGATCGGATCGGCACCTTCTTCCTCGTGCGCGCCAGTCGTCCACGCCTGGCCGCTTGTTCGTCTGGTGGCAGCGCAAGCGCCCTCAACTCGGCTGAACTCGGCATTTCCGCTCCCGAGGCCTCGATGATTGCCGCCCTGTCAGGACGCGCGTATGCGACTGTCGTCCCTGAGCCGGCCATCGGGCAGAACCTCGCAGTCGAAATTGTCATCGTTGCTGTTGCACGCCGTCGCAGCCTCAGGACCTGAAATTGGCGGTTGGTGAGGGGACGTCGCGCTGCGCGATGCCGTCCATGTGCCGGATGCAATGGTGCCTGGGGGTTGACGCGGACTTCTTCAAGCACCAGGCGAACCGGCCACTCAGAGCAACCTTAACCCCACCTGCGTTCACGGAGGTCGGTTAGCCTGAGTCAGACCGATACGATCCGACCGGTTGTCTGTTTGGCTGTTCGGACTTCTTTCTCACAGCCCCGCAGGGGCCGCACGAGGCCCGCAGGTTGGGGCATTCGCGATAGTCGAGTCCAGCGCGATCGGCAGCTTTGGAGCGGGGAACTGCGCGATTCGAACTTCGGGTTTGGGTCGTGGGCGGGTCTACGCGAAGACGATCTCGATGCCACAGACCTGCCGGTCGAACTGGCATGTCAGTCAGCCGGCGGCTGCACCCCGCGTAGGCCTTGAGCGCCGTGGCGGGCGTGGCGCCATTCAACCGCTGGTCCGTACGCGAGTCGGGCAGGGGGCAAGGTACGCGAGCCGACGGCAGGAGTCTGTGCGCTGACGTACGAAGTCAACCCCCGACCGTGCACGCTTCAGCAGGTTCAGACTGACCGGCGCCGGGTGAGGAGAAGCCAGAGGCCAGTGAGCGCCAGCACGACGTAGTTGAGGGTCATGAACCAGGGTGTGTTCCACGCGATGCCATCGAAGCCGCGCTCCGTGAACGGATAGAGCACCGGCACTGCGTAGTAGTCGGCCGAATGCGCGAAGACGTCGATCACGATGTGCGACCACCAACCCAGCAGTGGCATCCAGAATGCGCGCCGCACCGCCCAGACAACCCCTGTGACGAGCGCGGCAATCGGCGCGCTGTGCATCACGCAATGCAGGTGGTGCGACCACAAGCCGACCAGCTGCGGCAGAACCGGTTCCTGTCCGGGCGCTGCCACGGCATAACCACGCAGCGCAACAAAGGATCCGTCGGCGAACAGCCACCAGCCTGCGATGGGCAGCAGATGGATCACATCGGGCAATGCAGCCAGCACCAGCGTGAACACCACGGTGCTGCGCGACAGTGGTCGTCGACGATGCAATAGCGCAGCGCCAGCAGCAGCCCACAGCGTGTGTGCAGCGATGTCCATCGCCGTGCCTGCGGTCAGTCCTGCTTCAATGCAGCGCCGCGCAGGCGCAGCGCATTGCCGATCACCGACGCCGAGCTCAGGCTCATCGCCAGCGCCGCGATCATTGGCGACAGCAGCCAGCCGGTGAACGGGTACAGCAGCCCGGCGGCCAGAGGAATGCCGAGCGCGTTGTAGACGAAGGCAAAGGCCAGGTTCTGTTTCATGTTGGCCACGGTGGCCACTGACAGGGCCGTGGCCGTGGCGATGCCGCGAAGGTCGCCCTTGACGAGCGTGAGCTGCGCGCTGTTCATCGCCACGTCGGTGCCCGTGCCCATGGCGATGCCGACATCGGCGCGCGCCAGGGCCGGGGCGTCGTTGATGCCGTCGCCAGCCATGGCGACGACGCGGCCCTCGGACTGCAGCTTCTCGACCAGCTTGAGCTTGTCGGCGGGCTTGACCTCGCCGTGCACCTCTTCGATGCCCAGGCGCTGCCCCACGGCCCGCGCCGTGGTCAGGCCGTCACCGGTGGCCATGACGACGCGGATGCCGGCCTTGCGCAGCGTCGCCAGCGCTTCGGCCGTGGTCGCCTTGACCGGGTCGGACACCGCCAGGATGCCCGCGAGTCGGGCGTCGACGGCCAGGTGCATCACGCTGGCGCCCTGGGCACGCAGGGCCTCGGCCTGTGCCGCCATCGGCGCCACGTCGACGCCGAGTTGTTCCATCAGCGCGGTGTTGCCCAACGCCAGGGCCTTGCCGGCGACCGTCCCGCGCACGCCGATACCGGACGCGGAGTCGAACTGCTCGGGCTTGTCGAGCACGAGGGTCTTCTCGCGCGCTGCCGTCACGATGGCCGCGGCCAGCGGATGCTCGCTGCCCTGGTCGAGGCTGGCGGCCAGGCGCAAGACTTCGTCGGCTTCGAAACCGTTCGCGCCGATCGCCTTCTCGAAGCGGGGCCGGCCTTCGGTCAGCGTGCCGGTCTTGTCGACGATGAGGGTGTCGACCTTGCGCAGGTTCTCGATCGCCGCCGCGTCGCGGAACAGCACGCCGTGCGTGGCCCCGCGGCCAGTGGCGACCATGATCGACATCGGCGTGGCCAGGCCCAGTGCGCAGGGGCAGGCAATGATCAGCACCGCCACGGCATTGATCAGGCCGAAGACCCAGCTGGGCTCGGGCCCGAACAGGCCCCACCCAAAGAATGTCAGCACCGCTGCCGTCACGACGCCGTAGACGAAGTAGCCCGCCACCGCGTCGGCCATGCGCTGCATCGGTGCGCGCGAGCGCTGCGCCAGGGCCACCATCTGCACGATCTGCGACAGCACCGTGGCTGAACCCACATGCTCGGACTGCATGACCAGCGCGCCACTGGTGTTGAGCGTGGCGCCGATGAGCTTGTCGCCCACGCGCTTGGTCACGGGCAGCGGCTCGCCGGTCAGCATCGATTCGTCGAGCGCGCTGCTGCCTTCGACCACCACACCGTCGACGGGCACCTTCTCGCCGGGCCGCACGCGCAGCTTGTCACCGACGTGCACATGGTTCAGCGGAATGTCCTCTTCCGTGCCATCCGCCGCGATGTGTCGCGCCGTCTTCGGGGCCAGATCCAGCAGCGACTTGACCGCCGCCGAGGTCTGCGCGCGCGCCTTCAGCTCCAGCAGCTGGCCCAACAGCGTCAGCGAGATGATCACCGCCGCGGCCTCGAAGTAGACGGCGACGCGGCCCATCGAGATGAAGGAGTCCGGGAACACCTGTGGCGCGACGGTGGCCACCACGCTATAGACGAAAGCCGAACCTGTGCCCAGGCTGATCAGCGTCCACATGTTGGGGCTGCGGTTCACGACGGACTTCGCCCCCCGCACGAAGAACGGCCAGCCGGCCCACAGCACGATCGGTACCGTCAGCACCAGTTCCAGCCAGCTCTGCGTGCCCATGGCCATCCAGCCCAGCTGATGGCCGAACATCGCCAGCACCGCTACCACCACCGTCAGCGGTAGCGTCCACCAGAAGCGGCGCGTGAAGTCCGCCAGTTCCGGGTTGTCCTCGTCGTCCAGGCTGGGCAGCGCGGGCTCGAGCGTCATGCCGCACTTGGGGCAGTCGCCAGGCTGATCCTGGCGAATCTCCGGGTGCATTGGGCACGTGTAGATGGTGTCGGCGGCGACCGGGGCTGTAGCTGCGGGCGCTGGGGACGCCTCCGCGGCCGGCGCGGGCGGGTCGGCCGCAACTGGCGCCAGGTACTTCTGCGGGTTCGCCAGAAACGTCGTGCGGCATCCGGCGCTGCAGAACCAGTAGGGCCGGCCGGCATGTTCGGCTTTGTGCGTCGACGCCTCGGTGACAGGCATGCCGCAGACCGGGTCCTGAAGCGCAGGGTTGGCTGCGTCGTCGTCCGGTTGTTGCGCATGCTTCGGCACATCGGTCTGCTCGGCATGATCGTGGCGGTGGGAGTGTGTGTGCATGTCCACGGTGCTACTCCTTTCCGGTCCGAGGTCCATGTCCCCCGTGCCGATGAAAAAGGTGAATGACGGGACAGGCCGGAAGCAACAAGTAGAGCCAGGAGCCGGCGATGTGCCCCCAATGCTCACGCCGCACGAAGAAGGCTGCGATCGGCACCACCATCGATAGCGTGGCCCCCCACGGGCGACGCCACGGGTGCGGTGGCCTTGGGCGCAGAACTGTCGTTGTTGCGGTGTGGTCCATGTTCATGTCCTCTCAGCGCATGTGCGAAGTGACAGCGCGTGACGAGCTTGATCCCTTCCCTCATTGGAATGTCAAGCCCCGCCATGCGGGTCTGCCTTCGACCCTTCGGTTGCGGTCACGACATCGCGAGGCCGCCGCTCAGGCGGGACCTGCAAGGGTCAGCGCCGATCGCACACGTTCGAGCCGGGCGCGAACTTCTTTCGCCACGGCCGCGACTTCCGGATTGCTGGTCATCTGCAGCACCGCGA